>NZ_JACGWV010000002.1:631188-946783 GCF_014137995.1 Promicromonospora sukumoe
GCCAGGGCCGCGCCGAGGCCGAGCTCCCAGAACCGGGTGCCCGAGTGGAAGTAGGAGAGCGGCTGGTCGACGGCCCCGACGTGGAGCGCGAAGACCTGGGACGCCGCCGTGGCCAGGACCGTGACGACGGCCAGCGTGGGCCGGAACCACTTGCGCGCGACGACGGCGAGCAGCAGGAGCAGCGCCGGCCAGACGATCATGAACTGGCCCTGCACCGCCAGCGACCAGAAGTGCTGCAGGGGGCTGGCCGACGGGCCGGCCGCCCCGTACGCGAGCTGGGAGTGGATCATCTCCCAGTTCAGCAGGTAGACCGCCGAGGCACCGATCTCCCGCAGGGTGCTCTGCCACATCGCCTGCGGCAGGACCAGGACCATGATGGCCGCCGTCGCCGCCAGCACGACGAGCGACGGGGCCGACAGCCGGGAGAACGTGCGCCCGTAGTACTCGACCAGACGCAGGTCCCCGCGCTCCACGCGGCCGACCAGCGAACGGGTCACGAGGAAGCCGGTGAGCGCCAGGAAGACGTCGACGCCGCCGGAGACGCGGCCGTTGCCGAACAGGTGGAACAGGACCACGAGGACCAGGGCCAGTCCGCGCAGACCATGGATCTCGGGGATTCGGCCCGCCCGGGGGACGGCTTCTGAGTGCACCAGCGCATAGTAGGAGCACGGGCTCTTCACCGGAGAACCGGGCGCGTCACCGGGCGCGGCGGACGGGGTGAACGCCCGGGGCAAATATCACTTTCGCCCCAACTCTCCCCACCCGTGCACGCCCTCCGGGCTATCCTGACGCGGTGCTTGCCGTTGCCCAGTTCCACGTGCCCCTGCCGCTGAACAACACGATCCAGCGGTACGACTGGGGGTCCGTCGACGCGATCCCCACCCTGCTCCGCACCGAGCCCGACGGGGAGCCGCAGGCGGAGATGTGGCTCGGCGCGCACCCCAGCGCGCCGTCCGTCAGCCGGATCACGCACGACGACGACGTCGACCACGTCGCCCTGGACCGGCTGGTCCGCGAGGCGCCCGTGCAGACGCTCGGCCACCGTGTGGCGGAGCAGTTCGGCCCCCGCCTGCCCTACCTGCTGAAGGTGCTGGCCGCGCGCAAGGCGCTGTCCCTGCAGGTGCACCCCTCGCCGCGGCAGGCCCGGGAGGGGTTCGCGCGCGAGAACAAGGCCGGGATGGCCCTGACGTCGGGCAAGCGGTCGTTCAAGGACGACCAGCACAAGCCCGAGATGATCGTCGCGATCTCACAGTTCGAGGGGCTGGCGGGCTTCCGCACGCCGCGCACCATCCTGGACGTGCTGGAGGGCCTGGCGGGCGACATGGTCGAGGCGGTCCGCTCGGCGCTGCTGCACGACCGCAGCCACGACGGCATGCGGGACGCGTTCAACCACCTGCTGTCCGCGCGCGCCGACGAGGCCTGCGCCGCCGACATCGAGGCGACCCTCGACTCGGTGCGGGCCCGCCTGGCGGCCGGCTCCCCGTTCGAGCGCGCCGACCGTACGGTGGTCGACCTGGCGGAGCAGCACCCCGGCGACCCGGGCGCCATCGCGTCCCTCATGCTGAACCGGTTCTCGCTCGAGCCGGGCGAGGCCGCCTTCACGCCCGCGGGCGTGGTGCACGCCTACCTGTCCGGCGTGGGCATCGAGATCATGGCGAGCTCCGACAACGTGCTGCGCGCGGGCCTGACGACCAAGCTCGTGGACGAGGAGAACCTCGTCGCCTGCACCGTGTTCGCGCCGCAGCAGCCGGCCGCCCCCGAGGTGACGACGGCGGGCAGCCGCGGCCAGGTGCACACCTACCGCGTGCCGGTCACGGAGTTCGCGCTCACGACCGCCGACGTCGACCCGGCCGAGCCCGTGGCGCTGCCGGCCACGGGGCCGCGCATCCTGCTGTGCCTCGACGGCGAGCTGACGCTCACGGCGGACCGCTCCGAGGAGGGGCCGCTGCGCCTCACGCAGGGCGAGTCCGTCTTCGTGCCGCACGACGCCGGCAACCTGGAGCTCTCGGGCGCGGGCCACGCCGCGTGCGCCTGGGTCCCGTAACCCCCTCACGTGTCAGACGTACAGGTCACGGGAGTGACCTGTACGTCTGACACGGAGCAGGCGGGTCAGGCCGAGTTGTCGTCGTCCGCGCGCAGGACGCGCAGGTGGCCGCGGCGCGCCGTCTCGGTCACCGTGGGCGGTTCGGCGGGACGACGACGTCGGCCCGCCTCGCGCACGGCGTCGGCGAGGGCGGAGAGGTCGTCGGGGCTCGGCCCGGCGTCCTCGAACTCCGGCATGAGGCGGACCACCTCCCAACCGCGCGGCGCGGTCAGCCGCTCGGCGTGCTCCGCGCACAGGTCGTAGCTGTGGGGCTCGGCCAGGTGCGCCAGCGGACCCAAGACCGCGGTCGAGTCCGCGTACACGTACGTGAGCGTCACCACAGCCGCATTGGTGCAGGCCGAGCGCGAACACTGTCTCACCGATCTCACGCGCCGAGACTACGCCGCTGACCGGGTAGGACGTGCCGAACACGCCGGGCATTCACGGGCGTAACGGCGGTGATCCGGCACCAATTCGCCCGGCGGACCGTGCGAGCAGCAGCCCGGCGCCCGCGAACGCGAGGTCGACCAGGGTCAGGACCACCCGGCTGACCAGCACCGCGAGCCCCGCGGCCGGGCCCGGGAGCGCCCCGGCGAGCACCGCCGCGAGCACCAGCTCACGCACGCCCGCACCCGCGGGCGCGACGACGAACAAGAACCCCGCGGTCCACGCCAGCGCCCAGCCGCCCGTCGCCAGCGCGAACGTCCGGGGTGTCAGCGGCAGGCCCAGCGCCCCGCACAGCACCCAGAGCTGGAGCCCCGCGACCAGCCAGCCAGCCACCGACCACGCGGCGGCACGGCCCAGGCCGCCCCAGGTGGTCGGGTGCTCCAGGGCGCCGCGCCGCGCGGCGCGCAGGGCCAGGCCGACCAGCCGGTTCAGCACGGGCGGCGCGAGGACGAGCACCACCACCGGCGCCGCCCACACCACCCAGGACCACGCGCCGAGCGCGCCCGCGGAGACGAACGGCAGCGCCACCGCGCCCACCGCCGCGCCCGAGGCCACCGAGACCGCGACGGCCACCAGCATCGCGGCCGCCGACCGGCTGCGCGGCACGCGGTGCCCCGCGCCCACCTCGGCGGCGGCCACGACGTTCCACACCCCGCCCGGCACGTACTTGCCGAGCTGGCTGATGCCGAACACCGCGACGGCGGCGCGCAGCGGCAGCGACGAGCCCAGGTCCGCGAGGACGGCCCGCCACGCCAGCAGGGTGCACCACACGTAGAGCACGCCGAGCACGACGACGAGTGTCACCTCGGCCGCGGACAGCCCGGCCGCGGCCCGGAGCAGCGCCTCGCGGTTGCCGAGCACGTACCAGAGCGCCAGCCCGAGCGCGACGGTGAGAAAGCCCCACCGGACCCACGGCGAGCGGAGCAGCGCGAGCGCGGCGGGCACGAGCCGGCCCCGGGCGCCGTCGTCGCCGGGACCGGGGCCGCCGGACGACGGCGCGTCGGGCCGCGCAGTCGCTCCGGGCGGGACGGTCACAGCGCGTCCCGCCGGCGCAGCTCCGCCACGAGCGGCTCGGCGACCACCTGGGGCCGGATGCGGTCGCGGCCGCGCGCTGCCCGCGCCCGGGCCGCCGCCAGCGCCGCGGGGTCGCCGAGCCGGACGAGCTCGGCCGCGAGCGCCGCGGCGTCGGCCACGGGGACCAGCTCGACGTGCTCGCCGAGCGCGCGGCGCTGCGGCGGGGTGTCCGAGGTGACGACGACGCAGCCGGCCGCGAGCCCCTGGTAGACCTTGTTCGGCACCACGCGCAGGCCCTTCGGGGTGTCGCCGAAGATGCCGAGGCAGACGTCGTGCGCGGCGACCAGGGCGGGCAGCTCTCCGGGCTCGACCCAGTCGTGCCAGGTGACGCCGGGTGTCGCGGCCAGCACCTCGCGGGCGCGCGGCAGGTCCTGGCCGGTGCCGACCATCGTGACGCGCAGGGGCGCGCGCGCGGCGACGGCGTCGCGCAGGGCGGCGGCGAGGACCGGGGCGCCCTGGAGCGGGGTGAAGAGGCCGAAGAAGACGACGGACAGGCTTCCTTCGCCGGTCGAGCTTGTCGAGACCGGCGGGGTCCGCCACTCGTCCGGGGCGCCGACCAGGACGACGACGCCCTTGTCCGGGTCGGGCAGCATCCGCCGGTGCTCGTCGGTGTCGGTCACCACGACGTCGGCGCAGGCGACGGCGAGCCGGTCCAGGCTGGTGAGCAGCCGGACGCGCAGGCCGGCGGCGCCGCGGTCGGCGGCCGTGTCCCCGGCGAAGACGAGGTGGTCGAGCACGACGACGGAGCGGGGGTACAGCAGGCGCGCGAGGAGCACGTCGAAGTGGCCGAGGTACCCGACGAGGACCGCCGCCGGCCGCCCTTCCGCGCGCCGGTGCCGCACCGCGTCGCTCACGAGCGCGGCCCAGCACCGCAGCAGCCGGGCCGCGAGGGCCGGCAGCCGCCACGGCTGCTGGAGCATCCGGACGCGCTCGGCGGTGGAGAACCCGAGGGGCCGGTTCAGCTCGGTGACCTTGACCCCGTGGGCGCGCAGCCCGGCGACCAGGACGGCGGTGCGGGGGTGCCGTGCGGCGTCGTAGGTGCCGAAGGTGATCACTGCACGGCCGCCGGGACGTCCGCGAGGCCGGGCTCGGCGGGCCGGGCCTGGGCGGCCGCGGGCTGCGCCGTGCGGGCCGCGGTCCCGGGCAGGTGGCCCGACGCCGGACGGCCGCCCGCGCCGTCCACCGCAGCAGGCCCCGTCGTCGTGCCGTACTGCACCTCCTTGAGGCGCTCCAGCGTCTCCTCGAGCAGCACCCGGTTGGTGCGCTGGAGGTCGGCGAGCACGAGCAGGGCGAAGCTGAGCAGCGCGCCGACCAGCGACGTCGCCCCGAGCACGATCGACTGGAGGTGCTGCCCCGCGGTCCCGGTGGCGAGCAGCACCGCGTACCGGCCGAACGGCAGCACGGCCCCGAGCGCGAACAGCAGCCCGAGCGTGACGAACACGGTGTGCGGCCGGAACATGACGTAGGACCGGCTGATCGCCTGCCCCGACTTGGCGATGTGCTGCCACATGCTCGAGAAGAGCCGGGACTCCCGGGTCTTCGGGTTGGTCGTGACCGGCACGCTCACGATCCGCATGCGCTTGTGCCCGGCCTGGATGATCGTCTCCATGCAGTAGCTGAACTGCGTGACGACGTTCAGCCGCAGCAGCGCCCCGCGGGAGTAGGCGCGGAACCCGCTCGCGGCGTCGGGCAGGTCGGTGCCGGCGGCGAAGTTCACCACCGCGCTGCCGACCTGCTGCAGCAGCTTCTTCAGCGGGGAGAAGTGCTCGATGGTGGCGGTCTGCCGGTCCGCTATGACGATGTCGGCGTCGCCCAGCACCACGGGCATGACCAGGTCGCCGATGCGGTCCTGCGGGTACTGGTTGTCGCCGTCGGTGTTCACGACCACGTCCGCGCCGTGCCGCAGCGCGTAGTCCACGCCGTCGCGGAACGACCGGGCCAGGCCCATGTTCCGCGTGTGGCGCACGATGTGGCGCACGCCGAGGCGGCGCGCGACCTCCACGGTGCGGTCCGTGGACCCGTCGTCGATGACCAGGATCTCGATCTCGTCGACCCCCGGGATGCTGCGGGGGATCGTGGCGAGCACGTCAGGAAGGGTCTCTTCCTCGTTCAAGCAGGGAATCTGCACGAACAGCTTCATGGCCCTGTGCCTTCGATGAGCAGTGTCCGGAGGAGCAGTGACTGGCTTCACGAGCGTAGGAGCGGTACATGACCAGGGCGTGAACACTGCGTTCCCAGAAATGACTGTTACCGGGCCGTGACCGGGGCGCCCGGTCGGGGCAACCTGCCGTGGCTACCCTGCACGCGTGTCCCGACCCCGCGCGGTCCCCGTCGTCGTGTGGCTGATCGTGCTGCTGCACCTGGCCGTCATGCTCGGCCAGACCGCCGTCTTCCCCAACGTCCGCTCCCCCGACGAGCGCCAGCACGTGGACCTGATCCTCCAGGTACGCCAGGGCGACGCGTGGCCCTGGCCCGGCCCGGGCACCGCGTACGTCACGCAGGGCGTGACGGCGGGCGGGTTCGTCGACGCCGACAGCCTCGACGGGCCGCAGCACCTGGCGGACCGCGACGACGTGCCGCCGCGCGGCGAACGGCCGTCGTACCTCGACGCGGGCGGCCCGGCGACGATGACGGCGGAAGGGCCCGACGGCGTGGCCCCCGTCTTCAACCAGCTCGTGCAGCACCCGCCGCTCTACTACCTGATGGGCGCGGGCGTCGTCAGCCTGCTGCCCGGGTGGCAGGACGCGCCGCTGGACCAGGTCTGGCTGCTCCTGCGCTGGTGGAACGCGCTGCTCGCCCTGCCGCTGCCGCTGCTCCTGTTCGCGACGGCCCGGCGGCTGCGGCTCCCGGAGCCCCTCCCGGTGGCGGCGGCCCTGGCCCCGCTCGCGGTCCCCGAGCTGACGCACCTGGAGTCCGCGGTCAACAACGACAACCTGCTCGTGGTCCTCGGGGCGTGCGCCACGTTGCTCGTCACCCGGGTCCTGACCGGCGACCTCGGCCGCCGCACGGCCCTCCTGCTCGGGCTGGTCTCGACGCTCGCACTGCTGACCAAGGGCTTCGCGCTGATGTTCCCCGCCTGGATCCTCCTGGCCTACCTCGTGGCCGGCTGGCGACACCGCGAGCGCCTCCGATCCGCCGTGACATCGCTGCTGGTGGTCGCCGTCACCACGGTGCCGGGCGTCGCGTGGTGGGTGCGCAACGTGGTGGTCCACGGGATGCTGCAGCCGCACGGCACGCACGCCACCCCGCCCGACCTCACCCCGGTCTTCGGCTGGTCCGACGGCGGCCACGTCTGGCTCGGGCGGTTCGCCGAGCGGATGGTCACGCTCTTCTTCGTCCAGGACCACGCCGCCGCGCGGGCTCACGACGTGTCGTGGTGGATGGCCCGCGTCGCGCTCGTCCTGGTCCTCGCGGGGCTGACCACCGCTCTGGTGCGGCGCCCGGTACCGCGGCTCACCGCGCTCGTGCTCCTGTTCCCCGTCCCGGCCCTGGCCGGGATCGTCGCCCGCGGCTCGTGGGAGCAGTTCGCCGCGTTCGGTGACGTCGGTGCCGCGCAGCAGGGCCGCTACCTCTACACGGGCCTGGTCGGCCTACTGGTCATCGCGCTCGCCGGCGCCGCCGTGCTGCGGCCCGCATGGCGGCGGGCGGCGCCGCTGGTGGTGCTGGTGCTCGCCGGCGGCATGCACCTGGCCTACCAGCACGACGTGTGGCGCCTGTACTGGTGGCCCGCGGACGGCGGCGGCCTCGGCGCGTTCGGCCGGGCCGTGGCCGCCGTCGGCCACTGGTACCCGTTCCCCGCCGCCGTCCTCGTGGCGGTGGTCGCCGCGGGGCTGGCGCTCGCGCTCGCCGTGGGGGTCTGGTGCGCTCGGACCGCCGTCGGCCCGACGCCGCCCGGCCCCGGCACCGGGCCCGGGCGTGCCGCAGGGACCCCCGGGGCCGCGACCGACCCCGTGGTCGCGGCATGAGCCGGGCGCACTCGGGCATCGCACGGACCGAACGCCTGGCGGTCCTGGCCGCGGTGCTCTCCGGGATGCTCCTGGCCCTGACCGTCGCGCTCGCCGACGCCCCGTACGCGACCGGCGACGAGCCCCCGCACGTCGACTACGCCTACCAGGTGTGGCACGGCGAGCTGCCCGTCTTCGAGGACGGGCTGGAGCTGCGGCCCGACGGCGCCTGGCTCGCCCCCGTGCAGTGGACCGCCCAGCACCCGCCGCTGTACTACCTGCTCATCGCCCCGCTGGTAGGACCGCTGGCCGACGCCGGGCACCCGGTCGCCGCCGTCTACGCGGCCCGCGGCGTGAACGTGCTGCTCAGCGGGGTCTTCGTGCTCGCCGCCTGGTCGAGCGCGCGCCGGCTGACCCGGCCGGGCAGCGCGCTGCCCCCGCTCGTCGCGTTCCTCGCGGGGGCCATGCCCGCCGCCGCGCACGTGGGCGGCGGCGCCTACAACGACCTGCTGGCGGCGACGGGCGTCACCGTCCTGTTCGGGCTGGCCGCGACCGCGGTCCGGCGCGGGCTCGACGCCCGGCTGATCACCTTGCTGTCGCTGGTCGCGGCGGCGTGCGCGCTGACCCGGCTGTCCGCCGCGCTGATCGCCGCCGTGGTCGCGGCCTTCGCCCTGGCCGCCGGGGCCGTCCGGGCCGCGCAGAGCCGGGGCCGGTGGGCGCACGTCGGCGCGCTCGCGCTGGCCGGGCCCGGCGCGGTGCTCGCCACCAGCGGCTGGTTCTACCTGCGCAACCTGGAGCTGACCGGCACGGTCACCGGTTCGCACTTCGACTGGGCACTGGCGAACCAGAACCGGCAGGAGCGATCCGTCGTAGCGGTGCTCGCCGACCCCGAGACCTGGGCCCGCCTGCCCGACCTGTTCTGGTGGGCCGGGCGGCTGCCCCCGAGCACGCCGCTCACGAGCAGCACGCTCGTCGTCACGGCCGTGCTGCTCGTGTGGACGCCCCTGGTGATCGCGCTGGTCGTGGCGCTCCGCCGGCGCGGCAAGCAGGGTGAGCGCCGGCTGCCGGACGACGAGCCGGGCGCCCTGCCGGTCGACCGGCTGCTGCTGCGCGCCCTGCCTGTCGTCGCCGTCGTGGTCTCGGTGACGGTTCAGGTCACGTACGCCGCGAGCAGCGGCGGCGTCTACCCGCGGTACCTGCTGGTCGTGTCGCTCCCGCTGTGCCTCGCGATCGCGGCGGGCCTGGCCGCGCGGCCCCGGCTGCTCGTCCCGGCGTGGACCGCGCTGACCCTGCTCGACCTCGCGGTGTGGCTCGCCGTCGAGCTGGCCGCGCCCGCGCCGCCCGGCTACTACGCGGAGCTGCCGCTGCCGGCCGCCGCCGTCGGCGCGGTCGCGGCGGCCGCCGTCGGGGTGTCGGCGGCGCTCGCGCTGCGGGCGAACCGGGCAGCGGCCACCACCGCCGCGATCCAGACCAGCACGACGACCGCGCCGGCCACGACGAGCTGAGGTCCGGTCAACGGGCTCCACCCGGCCCAGCGGGCCGCGGCGTCGGCGGGCGACTCGCCGGGGCCCTGGTAGAAGCCCCAGAACCCGTAGGCGAGGCCGCTCGCCGAGGCCAGGCCCGCCGCGACGAGAACCCACGGCGTCGCGCGGCGCAGGCGCGGCCCGAGCAGGACGAGCAGGCCCACCGCGGTCCCGGCGCTCAGCGCGAGGAGGCCGGCGAACAGGTACCGGCCCTGGACCGCGGAGATCCAGCCGTGCGCGGCGTAGTCGGGCCAGGCGTTGACCAGCACGCCGCACCACAGCGCCACCGGCTGGAGCAGGAGCACTGCGGTGGCCCGGCGTGCGGGACCGCGCAGCACGGCCAGCGCGCACAGGAGCGCGACGACCACGGCGGCGGTCCAGAAGACGGCGTCGGGCAGGCGGAGCTCCAGCCAGCCGAAGTTGCCGAAGAACGACCGGGTCAGGCTGGTGACGACGGTGCGCAGGAAGTACCAGAGTCCTTGCGGCTCCGCGTCGTCCAGGAACCGGTCCGGGATGCCCACCGGCTGCACCGTGCCCAGCACCAGCAGGTTGCGCAGCCACCACCAGCCGCCGACGGCGAACGCCGCGCCGCCCGCCACGAGCACGCCGGCCACCCGGCGGCCACGCGGGCCGGACGCCATCAGGTAGGCGGCCACGACCACCGGCAGCGCGAACGCGGCCATCACCTTGGTGAGCAGCCCGACCCCCACCACCGCGCCGAGCGCGGCCGCCGTGCGCAGTCGCACGTCGCCCGTGAGCACGCGGACGCAGAGGTACGCGGTCGCCGCCCCGCTGAGCGTGACGAGCGCGTCGTTGGTGACACTGCCCAGGATGTGCCCGACCTGCGGCACGAACAGCGTGAACGACGCCGCCACGAGCGCCGCCGGCCGCGACCTCGCCAGCCGCCGCACGGACGCGGCGGCGAGCAACGGCAGGGGCAGCACCAGGACGACGTCGAACAGACGCAGCGCGAGGAGCTGGTGGTCCCACCGCGCCTCGGCCAGCCCCGTGACTCGCAGCACCCCGGCGGCCACCGCGTAGTATAGGGGCGGGTGCTGCGTCATCTGGTCCACGGCCTCGGGGTCGAGGTGCCGCGTGCTGGTCCCGGGCGGGATCGGGTCGGCCAGGGCGTTCCGGTCCGACACCGTGCCGCGGTCGGCGCCCGGGGTGGGCGCGACGTCGACGAACGCGGGGACGTCGGCACGGTCCAGGTGCCGCCCGGGGACGTCGGTCGCGAGCGCGGCCTGGTCCCGTGCCTCGTCGACCGCGGGGCCCACCAGCGCCTCGCCGGCCGGTGGCCAGCCCCCGCCGTACGCGAGGCGGAGCACGCTGTTGACGTGCTGCGGCTCGTCAGGGGCCCGGAACGCCGGGGTCAGCACCGCCCAGAGCCCGCCGACCAGGGTGACGAGCGCGGTGACCAGCGCCAGGGCTCTGCGGTACGCAACTTCGCGGGGATCGTCACGCACGCCCTCAGGATAGGGGTGCCCTGTCGAGATCGGTCGGTTGCGTTGAGATCGGTCGGTCGGTGGACCGATCTCAACGCAACCGACCGAAGTCGCGCCCCTGGAGCACCACCTTGGAGCACCATTCAGGCGCGCGACCCGGGCGTCAGGTGACAGATCGCGGCCCCGATCCGACGTATCGTCAGTAGGTGCCTCCGTTTTCTCCTCGCGGCCGGAACCGGCGCTCGGGCCGTGGCTCCGGCCCGGCCGGCAGCTCGTCCAGCGGCTCCTCCGGCAACGGTTCCACCCCCGGCAACGGCTCGACCTCGGGCAACGGCTCCACGGGCAGCTCGTCCGGCTCCGCCAAGGCCTCCCAGTCCGACCTGCTCCGGCTCGCGGCCGCCCGCCCCGGGGCGCCCGGCGAGGCCTCCGCGCAGGAGGCCGGGCCCCGGCGCCGGGACCGGCGCGGCCGTGGCCTCCGCGGCCCGATGCTCCCGCCCGGCGCCCCCGCGCACCGCACGCGCGCCCAGCGGTTCGACGACCTCGTGCTCGACGTCGTCGAGGACCTCGACCGCACCTGGGCCACGCACCTGCGCGGCACCGAGTTCGCCGTGGAGGACGTGCCGCCGTCGGACCCCGCGCCGTGGGAGGACGGCGGCGTGCTGCTCGGGCGGTTCTTCCCCGCCGAGGCCGGGCGTCCCGGTCGCGTGGTCGTCTACCGCCGCCCCGTCGAGGTGCGGGCCGTCGACCTGGAGGACCTCGCCGACCTGGTGCGCGACGTCGTCGTCGAGCAGGTGGCGCACCTGCTGGCCCGCACGCCGGAGGAGATCGACCCGAACTTCGGCGAGCGCTCCTAGCCCGGCCCCGGGCAGCCCGCGTGGCGCGGCCGGCCCGCCCGGTCCTCAGCCCGCCGCGTCGACCCGCCGCACGCGCACGTCGCCGTCCGCGGCGAGCGGCGGCGTCGGCGCGAGCACCGAGAACAGCGTCGTGTCGTCGGACTCGGCCAGGCGCACCGACCACACCACCCCGGGGGTGTCGGCGGGCTGCTCGGCGACCACGGCCACGGCGTCGCCGAGCGCGTGCAGCTCGGCCCAGCCCACCTCGACGGTCCGTCCCGCGGGCACGTCGACCTGGTGCGTCCAGGCCTCGGCGCCGTCGGGCCCGACGCCGCGCAGCGTCACCTCGGTGCTGCCGGTCGCGTCGTCGATCCGGTCGGGGTCACGGTCGTCGGGCAGGGCGGCCAGCGTCACGCCCCAGGAGACGTGCTCCGGGACCGCGACGGCGCCGTCGGCCGAGGCGCCCGACGGGCCGACGGCCTGCCCGGTGAGCCAGGCCCGGTCGTACGGGTCCTCGGTGACCACGGCGTCGCGCGCGGCGCTGCCCTTGCGGTCCACGGCGGCACCGGCCACGACCGGCACGTCGGCGTCGACCACCACGGTGTAGGTGCCCTCGGGCAGGCCGCCCAGCGACAGGGTCGTCACCGCGCCCGGTTCGAGCGGCAGCTCCTCGCCGCCACGCAGCCGGACTGGGCCGTCGGGGCCGAGCACCGCGAGCCGGGCCGTGCCCGCGCGGTCCCCGGGCGCCAGCACGTCGAGCCGTGGCGCGTGGGCGTCGTCCACCGTCTCGCCGGTGCTGACCACGCCCGACACCGCCGTCGTGCGCCCCGGCGCGCCGCCGCCCACGACGAGGTCGGCCCCCGCGGGGACCAGCCCGTCGATCCGGTGGTGCTGCACGTAGGCGCCCACGCGGCCGCCCTCGGCGGTGACGTGCAGCGTGAGACGGCTCTGGTCGGGGGCGACGGCCTCCAGCATGGTGACCACCTGCTCACCCGCCGGCACGACGACGAGCGACTGGCTCCCGAGCACGACCGGACCGGAGGCACCCCAGGCCTGCAGGGTCACGGTGGCCGGCGTGCGGCCCGGGTTCTGCAGCACCAGGCGGCCGCTCGACCCGACCGAGGTGCTGCCGCCCACCAGCCAGTGCTCGACGGCGGGCTCGGCACACGGCCCCGCGACCAGACCGCGCAGGTCGCCCTCGGTGGTCACGGACGCCACGGTCCCGGCCGCATAGGTCGCGCCGCCCGGGGTCAGGCGCAGCGCGCGTGCGTCGGGCGGCGCGCCCGTGCGCACCGCGGCGTCGGCGCCCTGGTCCAGCGGCCCGGTGAGGTCGGCCCCCTGCTCCCCGCCGAGCGTCGTGACCAGGGGCTCCTCGCCCTCGGCCCCGTCGAGCACGGCCGTCGTCAGCGACGTGGTCGTCCCGACCGGGGCGGCGCTGAACGCGTCGTCCCCGGCGTCGGGCTGCTCCAGCCGGGCGGGCGCGGGGCAGACGAGCCCCGTCTCGGCGGCGGCGACGGGCACCACGCGGGCATCGTCGACCGCGGGGGCGTCCTGCCCGGCGGCGCCCGGTGTCAGCGTGCCCGTCGTGGCGAGGGCCACGACGGCCCCGGCGCACAGCAGGCCACCCACCGCGGCCGCTGCCCGCCTCAGGGCGGTCGGGACCGTGCGGTTCTTGCGCTTCATCGACCCCTCCTGCGTCCCACCGGCAGAGCCAGCAGGGCGAAGACCACCAGCGTGAACGTCGTGAGCACGAGCCAGGCCGTGCGGTGCGGTGCGTCGTACCGGACCACGAGGTGCCCGGCGTCGGGCCCGAGCTCGAAGGCCTGCAGGCCGGCGGACTCCTCCGCCTCGACCGGCTCCAGCCGCTGCCCGTCCAGGGACGCGTGCCAGCCCCGGCCCGCGGACTCCGCGAGCACGACCGTGCGATCGTCGGTCCCGGCCTCGACGTCGGTGTGGACGGCCGTGCCGCCCGACGGCAGCACCTGGCGCGTCGCGCCGTCCTCCTCGATCCGCGCCCAGCCGGGCGCCGGCTCCTCGGTGGGCGCCACGCGCCACACCGAGACGGCCTGCCCCTCGGTCACGCGGCTCATGCCGGGCACCATGTCGAGCGTGGCCACCAGGTCGCCGACGGCGGGGCCGGGGTCCGTACCTGGCGCCGTGCCCGACTCCTCGAAGCTGGCACCCGAGCGGACCTGCACCGCCCCGATCCCGAGGTCGGCGAGCTGCTGCGGCACCCCCTCGGTCGTGCCGGACGTCAGCGCGGCCACGACCACGTCGAGCGTGGCGGCCGGGTCGGTCGCCGGGTCCCCGACCCGTTCGTCAGGGGTTACCGCGGCGGCCCGCGCCGCGACGGCGGCGTCGGCGAGCTGGGAGCCGTCGGCGCGGAGCAGCGCGTACCGCACCGCGCCGTCGTCGGCGAAGCCCGCCTCGAGCACCCGGGCCTGCCGGGGCGGCGCCTGCATCTGCTGCCCGACGGCGGGCACCACCGGGTCCGTCGTCACGTGCAGCATCCCGGCGCGGGCGCCGCTCGTCACGCCACCGGAGGCGGTCAGCCACGCGGCCGCCTGCGTGGCGGGGAGCAGCACCGCAACCACCGTCAGCCCGACGACGGCGACCCGGCGGGTCCCGCCCAGGAAGCCGCGAAGTTCCGCGCCGTGCCCGGTGAGCACACCCGCGCCGGCCACGGCCGCGGCGCCGAGGCCGAGCAGCAGGAGCGACAGCCCGGGGCCGGCCCACCGGCCCTGATCCTGCGCGAGCACGGCCACGGCGAGGCCCGCCGCGGCGACCAGCCAGCCGACCAGGGACGTCGCCGGCACACGCCGCGCGGCGCCCGCGACGTCCTTGCGGCCGATCCCGGCCAGCGCACCCACGAGCCCGACGACCGCCAGCACCAGGACCAGCGCGCCGAGCACCCACGGGGCCGCCGCGACCACGGCACCGGCCGCGGTGAGCAGGGGGCCGCCGTCGGGCACGTCGAACCAGGCGGCGGGCGCGGCCGGCAGGCCGAGCAGCAGCTCCAGCCCGGAGGCGGTGCCGGGAGCCGGGACGCCCGAGCCGGCGAGCGGCTCGGCGGTCAGGAGGCCCAGGTCGCGGTCGCGCAGCACGGTCCACCAGAGCGGGGCGCCGACCACGAGGGCGGGCACCAGCGCGAGCGCCAGGTGCACGCGGCGGTACGGGGCAACGAGCATCGCGCCGGCCAGCACCAGGACGGCGGCGGGCAGCAGCACGGGCGCACCCGCGACGACGCAGGCCAGCAGCAGGCCGCCCGCACCGGCCGCGCCGAGCGAGCCGGCGCTCGGGCGGGTAACGCGGGCGGCAGCGTGCGGGGCGATGGCAGGCGAGGCCGCGCCGTCCGGGGCGTCCGCCGGGTCGTCGGCGGGCGTGACCTGGTCGACGGCCTGGGCCCCGACCGCGCGGACCAGCGCGACGGCGGTCCAGGGCAGCAGCGCGTGCGCCACGACACCACCGAGCAGGCCGCCGTCGAGAGCGCCGAGGAACGCGGGGGCGACCGTCCAGGCGGACGCGGCCAACGCCCGCAACCACACCGAGCGCGTCACCGTGCCCGCTGCGGCCCACGCGCCGACGGCGGCCAGCGGCAGCGCCAGCAGCAGCAGCGCGTTCACCGCGTGCTGCAGGGTGCCGCCCGCCAGGACCGACAGCCCGGACAGGACGAGGAGAAGGGGGTCGGCCGGAGCGGCCGTGCCGAGCCCGTCGCGCACCCAGCCGGACGTCGCCGCCGACCACGCGGTCGCCGTCGTGCCGCCGGCCGGCAGCAGGGCCCCGCCGACCAGCCGTCCGCCCGACGCGAGCGCGCCCAGCCCGGGGCCGAACAGCGCCGCCGCCAGGCCCACGGCCGCGACCACGACGACGGCGAGCGCCGAACGCCGCCGCACCGCCAGGACCTGCAGCTCCGCCTGCTCCAGCTCGGACGGCGCGGCGTCGACGCGGTGGGCCTCGCTGCGCGCGAGCCGCTTGTCACGGCGTTCCGTGGCGACCTCGCGCCAGGTGCCCAGCAGCGGCCGGAGCACGCTGCGTGGCACGGTCGAGGTGCGCGCGGCGCGTCGTCGGGCACGCAGGAGCGGGCCCAGGCGGAACACGGCCCACAGGGGCGCGACCAGCTCGTCGCGGGCACGGTCGGGGTGCTTCATCGCGAGCCGGTAGCCCGCGGCGAACGGCGCCCACACCACCATCCCGAGCATCGCGAAGGGCAGGGCCCACGGCGCGACGGACGTGAGGCGCAGGTAGAGCTGGCTTCGGCGACAGGCGCCCGCGGAGCCGGGAGCGTGCAGGGCGACCTGGGCGTGCCGCACCACGGCGTCCGGCACCACGACGACGCGGTGCCCCGCCAGCCGCACGCGGCGGCAGAAGTCGGTCGAGTCGCCGAACGGCCCGTACGCCGGGTCGGTGCCGCCCACCTCGCGCCACACCGCCACGCGCACCAGCGCGCCCGCCAGCCCGACGGCGAGGACGTCCTCGCGCGAGTCGTGCTGCCCCTGGTCGATCTCGGTGTCGTCGATGCCCGTCATGCGCCGGCCGAGCGGCGACACGGTGTGCCCCACCTCGACGAGCACACCCCGGTCGGACGTGTCCGGGTCGAGCGGCAGGCCGTCCGGGCCCGTCTCCCAGCGCCGCTGCTTCGCGCCGGCCACCGCCACCACGTTCGAGTGCTCGACCGCGCGGGTCAGCGCGGCCAGCGCACCCGGCGCGGGGGCCGAGTCGTCGTGCAGGAACCAGAACCAGCCGTGCTCCGGGGCACCGGTCGCGGCGAGCGCGGCATGGATCGCGTCACCGAAGGTACGGGCGCCCGCGCCGGCCACGTAGCGGGCGCCGCCGAGCTGCAGGTCCTGGTGGCCCGACGTCGCCGGGGCGGTGTCGACGTCGACCACCACCACGTCGTCCGGGGTGCGGGACTGGGCCCGCAGCGCGGCCAGGGTCGCGGCGAGGTAGGGGCTGCTGCCGCGCGTGACCACGACGGCGGTCACCGTGACCGCCACGGGCGGATGCACGGAGGGCTGGGCCGGGACCTTGGCCCACACCGGTCCCGCCGGGCCCGCGTCGGGGCCTCGGTCCGGGCTGGGGGCCGACAGGCTGTCGGTACGTGGAGCGCTCATCTCGCTCCACATCATGCGGCGCGTCTACGCCGACACGCCGCAGACGCGCCGGGGAGCAGTGAACGGTGCGCTGGTTGCGCACCCCTCCCGGAGCGGCTCTCGGGGCGACGTCAAGACGCTCACACTCTGCTTTTCTGCCGTCTGAGCCTGCGGCTTCGCTCCGGGCGAGATGCCTCGTTCCTCGGCCCTCACCCTGCGCTACGCCTCCGGCTCAGACGGCGCGACGCTTGAGCTTGCGGCGCTCCCGCTCCGAGAGTCCACCCCAGATGCCGAACCGTTCGTCGTTCTCAAGCGCGTAGTCCAGGCACTCGGCGCGGACCTCGCAGCCCGAGCAGACCTTCTTGGCCTCGCGTGTGGACCCGCCCTTCTCCGGGAAGAAGGCCTCCGGGTCGGTCTGCGCGCACAGGGCGCGCTCCTGCCACCCGAGCAGGGAGTCGTCCGGCTCGTTCAGCACATACAGCTCGCCGAAGAGCGGGAGGACCGGTGCGACCGGCGCCACCTCGCTCTCGGCGTCAGTCGGGAACTCCACGTCCGATTCCAGCATGTTCCACATGACGTGCCCCTCCATGCCGTGTCCGTGCCCCGAGGCCTGACCGGTAGATCGTGCTGATCGACCGGCCCATCAAGCCTGACCGGCAAGACCTGCAGTTTCAGGCCCCGTTGCGTATTCGCTACGAAAACTGCATACATGGAATTACACGCGTGTCGCCTGGAGTCGTCAAGCGGAAATGTGCTATCGCCCACGGGTTCCACGGGTAATTCACGAGTCCTTCCGCAGGTCGTGGCGCACGTCTCACTCCCAGGTCGCTTTTCCTGGTCACGAAACCACCGGCGCGGCGACACGCCGGAGCGCACTTCCGCCGACCTACGGCACAAAGGCCCGCGAAGAGCAGACCCAAGCACCAGAGAACGTCCGGGCGGCCCATTCGGTTCCTCCGCCCGCCACCCCACGTGTCAGACGTACAGGTCCCCCGGGTGACCTGTACGTCTGACACGTACGGGGTACGCACCGCGTACGCGCGGACTTCCCACCTAGGCTGGGCCGCATGCAGATCGCGCTCCCCGGCTCGGGCCCCGTGCCCGACGTCGCGACCCTCCTCGCCCGTCTCGCCGCCGACGGCGGCCGCCCGCGCCTGACCTGGTACGGCGACGACGGCGAGCGGGTCGAGCTCTCCGGCGCCGTCCTGGCCAACTGGGCCAGCAAGACGGTCAACCTGCTCGTCGAGGAGTTCGACGCGGCCCCGGGCACCACCGTCGTCGTCGACCTGCCCGTGCACTGGCGCACCGCCGTGTGGGCGCTGGCCGCCTGGCGGACGGGCGCGACGGTCGCCCTGCCCGACGCCGCCGTGGCCGGACCGGACGTCGTCGTCACGGACACCCCGGAGCGGTGGGCCGACGGCGGGGCGGACCTCGTCGTCGTCTCGCTGCCCGCGCTGGCCCGGCGGTACGACGGCGACCTGCCGGCGGGCGCCATCGACGCCGCGTCGGCCGTGATGACGTACGGCGACGTGATCGGCTGGGTGCCCGAGGTGGACCCGAACCAGGACGCGCTGGTGACCGCCGCGGGCGCCGTCGGGCACAAGGGACTGGTCCCGGAGCCCGGCGACGGTACGCGCGTGCTGGTCGACGGGCGTGGCCCCGTCGCCGACGTGCTGCGCGACCTGCTCGGCACCTGGGCCGGCGGCGGCTCGGTGGTCCTCACCTCCGCCGCGACGGCCGCGGCCCTGGAGGCCGACGACGCCCGCCTCGAGCGCCTGCGCGGCAGCGAACGCATCGTCTGAGCCGCTCGGGCCAAGGCTTCTCCACGAACCCTCTACGGTCCGCCCCCGGGCGATGCGCCGCCGTGCAACATGCAGTCTCTAGGATCGGTGACCGTGACATTTCCTGACTTCAGCGCCTCAGGTGCGACGAACCCCTCCCGGGGGCCGTCCCATGCCCGGACGCTGAGACAGCTGGGCGGCGGCGCCCGCGTGATCGCCATGACGCTGGTCGCGGTGCTCTCGCTGGCCGTCGCGGGCGGGGCCGCAGCCGTCACCCAGCTCACCGGGAACATCGAGACGGCCGACATGGCGGCCCTCGGGACGAACCGGCCCAAGCAGGTGCTGCCGAAGGACCCGAACGCGGGCACGCCGCTGAACATCGTGGTCATGGGCAGCGACTCGCGCAGCGGCGACAACGACGCGCTGGCGGGCGGCGGCGAGATGGGCGCCCGCTCGGACACGACCGTCGTCATGCACATCTCGGGCGACCGGTCGCGGATCGAGATGATCTCGATCCCCCGCGACTCGACGGTCGACATCCCGAGCTGCACCACGACCGACGACACTACGACGGCCGAGCTGTACGGCACCAAGTTCAACGCCGCGTTCTCCCAGGGCGTGCAGGCCGGTGGTGAGGTCGCCGACGGCGCCCTGTGCGCCGTCAAGACCATCGAGGAGCTCACCGGCGTCTACATGGACGGCTTCATCGTCGTGGACTTCGCCGGCTTCTCCGCGATGGTCGACGCCGTGGGCGGCGTCGAGGTGTGCGTCGAGGAGGAGATCTACTCCGCCGACGCGAACCACCTCTCGCTCGCGCCCGGCATCCACACCCTCAAGGGGCAGAAGGCCCTCGACTACGCCCGGGCCCGCAAGGGTGACGGGCTCGGCGACGGTTCCGACCTGGGCCGCATCGGCCGGCAGCAGGAGGTCATGGCCTCCCTCGCCCGCACGGTGATGAGCCAGGAGGTGCTGACCAACCCGTCCAAGACGCTCAAGTTCCTCAAGGCGGTCACCGGATCGCTCACCATGAACGAGGAGCTCGCCAGCATCGACGGACTCGCCGGGTTGGCCTACTCCCTGCGCAACGTGCGGCCTGACACGATCACGTTCATGACCGTCCCCAACGAGTACGACCCGAACAACGCGGCTAACGTCGTATGGACGGACGACGCCGTGACGCTGTGGGACGACGTCAAGAACGACAGGCCGCTCGGCGGCGACCCGGACGACCCGGCGGCGGACCCCTCGGCGTCCGCCTCGGCGGACGGGACGACGTCGGGCGAGAAGGACGCGGGGACCGAGGCCGGGACCGGCACGGGAGCCGACAAGGGCGGCAAGGGTTCCGAGAGCGAGCCCACGCCGACCTCGACCGAGATCAAGCAGGCTGGTGAAGAGGCCTTCACCGGCGCCGACACCACCAAGGTCTGCGGCTGAGCCCATGTCAGATCCCAGAACGTCGAACCGTTCGGCCCCGCAGGCCGACGACGACGTCACGCGTGTCCGGATACCGCCCAGCTTCACGCCCCAGGGCGCGAGCGGGCGCCCGGGCGCGGACGACGCCATCCCGGTCGGCGACACGGGCGAGCGCCCGCGCACCGTGCCGGACGCGTCGAGCAGCAAGCAGCAGGGCGGACCCGCGAATGCGGAGACGCCCGGCGTCGGGGTTCCCGGCGTCGGTGGCGCCCACCGCATCGGACGGCCGGAAGGCTCCGACGAAGCGCGCTACGAACCACGTATCCGTAGACAGTCTTCTCGGGAGGTACCGGTGTCCGGCGATCGCAGGGGAAACACTCCCCCGCCTGTTCCACCACGTAGGTCGGGCATGCCCGCGCGCAGCGAGTCCGCCGGACAGGTGCCGCGCTCGATCCCGCCGCGCCAGGCGCCCCAGGGCGGCGGCCAGCCGCCGCAGGCCATCCCGCCGGGCCGTCCGGTCCGGGCGAGCGCCCAGCCCGTGCGCCCGACGCCGGTCCGCAGCGCCCCGCGCCCCGCGGCCGGCGGCAACGGACGCGGCGGCAGCTACCCCGCCGGTGCCCTCGCCTCGGGCGGGCGCGGCGGCCGGGGCGGCGGCAACATCCGCATCCGCAAGGGCCGCGTGGCCGGCGTCATCGCCGTGCTGGTGCTCCTGGCGATCCTCGCGTGGCCCATCGGGCTGCTGATCTGGGCCAACGGCAAGATCCAGCACGTCGAGGCGCTGTCCGACGCGAAGAACACGCCGGGCACCACCTACCTGCTCGCCGGCTCGGACGCCCGCGGCAGCGGCGGCATCAACGACTCCACGAGCGGTGCCCGGACGGACACGATCATGCTGCTGCACAAGCCGCGGTCGGGCCCGGTGGCGCTCATCTCGATCCCGCGTGACACCTTCGCGCAGATGCCTGACGGCTCGGGTGGCAACAAGATCAACGCCGCCTACTCCTACGGCGGCGCGCCGATGCTGGTCCAGACCGTGGAGCAGCTCAGCGGTCTGACCGTCGACCACTACGTCGAGGTGGGCTTCGGCGGCGTCGAGGGTGTCGTGGACGCCGTCGGCGGCGTGCGGCTGTGCTACCCCGAAAACGTGCACGACGTGAAGTCGAAGCTCAAGTGGAAGAAGGGCTGCCACGTCGCGGACGGCAAGACCGCACTCGCCTTCTCCCGCATGCGCTACGCCGACCCGACGGGCGACATCGGCCGCGCGCAGCGTCAGCAGCAGGTCATCGGGCAGATCGGCCAGAAGGTCGCCGACCCCGCCGTCCTGCTCAACCCGGTCAGCCAGGTCGGCCTCGCCGACGCCGGGCTCTCGGCCCTGGTGACCGACACCGACACCGGCATCATCGACATCGCCCAGCTCGGGCTGGCGTTCCGGTCCGCGAACGGCAAGGACGGCGTGACCGGCACCCCGCCGATCGCGTCGATCAACTACCGGACGCCGTCGGGCGCCTCGGCGGTGCTGCTGGACGAGAACCAGACCGGCGAGTTCTGGACCAAGATCCGCGACGGCGAGTACCCGGCCGGCGAGAAGATCGGCGGCATGCCGGGCTCCTGACCCGCCCGCTTCCCGCTACGTGTCAGACGCCCAGGTCCCTCGAGGGACCTGGGCGTCTGACATGTCAGGAGGCGGGTCAGAGCTGGGCGCGGAGCTTCTCGCCCTTGGCGTGCGCGATCTCGCTCAGCTCGGCCGCGAACGCCTCCAGGCGCTCCCGCAGCGCAGCGGCGTCCGCGCCCTCGCCCGAGGCGAGGATGCGCGCCGCGAGCAGGCCCGCGTTCCGCGCCCCGCCGATCGACACCGTGGCGACCGGGATGCCCGCCGGCATCTGCACGATGGACAGCAGCGAGTCCATGCCGTCCAGGTACTTCAGGGGCACCGGCACGCCGATCACGGGGAGCGGCGTCACCGACGCCAGCATGCCGGGCAGGTGTGCGGCACCGCCCGCGCCCGCGATGATCGCGCGCAGGCCACGGCCCGCGGCCTGCCGCCCGTAGTCGATCATCTCGGTGGGCATACGGTGGGCGGAGACGACGTCGACCTCGACGGGCACGCCGAACTCGCCCAGGACCTCGGCCGCCGCCTGCATGACGGGCCAGTCGGAGTCCGACCCCATCACGATGCCGACCTGCGGGTTGGTGCTCATGCGTTCGCCTCTTCCTCGGTGGTGGTCGGGTCCTGAGCCTGTCGAAGGGCGACAGGCTCGACCCGCGCGAGAGCCTCGCCGCGCAGCAGCGCCGCCGCCGCGACGGCCCGCCGCCGCACCTCGCCCAGGTCGTCGCCGCTCACGTTCACGTGACCCAGCTTGCGGCCCGGGCGGATGCCCTTGCCGTACAGGTTGACGCGCGCCTCGGGGAACGCGGCCAGCACGTCGGGCAGCGCGTCGGTGAGCTCGTCCAGCGTGGAGCCCAGCACGTTCGCCATGACGGTCCAGGCGGCCGTCGGCTCGGCGGCGCCCAGCGGCAGGTCCAGGACGGCGCGCAGGTGCTGCTCGAACTGGCTGGTCACGGCGCCGTCGATGGTCCAGTGGCCGCTGTTGTGGGGGCGCATCGCGAGCTCGTTGACGAGCACCGTCGGTGTGCCGTCCGGGCCGGGCACCTCGAACAGCTCGACGGCCAGCACGCCGGTCACGTCCAGCCCCTCGGCCACGGTCGCCGCGATCTCGCGCGCCTGGGCGTCCAGGTCGGCGGACAGGCCCGGTGCCGGGGCGATCACCTCGGAGCAGACGCCGTCGCGCTGGATCGACTCCACGACGGGCCACGGGCGCACCTCGCCCGACGGCCGCCGGGCCACCAGCGCCGCCAGCTCGCGCGTGAACGGCACCTTCTCCTCGACCAGGAGCTGCGGGCCGCCGTCGGCCACGGCCGCGAACCAGTCGGCGACGTCGTCGGGGGACGTGACCACGCGCACGCCCTTGCCGTCGTAACCACCCCGGGAGGTCTTGACGACGGCGCTGCCGCCCACCTCGTCGAGGAAGGCCGCCAGGGCGGCCCGCCCCTCCTCGGGGGACGACGCGGGAAGCGGCGCCCAGCGGGGGCACGGCACGCCGAGCTCCGTGAGCCGCTGCCGCATCACGATCTTGTCCTGCGCCTGCACCAGGGCGTGCGGACCCGGCCGCACGGGCGTGCCGTGCTCGATCAGGTCCGTGAGCAGCGCGTTGGGCACGTGCTCGTGCTCGAACGTCAGCACCGACGCGGCGCGGTCGCCGTCGGGCGCGATGAGCGAGCGGATCGCGGCCTCGTCGGACGCGACGCCCACCGGGGCGTCGGTGACGACCTGGGCCGCGGACGACGCCGGGTCCTCCACCAGGACGCGGAGCCGGATACCCAGCTCTCCGGCCGCCGGGGCCATCATGCGGGCGAGCTGCCCACCTCCGACGACGGCGACGACGGGCGGTCCGGGCTGACGGGAATCTGTTGCGCTCACGTCGGTGAAGCCTACCGGCGGCCGCGGACCTTCTTCTGCCCGAGGGTGGAGATCTTCGACCCGACCGGGAGCACCTGGTGCGGGTCGAGGGTCTTCGGCACGCCCGAGAGGAACACCGAGAACACCGGCGGGGTGCGCTGCGTGAGCTGCAGGTTGCCGCCGTCGGCCGCGACGAGGTCGCGCGCCAGGGCGAGGCCCAGGCCCGTCCCCGCGCCGGACGTGACGCCGCGCTCGAAGATCTTGCCCTGCATGTCCTCGGGCACACCCTCGCCCTCGTCCGTGACCTCGACGGCCATGGCACCGCGTTGGCCCTCGCGGATGCGCAGCGTCGTGGTGCCGCCGCCGTGCTTGAGCGAGTTCTCCAGCAGCGTGGACAGCACCTGGGCGAGCGCACCCGGCGTCGCCAGCACGCGGGCGCCGCCCGAGTCCTCGACGTTCAGGTGCCGGCCGGCCCGCTCGAACGACTCCCGCCATTCCTCCTCCTGCTGGAGGAAGACGACGGCGACGTCCACGGACTCCGTGGTGCCGCCCTGCGCGCGCCGGGAGCGGGCGAGCAGGTCGTCGACCACGCCGACCAGGCGTTCCACCTGTTCGAGCGAGATCCGGGCCTCCTCCTGCACCTCGGGCTCGCTGGAGGTGAGCGTGATCTCCTCCAGGCGCATCGTCAGCGCGGTGAGCGGCGTGCGGAGCTGGTGCGAGGCGTCGGACGTGAACTGCCGTTCCACCGCGAGCCGCGCCGCGAGCCGGTCCGAGCTGCGGGCCAGCTCGGCCGCCACGAGGTCGATCTCCTCCACCCCGGAGGGATCGAGCCGTGGACGCACCTGTCCCGCGCCGAGCTGTTCGGCCGAGGCAGCGAGGTACACGAAGGGCTGTGCCAGCCGGTTCGCCTGCCAGGCCGCCGTCACGGCGCCCGCGGCGAACGCGCCGACGCTGCCGAACACGACGAGCACCACGACGTTGATCGCCTTGATGTACGCCGGCCAGGCCGAGACGGAGACCACCACGCCCATGACGGGCTGCTCCTCGGACGTCAGCCCGCGGTCGATGGTGGCGCCGGCCACGGGCTCGCCCGAGACGAGCTGCTCGCCGTTCGGCTGGTTGACCGTCACGAAGGCGACGATGTCGTTGCCCTGCGGCTGGACGGCGCGGTCGACGACCGACTGGTCGACGAAGCCGGCCTCGGCGGCCGAGCGGTTGCGCTCGTAGGAGTTGACGGAAGAAGCCAGGAGGTCCTGCGCCCGGGTCTCGACCCGCTGGACCTCCTGGCCGTAGATGTACCGGGCCCCGAAGATCGCGAGCGGGATGCCCAGGAGCAGGACCGCGACCGCAACCGCGGCGATCGTCGCCTGCAGTACGCGGGCGCGCATCTGGCTAGCTCGCCCCGATCTCGAAACGGAAGCCGAGACCGCGCACGGTGGAGACGTAGCGCGGGGCGTTGGCGTCGTCACCGAGCTTGCGGCGCAGCCACGACACGTGCATGTCCAGCGTCTTCGTCGAACCGACCGGGTCGGAGCCCCACACGTCGCGCATCAGCGTGTCCCGGACGACCACGGAGCCCGCGTTCTGCACGAGGACGCGCAGCAGGTCGAACTCCTTGGTGGTCAGGTGCAGCTCGCGGTCACCCTGGAAGGCGCGGTGCGCGGAGACGTCGACACGGACGTCCTGCGCGTGCAGCTCCTCCTCCTCGCCGGTCTCGCCGTGCGAGCGGCGCAGCAGCGCCCGCACGCGGGCGAGCAGCTCGGCCAGGCGGAAGGGCTTGGTGACGTAGTCGTCGGCACCTGCGTCGAGGCCCACGACGAGGTCGACCTCGTCGGCGCGGGCGGTCAGCACCAGGACGGGAACGGTGAGGCCATTGGCCCTGATCTCGCGCGCGACATCGAGCCCGTCCATGTCGGGAAGGCCCAGGTCCAGAACGACGATGTCCGCACCGGTCGAGCTCTCGATCGCACCTTTGCCGGTTCCTTGCACGACGACGTCGTATCCCTCACGGGAGAGCGCTCGTGCCAACGGCTCGGCAATGGCCGGGTCGTCCTCGGCTAGGAGTACGTGAGTCATTTCGCCATCGTAGGGCATAACCGACGCTCTGGCGCTACCCGGTCACGCCTCTTGACAGGCGTCGTACCGAATCCTTTCGGCTGATACCGCCATGGCGCAAGTGCTACCACGGTATGACGCGCCGGCGCAACGGTTCCACCTACTCTGACCTGCATGGGTTGGTACGAACGGTGGGCAGGTTGGTCCGAGCGGTACCGGTTCGTGATGGACCTCGTCATCACGGCGCTGGCCGTGGTCGTCGTGGCCGTCACGGCGGGCGACAGCGCCCCCTACTACCTCTCCTCCACCAAGGCCGCCCTGATCTCCGCCGCGGTGGTCGCGCCGCTCGCCTGGTGCCGCACCCGGCCGGTCGCCTCGTGCGTCGCCGTCTTCGTGGCGTGCATGGTGCAGCTCGTCGTCTTCCACGTGCCGGTGCTGATGCCCGCCGACCTGGCCGTGCTGGTGTCGATGTACTGCGTCACCGTCTACGGGCCCCGCTGGGCGTACCTGATGGCGTGCGGGATGGCCGTGGTCGGCCCGCTGGTCGTGGGCGCGACCATGTGGTTCCAGATGCAGGGGTCGGACTACGGGCCGGACCTCGGCCCGACCGCGGGCACGGTCGTGGTGATCGTGATGTTCCTGGCCTGCGCCTTCGCGTTCGGCCTGGTCCGCCGGTCACGGCGGTCGATGCTCGTCGCCATGCGCGACCGTGCCGAGCGGCTGGAGATCGAGCGCGACCAGCAGGCCCAGATCTCCACGGCCGCCGAGCGGTCCCGGATCGCGCGCGAGATGCACGACATCGTGGCGCACTCCCTGTCGGTGGTCATCGCGCAGGCCGACGGCGGCCGGTACGCCGCGGCAGCGAACCCCGCCGCCGCCGAGCGGGCCCTCGGCACCATCGCCGAGACCGGACGCGCCGCGCTGGCCGACATGCGCCGCCTGCTGGGCGTGCTGCGGGAGGGTCCGGACCGGAGCACGACGCCGTTGGGCCTGGTCGCGCCCGACCACCCGGCCCGCGCGCTCCCGGCCCGGGGAGCCGCGGCCGGGGCTGCCGGTACGGCCGGCCCGGCGCACGGCACCGGCGGTCCCGGCGGCGCCCGTCCCGCGACGCCGCCCGCCGCCGCTCCCCTGCGGCCCCAGCCCGACGTCACCGACCTGCGTGATCTCGTGGACCAGGCCCGCGACGACGGCCTGCGCGTCTCCTGGGCCCGGGTGGGCGTGGAGCGGCGGCTGCCGCCCGGCGTCGGGCTCACGCTGTTCCGCGTGTGCCAGGAGGCCCTGACCAACGTGCGCAAGCACGCGGGGCCCCGGCCCGCCGTCACCCTGCTGCTGCGCTGGGGCGAGGAGGAGGTGGAGCTGCGCGTGGACGACGACGGCCGCGGCCTGGCGGCCGACGGCTCCCCCGGCCCCGCCGAGGCGGCGCCCGCGGCGGGCTTCGGCCTGCTGGGGATGCGCGAGCGCGCCGAGATGTTCGGCGGGACGCTCACCGCCGGGCCGCGGCGCGGCGGCGGGTTCTCGGTCCGGTTCGTCGTGCCGATCCCGCGGGCCGCGGACCGGCCGCCCGCCGGCGCCTTCGCGGACCCCGAGGGCCTCGCCGAACCGGCCGGGCCCGTGGACGCCGTCGGCCCTACGGAGGCAGCCGAACCCACTGAGCCCACCGAGCCCGCGGAGCCCACTGAGCCCGCCGAGCCCGCTGTACCCCCCGCGTCCTCCGGGACCGGCGACGAGCCCGCGCGGGCCGCTGCCCGCACGACCGGGCGCAGCATCTCCGAACGCCGCACCACTGAACGCAGCACCACCGAACCGAGCACCACGACCGAGGAGAACGATGACTGAGGCCCTCGACGCGCCCGTACGGGTCGCGCTGGTCGACGACCAGCCGCTGGTCCGCGCCGGGCTGCGGATGGTGATCGACTCCCAGCCCGACCTACAGGTGGTGGTCGAGGCCGACGACGGCCGCGACGCCCTGCGCCGGCTCGCCGCCACGGTGTCCGACGTCGTGCTGATGGACGTGCGCATGCCCGGGATGGACGGCCTGACCGCGACCCGGGCGCTGCTGGGCGACGGCGGCGTCGCGGCGGGCGACCCGCGCGTCGTCGTGCTGACGACGTTCGACCTGGACGAGTACGTGCTGGACGCGATCCGCGCGGGCGCCAGCGGGTTCCTGCTCAAGGACGCCCAGCCGGAGGAGCTGCTCACGGCGATCCGCACCGTGCACCAGGGCGACGCGGTGATCGCGCCGTCGTCCACGCGGCGGCTGATGGAGCGCCTGGTCACGGCGCTGCCGCCCGAGGAGGCGGCGGGGCCGCAGGAGGCGCTGGCCGGCCTCACGGGCCGCGAGCGCGAGGTCCTGGTGCTCATGGCGCGCGGGCGGTCCAACACGGAGATCGCGTCCGACCTGTTCGTCGCCGAGGCGACCGTCAAGACGCACGTGGGCCGCATCCTCGCGAAGCTCGACGCGCGCGACCGGGTCCAGGCCGTGGTGACGGCGTACGAGACGGGCCTCGTCCGCCCGGGCTCCTGACCCGCTCGCTGAGTGCTGGGTATTTGCGCTTCCGCGGCCGTTCCGGGCGCAATTACCCAGCACTCAGCGGCGGCTCGGTGGCTGGTCGGTGGCTACTCGGTGGCTAGGGCTGCCACCGGCCTGATCCGGACGGCGGCCCGTGCGGGCACGACCGAGGCGACCAGCCCGGCCACGAGGGCGACGCCGAGCACGGCGGCGACGTCGGGCCACGGGACCACGAGCGGCACGGTGCCGAGGGTGGACAGGGCCGTGGTGGCACCGGCCCAGCCGTACAAGAGGCCGAGCAGCACGCCGAGCACGGCGCCGACGCCCGCGATGACCATGCCCTCGACGGCGAGCGTGGCCCGGAGCTGGCCGCGCGAGAGCCCGATGGCGCGCAGCATGGCGTTCTCGCGGGTGCGGTCGATGACGGACAGGGACAGGGTGTTGGCGACGCCGATCAGGGCGATGAGCACGGCGACGGCGAGCAGGCCGACGACGATCGCGAGGATCACGTCGATGATCTGCTGGTAGGCGGACCGCTGGACGACGATCCCGGCGATCCCGACGGTCTCCCCGGTCGTCGAGACCGCGTCCTGCACGGCGGTGACGACGTCGGCGGCGTCGTGCTCGTCGTCGACGCCCGCCCACAGCTCTCCGGCCGGGTGGTCGGGGGCGAGGGCGTCGAGGTCGTGCGGGGTGAGGTAGGCGCGGTCGGACCGGGAGCCGCTGTGCACGACGTCGAGCGTGAGGTCGCCGCCGGGGCCGGTGAGCTCGACGGTGTCTGCGCCCTCCAGGCCGTACAACCGGGCCGCCCGCTCCGGGACCACGAGGGTGCCGGGGCGCAGCAGGTCGGCGTCGGCGGGCGTGTTCGCCACGGCGCGCAGGTCGGCCGGGTCGACGACGGCGACCTGCACGGGGCGGCCGCCGTCGGCCCGCTCGGCCGACAGGTTGGTCACCGGGACCACGGCGCCCAGCCCGTCGACGTCGGCCAGCGCCTCGGTGACGACGGCGGGCACGGCGGCCGGTGCGCCGTCCCGGTCGAGCGTGGTGCCGGTGAGCTGGAGGTCGACGGGGAAGCGGGCGTCGAGCTCGTCGTCGAGGGCGGCGCGGGCGCTGGCGGCGCCCGTCGTCATCATGGACACGAGGGTGACGCCGATGAGCAGCGCGGTCGACGTCGCGGCGGTGCGGCGGGGGTTGCGCAGCGCGTTGGCCGAGGCCAGGCGGGCGGCCGGTCCGCCGGCGCCCACGAGGCGCCCGAACCCGGCGGCGACCCGCGGCAGCCAGAAGACCGACCCGACGATGACGCCGGCGAGCGAGACCGAGCCGCCGAGGACGGTCGCGAAGAGGCCGACGTCGACTCTGCCGTCCATGCCGAGCGCCACGCCCGCACCCAGCAGCACCAGCCCGCCGAGGGTCGCGAGGGCCGCGAGCACGCCCCGGCCGCGCCCGGTGCCGTGGCGGCCGGGTGCGTCGGACGGGCGCAGGGCCGCCAGCGGGGCGACGCGCGACGCCGCCCGCGCGGGGGCGAGCGCGGCGGCCAGCGTCACCAGCAGGCCGACGCCGAGCGGGCCGAGCACCACGGGCAGGCTCAGGGGGACGGACCGCGGCAGCGTGACGCCGAGGTCGAAGTTCGGCGCGACCAGGAGCCCGGCCTGCACGAGCAGGGACCCGACGACGATCCCGCCCGCCGACGCGACGGTGCCCAGGACCGCCGCCTCCAGCAGGACGCCGCGGTAGACCTGACCCGTGCCCGCGCCGACGCAGCGCAGCAGCGCGAGGGTGTGCGACCGCTGGGCGACCAGCACCTGGAACGTGTTGGCGATGACGAGGCCCGCGACCACCAGGGACACCGCGGCCAGGGCCAGGACGAACACGAGGTAGACGATGTTCTGGCCGTCCGAGATCGCCGAGACGACGTCCTGGGCGTACTCCCGCGGCGTGGTCACGCCCGTGGCGGACGGGACCGCGGCGGCGAGGGCGTCCCGCGCCGCCGCGACGGCGGCCGGGTCACCGGGGTGGTCGAGGGCGACGACGAGGGTCCGCATGCCGGCGGGACCGGCCGTGTTCGTGCCGTCGGCGGCATCGGCCTTCTTGCCGTCGGCAGCGTCGGCCTTCTTGCGGCCAGCGCCGTCGGCGCTCCCGGCGTCGGCCTTCCCGCCGTCGGCCGGGACGGAGGCGAGCCGGTCCCGCAGGGCCTTCGGGGTGACGACGGCGACGCCGCCGCCCGCCGCGTACGCGCCCCGCGGGTCGTCGACCACGCCGGACACCGTGAGCCGCTCGACGGCCTGCCGGCCGCCGAAGCACTCGGCGCCGTTCTTGTCGACGGCGGGGCGCTCCCCCTGGATGCAGCGCGTCGAGGTGATCGTGTCGCCCACGCCGACGCCGAACAGCTCGGCGGCGTCGGCGGGAAGGGCGATGCGGTCGGGCCGGTCCGGCCACGCGCCGTCGGCCAGGACCAGCGGCGAGAGCCGCGGGTCGGACGGGGCGCCCACCAGAGACTGGTAGACCGCCCGCCCGCCGTGGACGAGCTCCGCGTACGCGCCCTGGAACCCGTCCGCGGCGGCGACGCCGTCGACGTCCCGCACCGCGTCGACGTCCGCCGCCGTCATGGTGCCCTCGCGGTCGAAGACCACGAGGTCGGCGTCGGCGTACTGCGCGGCCACCTGGTCGTACGTGGTGCGGGTGATGACGGTGCCCGCCTGGAGCGTCGCCGCCACGAACGCGGTGCTGATGACGACGGCGAGGCCCGCCGCGGCGAGCCGGCCGACGCTGCGCCGCATCTGGACGAGGGTGAGCCGGAGGGTGGGGCTGGTCAGCACGCGGAAGCCGAACGGTCCGCCGGTACGTGCACGTTGGTGTCCACGAGATCTCTCCCTCGAGTCGTTGCGGCTGCTGCGTGCTGACCTGCGCCCTACCTGTTCCTCCTACTCGGTCGCGAGCGCCGCGACGGGGCGCGTGCGCACGGCGGCCCGCGCCGGCACGACCGAGGCGACCAGACCGGCGACCAGGGCGACGGCGAGGACGATCGCGATCTCGACCCACGGGACCGCGAGCGGCACGGTGCCCACCATGGACAGGGCCGAGGCCGCGCCCGCCCAGCCGTACACGAGGCCTAGCAGGATCCCGAGGACCGCGCCGACGCCGGCGATCAGCATGCCCTCGACGGCGAGCGTGGCCCGCAGCTGCCCGGTGGACAGCCCGATCGCGCGGAGCATCGCGTTCTCGCGGGTACGTTCGACGACGGACAGCGAGAGGGTGTTCGCCACGCCGATGAGCGCGATGATCACGGCCACCGCGAGCAGGCCGACGACGATCCCCAGGACGACGTCGATCACCTCCTCGTAGGCCTCCCGCTCGACGACCGCGCCCGTCACGTCCACGGCCTCCCCGGTCACGGAGACGGCGTCCTGCACGGCGGCGACGGCGTCCGCCGGGTCCTGGCCCTCGGCGACGCTGCCCCACAGGGTGTTCGCGGCCACGTCCTGGTTGAAGGCGGCCAGGTCGAGCGGGGTCAGGTAGGCGGAAGAGGCACGCAGGTCGGTGCGGACGACGTCCAGGGTCACCTCGCCGGCCGGTCCGGTCAGCGTGAGGCTGTCCTGGCCCTCCAGGCCGTAGCTCTCGGCGACCCGGTCGGGCAGGAGCAACGTGCCGCGCTCCAGCGACGCGACGTCGCCCGGGGTGTTCAGCACCTCCCGCAGCTGCTCGGGCTCCGCGGCGGTGACCGGGACCACCGACTCGACGCCCCCGCCCACGGTCGCGGTGGACGTGGTCACCTCGGCCACGGCGCGCAGGTCGCCGACGCCGCGCACGGCGTCGGTCACGGAGCCCGGCAGGGCGACCAGGTCGCCCGCCGCGCCGTACGACGTCGAGGAGACCTGGAGGTCCACGGGGTACAGCGCGTCGAGCTCCTCGTCCATGGCGAGCCGGGCGCTGGCGGCGCCCGTGGTCATCATGGAGACGAGCGTGACGCCGATGAGCAGGGCGGTCGCCGTCGCCGCGGTACGACGCGGGTTGCGCTGCGTGTTCGCTGCCGCGAGACGGGCGGAGGGGCCGGCCGAGCCGATCATGCGGCCGATACCGGCGGCGACCTTGGGCAGCCAGAAGACGGCACCGATCACCACGCCCACCAGTGACACGCAGCCACCGGCCACGGCGGCCAGCACGCCGATGTCCGCCTTGTCGGTCATGCCCAGGTAGACCCCGCCGGCCATGACGGCGAGCCCGCCGAAGGTGGCGAGCCCGGCCAGGACGGCACGGGCGCGGCCGGCACCGCGCAGCGTCGGCGCGTCGGAAGGCCGCAGGGCGGCGAGCGGAGCCACGCGGGAGGCCGCACGGGCCGGGGCGAGCGCGGCGGCGAGCGTCACCAGCACGCCGACGGCGAGCGGGAGGAGCACGACGGGCGCGCTCACGGCGATGGTCGTGGGGAGCTGGACCCCGAGGCCGAAGGCCGGCGCCACCAGCAGGCCACCCTGCACGAGCAGGGAGCCGAGGAGCACGCCCGCCACCGAGGCGAGGAGGCCGAGGACGGCGGCCTCGAGCAGGACGCTGCGGTAGATCTGGCCGGTGTCCGCGCCGACGGCGCGGAGCAGGGCGAGGGTCCGCGACCGCTGCGCGACGAGCACCTGGAAGGTGTTGGCGATGACGAGGCCCGCGACGACGAGCGCCACGGCGGCGAAGCCCAGGACGAACACCAGGAAGATGATGTTCTGGCCGCCCGTGAGGCCTGCCACGACCTCCTCGGCGTACTCCTGCGTGGTCACGACGCCGGTGGCCGCCGGAACCGCCTCGGCGAGCGCGTCCCGGACCGCGTCGACCGCGGCCGGGTCGCCGGGCTGGTCGAGAGCCACGACGATCTCCTGGAGCTCTTCCGGCTGACCGGGCTCCCGGTCGTCGGCGAGCCACTGGGCCATGGTCTCCGGGGCGACGACGGCCATGCCGCCGGCGAGCGCGAAGGCCTGGTTCGGGTCGTCCACCAACCCCGAGATTTTCAGCTTCTCGTCGACGTCCTGACCGTCGTAGTAGCTGGTGCCGTCGGCCGCGACGGTGGGCTCGTCGTCCATCACCCAGCGGCTGGCGGAGACGGTGTCCCCCACGCCGAGGTCGAACCGCTCGGCGACGTCCGCCGGGAGGGCGATGCTGTCGGCCCCTTCCGGCCACGCCCCGTCCGTCAGGGCCAGCGGGGAGAGCCGGGGGTCGGAGGCCTGCGGGACGATCGACTGGTAGATCGTCTTGCCGCCGTGGTTGAGCGCAACATAGGTGCTCAGGGACCCGTCGGCCGCCGCGACACCGTCGGTGGCCCGTACGGCCTCGACGTCGTCCGGCGTCAGGGCGTAGGAGTCGTCGGACACCACGAGGTCGGCGTCGGCGTACCGGGCGGCGACCTGGTCGTAGGTGGTGCTCGTGATGATGTTGCCGACCAGGAGCGTGGCCGCGACGAACGCGGTGCCGATGGCAATCGCGACACCGGCGGCGGCGAGGCGGCCGGTGCTGCGGCGCATCTGCCCCAGGGTGAGGCGCGCTGTGGGGAAAGAAGCGGACATCACGCACCCGCCCCGGACACGGCGCCGGTGATTCCGGTGGTGACGGCGGGTTCGAGGGTGCGCAGGGCGTCCAGACCGGCCATCGCGGACTCCGGCGTCGGATCGCTGATGTCGCCCGCGATGCGGCCGTCCGCGATGAGGACCACCCGGTCCGCGTAGGCGGCGGCCGACGGGTCGTGGGTGACCATGATGATCGTGCGGCCCAGCTCCCGCACCGAACGGCGCAGGAAGGACAGGACCTCGGCGCCGGAGCGCGAGTCGAGGTTGCCGGTCGGTTCGTCCGCGAACACGACGTCGGGCTGCGCGATCAGCGCACGCGCGATCGCGACCCGCTGCTGCTGCCCACCGGAGAGCTCACCCGGACGGTGCGTGAGACGGCCGGTCAGGCCCAGGGTCTCCACCAGGGTGTCCAGCCACGCCTTGTCCAGGGTGGCACCGGCCAGCTCGACGGGCAGGGTGATGTTCTGCTCCGCGGTGAACATCGGCAGCAGGTTGAACTGCTGGAACACGAACCCGATCCGGTCGCGACGCAGCTTCGTCAGGGACTTGTCGTTCAGGCCCGTGATCTCGGTCTGGCCGAGGAACGCCTGACCGCTGGTCGCGGAGTCCAGACCCGCGAGCAGGTGCATCAGGGTCGACTTGCCCGAACCGGACGGGCCCATGATCGCGGTGAACTTGCCCTGCTCGAAGTCGACGTCCACGCCGTCCAGGGCGCGCACGATCGCCTCACCCTTGCCGTACGTCTTGGTCAGGTTCCGGGCCCGTACGGCACGGGCGGCGCTGTCCGGGCCGGGGGCGGGCTGGTCCGCCGGGACGTACACGGTGGTGTCCACGAGAATCTCCTCGGTTGTGACGCTTGGTAGGGCGCTGCTGGGTCGTGCGGGCGGGCCGCCGGTGGTGGCTCGCACCGGGCGATGCCTGCGGGAAGGTTTCCCGTCTGCGGCCCGGAAGTGGTCCGGCCTTCCCGGGGAGACCCCGGTTCGGCCGGCATCAACGAACCTACGGAGCCGGGGGCGGTCACGGCATCGGGCGTCGGCCTGATCCTTCCCTGGTCTCGTCATCCCTTGGTCGTACGTCTGGTCAGCCCCGGGTAGGGGCAGTCCCCCAGGGGTTGTGCCCCAGGGAGCGCGACGCCGGGCCTGTGGAAACTGGGTTTGTGCACAGAAGCCCTGGTCACAGCCCCGGAGGTGCCCGACGGCGGTGAGGCTGGGGGCATGACCACCACCCCGACGTCCGACGGCGCCGTGCGCGTGACCCTGCACCCCGGCGAGGACCTCCTGCTGCGGCAGGGCGCCCGCCTGGGCGCCCTGCGCGCACCCCTCGCGGCGCTCGTCCGCCGGCCAGAGCTGCGGTGGGCGCGGCTCACCGCCGACGGCGCCGCCCTGGGCGACGACCAGGTGGTCGGCGTGCGGCCCCTGCTGCCCGGGGTGGTGCTGCGGGCGGGGAGGCCTGGTTCCAACGGGGACGGGGCGGACGGCGGGGAGGGCGATGGTGGGGCGGGTGGCGGGGACCCGACCCGTGCCGGGCCCGGCGCCGGTCTCGCCGGGCGCTGGCTGGTGGTCCGGGTGGCCGGTCCCGCCGCCGGGACGGTCGTCGGTGCCGGCGGTGCGTGGGCCGCGCTCCGGACGTGGGTTCGGCTGCGGCACGGCGGGCGCCTCGTGATCCGCCGGTCGCGGGGCCCGGCGACCTGGCTCGGGCCCGGGCCCGCGGCCGCGCCGGGCGGGCTCTCGTGGCCGCTCGTGCTGCTCCCGGCCGTCGCTTCGCTGGTGCTCGCGGCGGCCCTGCGGCAGCCCGTGCTGGCGGTGTTCGCACTGGTCGGCCTGGCTGTCGCCGCTCCACAGCTCCGTGCGGCGCGGCAGCGAACGGTGCCGCGCGACGGCACCCGGGGCACCGTGCGAAAGCTCCCCGGTCCCGCGCACCTCCTCGCCTTCGCGTACGCCGCGTCCCACGTCTCGACGGGCGCGTGGGCGGCGGCGCGGGAGGCATGGTCCGCGGACAAGGCCGGTGGTGGGCCCGGTTCCGGCGCGGCTCCCCGGGGGCCGGCGCCCGGGCCTGGCGCGCCGTGGGCCGCCCTTCTGCGGGACGGTTGCGTCGCCGTGCTCGGCCCCGGTGACCTGGCCCGGTCCGTCGCCCGCGCGCTCGTCGCCGGGCCGGCCGCGCGGGGTGCGGCGGTCCGGGTCGCCGACGACGCCCCGGGCTGGTCCTGGCTGCGCTGGCTGCCCGGGGGCGGGCCGACGGTGCTGGTCGTGGACGGGCTGCCGGACGGGGGCAGGGCAGCGGTCGGCGACGTCGTGCCCTCCGGTCCCGGGGCGCCCGGCGCAGTTGCGGCGACTGCCGGACCCGTACCGCCCGCCCTCGTGATGTCCGTCGGGACCGTGCCGCCCGGCTGCCGCTCCGTCGTGCGGGTGCTCGACGCACGCCGGGTCCGGATCACCGCGCCGGACGGCGCCGCGCGGGTCGTCCCGCTGGTCGGCGTCACTGCCGAGTGGGCCGAGCACCTGGCCCGGCTGCTCGCGGGCGGGGCCTGGCTCGGCCGGACGGCCGCGGCGCTCGGCGGACCCTCAGGCACCGGCGACGATCTCGTCGGCCGCGGCTCGGGCGGGATGCTCGGCGGCGCTGCCCGGACCGGAGGGCCCGTGGCGCGCCCGGACGACCCCCGGCTGCCGGCCACGGTGTCCCTGACCAGGGCACACGGCCTCGACGAGGTGCCCGGGCCGGACCTGGTCGCCGCCCGCTGGTCGGGCGCCGAGGGCTGGGCCGTGCCGCTCGGCATCGGCGCGGACGGCGGGCCCGTGCTCCTGGACCTGGTCCGGGACGGCCCGCACCTGCTCGTCGCGGGCACCACGGGTTCGGGCAAGTCCGAGCTGCTGCAGACGCTCGTGCTCGGGCTGGCGCTGACCCGGTCCCCCACCGACCTCGCTCTCGTGCTCGTCGACTTCAAGGGCGGCGCGAGCCTCGGCGTGTGCGGACGGCTGCCGCACGTCGTCGGCCAGGTCACCGACCTCGAACCCGGGCTGGCCGCGCGGGCGCTCAGTGGGCTGCGCGCGGAGCTACGGCGCCGGGAGCGGGTCCTCGCCGACCACGACGTGGCGGACGTCGTCGCGCTCGCGCCCGGTGTGCTCCCCCGGCTGGTGGTCGTGATCGACGAGTTCCGCGCCCTGGCCGACGACCTGCCCGCGTTCCTGCCCGCACTCCTCCGCGTCGCGGCGCAGGGGCGGTCGCTTGGTGTGCACCTGGTGCTCGCGACCCAGCGGCCGGGCGGTGCCGTCGGCCCCGACCTGCGAGCCAATGTCAGCGCGCGGGTCGCGCTGCGGGTGACCGACCCCCTGGAGTCCCGCGACGTCGTCGACGACCCCGCCGCCGCGTACCTCCCCCGCACGGCCCCGGGCCGGGCCGTGCTCCGGATCGGGTCGGCGCCGCCCGCGGTGCTGCAGTGCGCGCACGCCACGGCGGCGCCCGAGGCCCGCACGCCCCTGGTGCGCCGGGCCCCGGCCCGGGCTGTCGGCCGTGCGTCAGCCCTGGTCATCGCGGTACCGGCCGACGCGGTACGGAGCCCCGCGAAGGCAGACGCCGCCAGCCGGGATAGCGCAGGGCCCGACGTCGCCACCCTGGTCGTCGACGCCACTCGCCACGCCGCGCAGGCGCTGGGGCACCGGCCGGCCGAACCGCCCTGGCTGCCCCCGCTCCCCCGGTCGGCCGGGGTCGCCTGCCTCCCGCCGCGCGCCCGCCGGGACCGGGCCGGCCTCGCGCTCGCGCTGGGCGATGACCCGGACCGGCAGCGCCGCACGACCGTCACCTGGCGGCCGGAAGACGGCCACCTCGCCGTCGTCGGGCAGGCCCGCTCGGGGCGCACCACCGCACTGGTCACCCTCGGTCTGGCCGCGCTGCGGCAGGGGTGGACGGTCCACGGGTTCGCGCGCGACGCCGCAGGTCTCGCCGCGCTGGCGCACCATCCCGCCTACGGGGGCACCCACCGCCCGGACGACGCCGGGGCATTCGCCCACCTGCTGCCCGACGCCGTCGACAACGGCAACGGGACAGGTACCGGCACCGGCACGCCCCGGCCCGTCACGCCCGGGACCAGCACGCCCGACGTCGACCGCACCCTCGTGCTCGTCGACGGCATCGAGGACGCGCGCGGCGCGCTGCCGGCCGCGGCCCTGCGGTCGGGGATCGCCTTCGCGGTGACGGCCGACGGCCCGTCGGTCGGCGGCCTCGCGGCACGGTTCGGGCCGCGTCTGGTGCTGCTGGGCACCGACCGCGCGTCCGACGTCGTGCTCGGCGCCCCGGTCCGGCTCGCGGGCGCGGGCGGACCGCCGGGACGGGCCGCGTGGTGCGGCCGGGGCGAACCGGCGCTGTGCCAGGTCCTGGACCCCGGCAGGCTGGAACCAGACGGGATAGGACCGGACCAACGCGAACCGGAACGAACCGGGGCTCTCAGTCCTCCGAGCGGGTCCCCGACGTCGCCGCGACGACGGAGGGCGTCATGAGCAGCACGCCGACGGCGACCGCGACCACGAGGGCCACCCACCCGAGCACGACGGCGAGCCCGCCGCCGCTGCCGACCGCCGCGATCGACCCGATGATCTGAAAGAGCTGCCAGGTCACGACGGGTCCGCGGCCGGATCGGCGACCTGCGAGAAGTGCCCGGCAGCTCACCACGAGAACCCAGGCAACTCCCAGCAGGAAGAGAACCAGAAAGAGACTCACGCCTAGTGACGAGGAACCGCCCGTAAGGAGTTCACCAAGTAACACCACGGCGAAAGCAACGAGGCCGATCACCTCAGCCATGACGCCGATCACGAGGGCACGAAGAAACGCCGGGACACGGGGCGCGAAAAAGGCTTCCAGTACTGGCACGACGGACTAGGATACTGGTGACAGGGGTATTCACAATAGTGTGACGGATACCTCAGGGTTCACGGCTGAGAAACTTCGCCGTAACCCCTTGTGCGAGCGTTCACGAGCGTGTGAACCTAGACGCAGCAATCCCACACACCCCCGAACACACCCCCGTCGGTCGCCGCCTGGCGCACAGGGATCGGAAAACGATCCACAACCAGACCTGCGCGCCCCAGACGCACGACGACGATGCTCCCTAGTGGCGAGCCGGACGGTGGGAAGTTCCTTCCAAGGAGTACGTGACCATGGACTGGCGCCACCGCGCAGCATGCCTCGAAGAAGACCCCGAGCTGTTCTTCCCCATCGGCAATACGGGCCCCGCCCTGTTGCAGATAGAGGAGGCCAAGGCCGTGTGCCGTCGCTGCGACGTAGTCGACACCTGCCTCAAGTGGGCAATCGAGTCCGGCCAGGATGCCGGCGTCTGGGGCGGCATGAGCGAGGACGAGCGCCGTGCGCTCAAGCGCCGCACCGCGCGCGCTCGTCGCGCCGGCTGACCGACAGCAGCACAGCACCACCCAGCACCACATTCTCCGCGAGCCACGCCTGAGCACACCCCCTCCGCCCAGGCGTGGCTCGCGTCGTTATCCACGTGTCAGACCCACAGGTCACCCGGGTGACCTGTGGGTCTGACACGTCAGCGGCCTGACGCGTCAGGAGCGGGCCGGCTCCGCGACCCGCAGCACGAGCTGCAGCACCACCTCGGTGCCGCCGCCCTCGCGCGCCGACCACTCGATGGTCCCGCCGAGCTCGTTGGTGACCAGCGTGCGCACGATCTGCGTGCCCAGGCCGCTGCCGGGCCCGCGCCCGCCGGCGCCGCCGTTCTCGGGCAGCCCCACGCCGTCGTCGGCCACGACCACCCGCAGGTCGGAGTTCTCGCGCTCCACGGCGATCTCGACCGTGCCCACGGAACGCCCCACGAACCCGTGCTCCACGGCGTTGGTGACCAGCTCCGTGAGCACGAGCGCGAGCGGCGTCGCGTCCTGCGCGGGCACCATCCCGAACGAGCCGGTGCGCACGGTCCGCACGGAGGTGTCCGCCGACGCGACGTCGGCCGTCAGGCGCAGCGCCCTGCCCACCATGTCGTCGAGCTCGACCTGCTCGTCGAGGGTCTGCGAGAGGCTCTCGTGCACCAGCGCGATGGTCGACACGCGCCGCATGGCCTCCTCGAGCGCCTCCTTGGCCGCCGGCACGTCCATGCGCCGGGCCTGGAGCCGGAGCAGCGCGGCCACGGTCTGCAGGTTGTTCTTCACGCGGTGGTGGATCTCACGGATCGTCGCGTCCTTGGTGATCAGCTCGCGCTCGCGCCGCCGCAGCTCGGACACGTCGCGGCACAGCAGCACGGCGCCGATGCGCTGACCGCGGTCGGTCAGCGGCATGGCCCGCAACGACAGCGACACCCCGTGCGCCTCGATGTCCGTGCGCCACGGCGCGCGCCCCATCACCACGAGCGGCAGGGACTCGTCCACGGGCTGGAGCTGTTCCACCATGTCGGCCGTCACCTCGACGAGGGACTGCCCCACGAGCGGCCCGATCACGCCGAGCCGGTGGAAGCACGACAGCGCGTTCGGGCTGGCGTACAGCACCTCGCCCTCGGAGTTGAGGCGGATCAGGCCGTCGCCCACGCGCGGCGCGCCGCGGCGGGAGCCGGTCGCGGCGTTCGGCAGGGGGAACTCACCCCGGGGGATCATCGCGACGAGGTCGTCGGCCGCCTCGACGTAGTTGAGCTCCAGCCGCGAGGGCGTGCGGCCCGACCCGAGGTTGGTCTGCCGCGCGATCACCGCGACCGCCGTGTCCTTGTGGACGACGGGGATCGCCTCCTCCCGCACCGCGTACGCGCCGAACCAGCGCGGCTCGCGGGCGCGCTGCGCCTTCGCCTCGGCCATCGCCTTGGCGAGCTGCGGGCGCTGCCCCTCCGGCGCGAACGAGCCGACGATGTCGTCGTAGTGCACGGTCGCGCCCGTCGAGGGCCGGCACTGCGCGATGGCGACGAACCGCCCGTCGTCGGTCGGCAGCCACAGCACGAGGTCCGCGAACGCGAGGTCCGAGACCACCTGCCAGTCGCCGACCAGGAGATGCAGCCACTCCACGTCGGCCGGCTCGAGGTCGGCGTGCTCAAGGATCAGGTCACTCATGGCGGACACGCGCCCAGCCTATGTCGGAACCGCTTCGAGGCCCGCTGGGGCGCGGCGCACAGATCGGATGCCGGCAACGCGTCGGTTAGAGTTCCACCACCGGCATGCCCCGTCGGCGCGAGGAGGAGAGCCCGTGCACCTGACAGTGGACCTGACGTTCCCCGCAGACATCGACGACGTCTCCGCGATGCTCGCCGACGAGTCGTTCGTGCGGTGGCGGGCCCAGCGCTCCACCGGATCGGTGAACGGCGTGGTCGAGCAGGCCGACGTCACGGGGACCGCGGTCACCGGGTTCACCGTGGTGGTCCGCCGCACCCTGCCGACCGACATCATCCCCGTGCAGGCACGCCCGTTCGTGGGCGCCCACCTGGAGATCCGCCAGGCCGAGGCCTGGGAGGCGGCGTCCGAGGGCCGCCGCACCGGCACGGTGGCGGTCGAGATCCTGGGCGCACCCGTCCGGGTCACGGCCACGGCGGCCCTGACGGCCCTGCCCGACGGCGGTACGCGCCTCACCTACGCGGGCGACGTCCGGGCGACGGTGCCCCTGTTCGGCACCGTGATCGAGGAGGCGGCGGTCAGCGCGGTACGCACCACGCTGGAGACCGAGGCCGAGGCGGGGCGCGACTGGCTCGCCGGCAAGCGCACGGGTACGGCCTGAGCCGTCCCGCACGGGACTTCCCCTGATGGGGATGCCCCTGCCAGGATGCCCTTGCGGATCGCGCCGGACGGTGCGCCCCGCTCAGATCCTGACAAGTATTTTCCCTTCCAGGCACGACTGCGGCATTTCAGACATCGTTTCTCAATTGGTACTTTACGTTCGTTCCATCTCGCACCTTCTGGAACAGCGAGGTGCTAGAACCCTGAGCGAACATTCGTGTCGGATGTGGGCGAGTTTGTGCTCTGATATCGCTTTCACGCATCGACACGCGTACCGAACACGAGGAGTACCAGTGCCCAGCAAAAACGGACCGGACCGTCGCCGGACCGTCGCCTCCCACCGCGCCGGCGTCGCCGCGCTCGCGGTCTTCGTCCTGCCCCTCACCGGATGTGGCTCGCTCCTGGGCGAGGACTCCGCGGGCTCGGGCGGCGGCGACGACGGCCCGATCACCCTCACCGTGTCCACGTTCAACGACTTCGGCTACACGGACGAGCTGCTCGCCCGGTACACCGAGGAGAACCCGAACGTGACGGTGGAGCACATCGTGGCACCGACCTCCGACGAGGCGCGCCTGCAGATGCTCAAGGCGTTCACCACGGGTGACGGCTCGGAGCTCGCCGACGTGGTCGCGGCCGAGGTCGACTGGCTCCCGGAGCTCATGGAGCACTCGGACCTCTTCGAGGACCTGACCGACCCCGAGGTCACGAAGCGCTGGGTGGACTGGAAGGTCGCGCAGGCCACGACGTCGGACGGCGAGCTGCTCGGCTACGGCACCGACATCGGCCCCGAGGCCATCTGTTACCGCGCCGACCTGTTCGAGCAGGCGGGCCTGCCGAGCGACCGCGACGCGGTCGCCGAGCTGCTCGGCGGCAAGGACGCCACGTGGGAGCGCTACTTCGAGGTGGGCCGCCAGTTCACGGCGCAGTCCGACTCCGCGTGGTTCGACGGCACGACCGGCATGTTCCAGGGCATGGTCAACCAGCTGCCCGCCGCGTTCGAGGACCCGGCGACGCAGAAGCCGACCGACCTGTCGATCAACAACGACGTCCGGGCGATCTACGACCAGATCACGGACGGCATCGACGACGGTCTCTCCGCCGGCCTGGAGCAGTGGACCCCGCAGTGGACCGCCGGCTTCCAGGACAACTCGTTCGCCACGATGCTCTGCCCCGGCTGGATGATGGGGCCGATCGAGTCCTACTCGGAGGGCGTGCAGGGCTGGGACGTCGCCAACGTCTTCCCCGGTGGCGGTGGCAACTGGGGCGGCTCGTTCCTCGCCGTCCCGTCCGCCGGCCAGCACACGCAGGAGGCGAAGAAGCTCGCCGCCTGGCTGACCGCTCCCGAGCAGCAGACCGAGGCCTTCACGACCGCCGGTGCGTTCCCGTCGCAGCTCGAGGCGCAGGACTCCGACGCCGTGCAGGGCTACGTGAACCCGTTCTTCAACAACGCCCCGGTGGGCAAGATCTTCACCGCCCGGGCCCAGTCGATCGACGGCGCACCGCACAAGGGCCCGTACTACTTCGCGATCCGCGACGAGGTCAACAACGCGCTGGCCGCCGTCGACGCCGGGACGAACAGCCCGGAGATCGCGTGGAACCAGGCGGTCCAGACCGTCGGAGGCTTCCGCATCAAGCAGTGACCCGGTCCGGCTTCGCCCCCTGCCCGCCTTGACACGGCAGGGCCCGGACCGCAACGATCAGGTCGCGTGGTAGCGCTCCCACACCCCAGATGTGGGAGCGCTTCCAGCGCCGGTACGCAGATGTGCCCGTCCGGCACGAGACCGCGACCAGCATGACCCGTAGGACCAGACCGCACGACAAGGGAGTCCCCAGTGCTCAGCAGTACCCGATCCACGCGGCGCACCGCCGCCCGTACCCTCCAGGCGTCGGCCGGCGTGGCCGCCATCGCCCTCGCGCTGACCGCCTGTGGCGGCGGCGACGGATCCGACGAAGGATCCTCCGAGGACGGCCCGATCACCCTGAAGGTCGCGACGTTCAACGACTTCGGCTACACGGACGAGATGCTCGCCGCGTACACCGAGGAGCACCCGAACGTCACCGTGGAGCACGTCAAGGCCGCCACGACCGACGACGCGCGCAGCAACATGACCACGAAGCTCGCCGCCGGCGGCGAGGGCCTGGCCGACATCGAGGCCATCGAGGTCGACTGGCTCCCCGAGCTGTCGCAGTACCCCGACCTGTTCACCGACCTGGCCGACCCCGAGCTCGACGGTCGCTGGGTGGACTGGAAGGTCCAGCAGGCCACCACGGCCGAGGGCAAGGTCATCGGCTACGGCACCGACATCGGCCCCGAGGCCATCTGCTACCGCGCCGACCTGTTCGAGGAGGCCGGCCTGCCGACCGACCGCGAGGAGGTCGCCGAGCTGCTCGGTGGCGACGGCTCCACGTGGGAGGACTACTTCGCCGCGGGCCGTGACTTCGTCAAGGAGTCGGACGCCGCCTGGTACGACAGCTCCGCGGGCACCTTCCAGGGCATGATCAACCAGCTGCCCGCCGCGTTCGAGGACCCGGAGACGGGCGAGGCCAAGGACCTCGGCGACAACGCCGACGTCAAGGCCATCTACGACGAGATCGTCGGCTCGGTGGACGACGACCTGTCGGCCGGCCTGGAGCAGTGGGGCGACGACTGGGTCGCCGGCTTCCAGAACGACGCCTTCGCGACGATGCTCTGCCCGGCCTGGATGACCGGCCCGATCGAGCAGAACTCCGGCGGCATCGAGGGCTGGGACGTCGCTGACGTCTTCCCCGGTGGCGGCGGTAACTGGGGCGGTTCGTTCCTGACCGTCCCCGCCTCGGGCGCGAACACCGAGGCCGCCAAGGAGCTCGCCGCGTGGCTGACCGCCCCGGAGCAGCAGACCAAGGCGTTCGAGACGTCGGGTACCTTCCCGTCGCAGATCGAGGCGCAGGACTCCGAGGCCGTCCAGGGCTTCACCAACGAGTTCTTCAACGACGCCCCGGTGGGCCAGATCTTCTCCACCCGCGCGCAGGCGATCGAGGGCGCGCCGTACAAGGGCGCCCACTACTTCGCCATCCGTGACGAGGTGACCAACGCGCTCAACCGCGTCGACATCACCAAGTCGCAGGACGCCGAGGAGTCCTGGGACGAGGCCGTCGAGAAGGCCGCTGCCCTCGGCTGAGCCTGAACCCGGGCAGCGCCCGGACCCAGGGCTGACCCTGGACCCAGGCGGAGCCTGAGCTCCGACCGCGACCGGTGGCCGGTGCTCGTCGAGAACCACTTTCGACGGGCCCGGCCACCGCTTGCGCCACGCGGGCGTCGCACCGAAGCGACGACACGACGATGACCCAGCGGAAGATGAAGCGGAAGATGACATGGCTGTCCTGACACCTCAACGATCGGCACCGGGGTCCGGTGCACCAGAGCGCGAGTCGCGCAGACTCGGTTTCTCCCAGCGGCTCGGCCGCTGGGACGTGAAGCTCTCCCCGTACCTCTACATCTCGCCGTTCTTCATCCTCTTCGCGGTGACCGGCCTGTTCCCCCTCGCGTACACCGCCTACGTGTCGGTGCACGACTGGAGCCTGCTGGGCGGCCAGGGCGAGTTCGTCGGCCTGCAGAACTTCTCGGACGTGCTGGCCCAGCCCACGTTCTGGAAGTCGCTGGGCAACACGCTGTCGATCTTCGTGCTGTCCTCGGTGCCCCAGGTGATCATCGCGATCACCATCGCGGCCCTACTGGACCAGAACCTGCGCTCGGCGACGTTCTGGCGCATGGGCGTGCTGATCCCCTACGTGGTCGCCCCCGTCGCCGTGTCGATGATCTTCGGCCGCCTCTTCGCCGACCAGTACGGCCTGATCAACTCGATGCTCGGCGTCATCGGCATGGACCCGATCGCGTGGCACGGTGACCGGCTCGCCAGCCACGTCGCCATCGCGAGCATCGTCAACTACCGCTGGGTCGGCTACAACGCGCTGATCTTCCTCGCGGCCATGCAGGCCGTCCCGCGCGAGCTCTACGAGGCCGCCGTGATCGACGGCGCCGGCCGCGTGCGCCAGTTCTTCTCCATCACCGTGCCGCAGATCCGCGCCACGATCATCTTCGTGGTCATCACCTCGACCATCGGCGGCCTGCAGATCTTCGACGAGGTCCGCATGTTCGACGCGACCGGCCTCGGCGGGCCGGACCGCAACTGGATGACCACCGTCCTGTACCTGTACGACGTCGCGTGGGGCAACCAGCACAGCCTCGGCCGGGCCTCGGCCGTGGCCTGGATGCTGTTCCTGCTGATCGTCCTGATCGGCTTCGTGAACTTCCTGATCACGCGCCAGATCTCGACGTCGGGAGCGGCGAAGAAGTCGAAGCGCAAGAGCAACACCAGGGGGAACGCATGAGCTCCGTCGCCGTCACCGCCCAGACCGCCGGCGAGGGCGCGGCCCGCGCCGCCGCCCGCAAGCGGGACCGCAAGGCCTCCGGCAGCGCCACCCGCCGGGCCGGCTGGGTCGTCTACGCCGCCCTCGGCGTCGTGCTCCTGATCTCGGTCTTCCCGCTGTACTACACGCTGCTGCTCGGCTCGTCCGACCCGGTCGAGATCTCGCGCAACCCCGTGCCGCAGTGGCTTCCCGACCTGTCGCTGTTCACCCAGTTCCAGACGGTCATCGAGTCGACCCAGATCAACTTCTGGAAGGCACTGGCCAACTCGCTGATCATCGCCGTCGTCGTCTCGGCCGCCGTCGTCCTGTTCTCGACGCTCGCCGGCTACTCGTTCGCGAAGCTGCGCTTCCGCGGCCGCGGGCCGCTGCTCGTGTTCGTCATCGCGACGATGGCCGTGCCGACCCAGCTCGGCGTGATCCCGATGTACATCCTGATGTCGGACCTCGACTGGATCGGCAAGCTCCAGGCCGTCATCGTCCCGGCGCTGGTCACGGCGTTCGGCGTGTTCTGGATGACGCAGTACCTGTCGGAGTCGCTGCCCTACGAGCTGATCGAGGCCGCCCGCGTGGACGGTGCCTCGATGATCCGCACGTTCTGGAGCATCGCGCTGCCCGCGGCCCGTCCGGCCGCGGCCATGCTCGGCCTGTTCACGTTCGTCCAGCAGTGGACCAACTTCTTCTGGCCGTCGATCGTGCTCAACTCGAGCAACCCGACACTCCCGCTCGTCGTAAAGTCGCTGCAGTCGAACTACTTCGTGGACTACTCGTTGGTCATGGGCGGTGTGTTCCTCGTGACGCTCCCCCTGCTGGTGATCTTCGCCTTCGTCGGCAAGCAGCTCGTCGCAGGCATCATGCAGGGAGCCGTGAAGGGATGACCCAGATGACCCGCGAGCTCACGCAGAGCTTCAAGACCGACCCGACGGCGCGCCGCGTGCCCGCCCCCGGGATCGCGCTGCCGTTCACGCCGTCGACGCCGCGCACCGCGCCGTCGGCCAACGCGACCGGGAGCGTCGCGTTCCCGGACGGCTTCCTCTGGGGCGCGGCGACCGCCGCCTACCAGGTGGAGGGCGCCGCCCACGAGGACGGCCGCGAGGACTCCGTCTGGGACGTGTTCGCCAAGGTGCCCGGCGCCGTCCTGAACCAGGAGGACGGCGAGGTCGCCTGCGACCAGTACCACCGCTACCCCGCCGACGTCGCACTCATGAAGGACCTCGGCATCAAGGCGTACCGGTTCTCGACGTCGTGGTCCCGGGTGGTCCCCGGCGGTCGCGAGGTCAACCCGGCCGGCCTGGCCTACTACGACCGGCTCGTGGACGAGCTGCTGGGCGCCGGCATCCTGCCGTGGCTCACGCTCTACCACTGGGACCTGCCGCAGGCGATCGAGGCCGAGTCCAACGGCTGGGTCAACCGCGACACCGCGTACCGGTTCCGCGACTACGCCGTGACCATGCACGAGGCCATCGGCGACCGCGTCGACGTGTGGACCACGCTCAACGAGCCGTGGTGCGCCGCCTTCCTGGGCTACACGGGCGGCCAGCACGCGCCGGGCCGGCAGTCCCGCGAGGACGGCCTGGCCGCCGCGCACCACCTCTCGCTCGCCCACGGCCTGGCCGTGCAGGCGCTCCGCGAGCGGGCACCGGACGCGAACCTCGGCATCACGCTGAACTTCGAGGTCGAGGACCCGCTGAACCCGGACGACCCCGCCGACGTCGACGCCGCGCGCCGGCTCGACGGCGGGTTCACCCGGATCTTCGCCGACCCGATCCTGCGCGGCGCCTACCCGCAGGACGTGCTGGACGACGTGCGCGAGTACGGCCTGGAGAAGCACATCCAGGACGGCGACCTCGAGATCATCTCGACGCCCATCGACTCGCTCGGCGTGAACTACTACCACGGCAACGCCGTGGCGGCGGTGCCGGCCGAGCACCCGCTGGACGGCGGCGCCCCGGTGTCCCGTCCGTCGTCGTCCCCCTTCCCGGCGGGCGACGGCGCGTACACGCACCCGCGCGGGCTGCCCGTGACGGACCAGAGCTGGGAGGTGCAGCCGGAGGGCCTCACCCGCCTGCTGCTGCGCCTGCAGCAGGACTACACGGGTCCGCGCGGCATCGCGCTCTACATCACGGAGAACGGCAGCGCGTACGACGACGTCGCCGGGCCCGACGGGTTCGTGGACGACCAGGACCGCCTCGGTTTCATCGACGTGCACCTGCGTGCCGTCAAGGACGCGATCGACGAGGGCGTGGACGTGCGCGGGTACTTCGGCTGGTCGCTGCTCGACAACTACGAGTGGGCGTGGGGCTACGGCAAGCGCTTCGGTCTCGTGCGCGTCGACTACGAGACGCAGGAGCGTACGGTCAAGGCATCGGGCCGCTGGTACGGTCAGGTCGCACGGGCCAACGCCGTTCCGGAGCGATCGGCGACGCCCGCGTCGTACCCGGCCGACGACGACGGCGGAGACAAGGCGGTTCGCAAGGCGTGACGACCTCAGGCCCACCCACCCTCGATGACGTGGCTCAGGCGGCCGGGGTGTCCCGGTCGACGGCGTCGCGTGCCATCAACGGCGGCCTGCGAGTCTCCCCCGAGGCACAGGCGGCGGTCGACGACGCCGTCGCCAGCCTCGGGTACGCACCGAACCGCGCCGCCCGGTCGCTCGTGACCCGGCGGACCGACTCGATCGCCCTCGTGGTGCCCGAGCCGGACCAGCGCATACTGACCGACCCCTTCCTCTCCGGCACCCTCGCGGGTGTCAGCGAGGGCCTGGCCGGGACGGACCTCCAGCTCGTCCTCCTGCTCGCCCGCCCGGGCGAGCAGCGGGGACGGGTGGGCCGCTACCTGCGCAGCGGCCACGTCGACGGCGTCATCGTGGCCTCCCACCACAAGGGCGACCAGCTCGAGACGGAGCTCGGGCCGGCGGCGCTGCCGGCGGTCTTCGTCGGGCGGCTGTTCGAGCCCGACCCGTACTTCTCGCGCGGCCTGCGCTACGTCGACGTCGACAACGTCACCGGCGGGCGCATCGCGACCCAGCGGATGATCGACCGCGGCCGGCGGCGCATCGGCACCATCACCGGACCGCTCGACATGCCCGCCGGCGTGGACCGGATGACGGGCTGGCGGGACGCACTGCGCGACGCCGGGCTGCCCGACGACGCGATGGTCGAGGGCGACTTCACCGTCGCCGGGGCGCTGGTCGCGGCAGCGCGGCTCCTGGACCAGCACCCGGACCTCGACGGGATCTTCGCGGCGTCGGACCTCATGGCGGAGGCCACGCTGCGCGTGCTCGCCGAGCGCGGCCGGTCCGTGCCGGGCGACGTCTCGGTGGTCGGGTTCGACGACCTCGGCATCGCCGAGACCACGTCACCCCGGCTGACGACCGTGCACAACCCGGTCGTGCAGATGGTCGGCGCGGCGACGAGCATGCTCGTGGACCTGGTCGCGGGCCGCCCGGTCCGCGACGAGCGCCGCGTCTTCGCCCCCCGCCTGGTAGAGGGCGAGTCCGCCTAGTCCCGCTGGTCGAGCCCAACCGCTGGTCGAGCTTGCCTCACCGCTGGTCGAGCTTGTCGAGACCTGACCAGGTCTCGACAAGCTCGACCAACGAGGGGGTCAGGCCGTGCGCTGGTGGCCGTAGCGGTGCATCGTGCGGCTCACCGCCTGCTCGCGGAGCATCGTGAGCAGCTCGCGGCGGCCGCTCGCCAGGACCGGCCCGTCCAGCACCGTCACCGAGCCGAGGCGGCTCGCGGCGGCGTCGCGCAGCCCGGGCGCCTCGCCCACCACGCGGATGCGGCCGGTCACCAGGCCGTCGGCGACGGACTCGGCGAACGCCTCGTCCGTGCTCTCCTGCCCGACGACGGTCACGTCGACCCCCGCCCGGGCAGCGGCGGCCAGCACGCGCTGCACCTCGACGTCGGCCGCGCCGGCGCCGACCCGGACCGTGAGGCCCGGGACCGCCCGGTAGCGGAACACGTTCGACTCGACGCCGAGCGCCGAGGGGTCGTGCTCCCCGGAGAACTCGGTGAGCCACGCGCGGGCGTCGTCGGCCCGGGCCCAGGCGAGCCAGCCCGCCGGGTCCTCGGTGCGCGACGGCACGTCGGGCGCGTCGGCCCAGCGGCCGAGCTGCGCCACGTAGTTGGGGCCGCCGGCCTTGGCGCCGGAGCCGACCACGGAGGCCTTCCAGCCGCCGAACGACTGGCGCTGCACGATGGCGCCGGTGATGTGCCGGTTCACGTACGCGTTGCCGACCTCGACGCGGTCGAGCCAGTGCTCCACCTCGGCGTCGTCCAGCGAGTGGATGCCTCCGGTCAAGCCGAACGAGACGGCGTTCTGCAGGTCGAGCGCCTCGTCCAGGGTGCGCGCCGTCATGATGCCCAGCACCGGGCCGAAGGCCTCGGTGAGGTGGAAGAACGAGCCGGGGCGGACGCCGTCGCGCACGCCGGGCGTCCACAGGCGGCCCTTGCCGAGACCCGCTTCCTGCGCCACGGCGTCGAGGCGGCGCGGCCGCACGAGCCAGCTCTCGCCCTGCTCCAGCGTGGTCAGGGCGCGCAGCAGCTTGCCTCCGGCGGGCTCGGTGAGCGGGCCCATCACGGTGGCGAGGTCGGTCGCGGGGCCGACGGCGAGCGACGCCACGGCGTCGACCAGCTGCCGCCGGAACCGCTCCCCGGTCGCGGTGCGGGGGTCGCCCACCGAGCCGACGAGGATGACGAGTGACGCCGCGGAGCACTTCTGCCCCGCGTGCCCGAACGCCGAGCGGACGACGTCCGCGACCGCGAGGTCGAGGTCGGCCGACGGCGTCACGACGATAGCGTTCTTGCCCGACGTCTCCGCGAGCACGGGCAGGTCGGGACGCCAGGAGGCGAACATCTCCGCGGTCTCGATCGCGCCGGTCAGGATCACGCGGGACACGCCGTCGTGCGTCACGAGGCGGCGGCCGAGGTCGCCGTCGGGTACGCGGACGAACTGCGCGACGTCGCGGGCGATGGCCGGGTCCAGCCCGATCTCGGGCGCCACCTCGTCGAGCGCCGCGTGCACGGCCTCGACGGCGATCTCCAGGCAGCGCGGCGTGGGCGGCGCGGGCTTGGCGATGACGGACGAGCCGGAGGCCAGGCCGGCGAGCACGCCGCCGATCGGGATCGCGACGGGGAAGTTCCACGGCGGCGTGACCAGCGTGACGCCGTCGGGCGTGTAGCGGGCGCCCGGCCAGGCCTCCGACGCCGGGTCGAGGGCCTCGGCCGCCTGCGCGTAGTACGCGGCGAAGTCCACGGCCTCGCTGACCTCGGGGTCCGCCTCCGCGACCGTCTTGCCTGCCTCGTGGACCATGGCGGCGACCAGGTCGGTGCGCGCGGCCTCCAGGTGCTGGGCCGCGGCGCGCAGCACGCGGCCGCGGTCCGCCGGCGCGACCTTGGCCCAGGCCGTGCCGGCCCGGCGGGCGAGCGCGACGACGTCGTCCACCTGGGCGGACGTCGCGAGCGGCTCGGCGAGCGCCGGCACGTAGCCGGACCGCGTGCTGGTGACCTGCTGGGCCCAGGTGCGGTGGGCCTCGACGGCGGGGTCGGTGTCGGCGGCGTTGTGGAACGCGCCGGTCACCTGCGCGGGCGCGGGGCGCGGGCGGCGGCGCGGGGCGACGTCGTCGGGCGCGTAGTGCACGCCCAGCTCGACGGACGCGCGGAACGCGGCCTCCTGGCGGTCCATGGCGGAGCCACCGCTGGTCGAGCTTGTCGAGACCTGGGTTTCGACAGGCTCAACCCGCGAAGGCGCGAACGCCGCGTGCAGGAAGTTCTGCTCCGTCGCGTTCTCCTCCAGGCGGCGCACCAGGTACGAGATGGCGACGTCGAAGTCCTCGTCGCGCACGACCGGGGTGTAGAGCACCACGTGGCCGTGGTCCTTGGCGACCTCGTCGCGGACGGCGGCGGCCTCGGCGGGCGCCATGCCCTGGAGCATCTCGATGTCGAGCGCCTCGGAGACGCCGCGCGCCCGGCCGAGCAGGATCGCGAGCGCCACGTGGAACAGGTTGTGCGACGCGGCGCCGATGCGGACGGCGTGCGCGCGCTCGGGGCGCAGGGCGTGGTCGAGCATGCGCACGTAGTTGGCGTCGACGTCGGGCTTGGTGGCGTAGGGCGCCTGCGCCCAGTCGTGCAGGGTGGCCTCGACGTGCTCCATCGCGAGGTTCGCGCCCTTGACGATGCGCACCTTGATCCGCGCCCCGCCGTTCGCGACGCGCTTGGCGGCGAACTCGGTGAGGCCGTCCAGTGCGCCCAGGGCGTCGGGCAGGTAGGCCTGGAGCACGATGCCGGCCTCCAGGTCGCGGAACTCGTCGCGGCCCAGGATGTCGGTGAACACCGCGGTCGTCAGGGCGAGGTCGCGGTACTCCTCCATGTCGAGGTTGAGGAAGACGCCGTGGTCGCGCGCGGAGCGGTACAGCGGCAGGAGCTGCTCGACGACGCGGTCGCGGGAGCCGTCGAGGTCCCAGGTGACGAGCTGTGCGGCGACGCTGGAGACCTTGACGGACACGTAGTCGACGTCGGGGCGCTCCACGAGGGCGACGGTGCGGGCCAGGCGGGCGGCGGCCTCGTCCTTGCCGAGCACGGCCTCGCCCAGCAGGTTCACGTTGAGGGTGTAGCCCTCGGCGCGGGTGCGGGCGAGGTGCGCGGTGAGGCCGTTGCCGGCGTCGGCCACGAGGTGGCCCACGAGCTGGCGGAGGCGGGCGCGCGCGGCGGGCACCACGATGCCCGGCAGGACGGGGGCGGTCAGGGCGCCGGCGCGGAACAGCGCCCGGTCGCTCGCGCTGAGGAACGTGGCGCTGCCGGCCTTCTTGCCGAGCCGGGCCAGGGCCTTGGCGGCGATCTGGGTGTCCTGGGGGCGGGCGACGTCGTCCACGAAGCCGACGGCGAGCTCGAGGCCCGCGGGGTCGGAGACGAGCTGGCCGAGGGCGGCGGAGGCGCGGGCGACGGCCTTGTCGGTCTTCGACGCGGCCGGGCCGGCGGTGCCGGCGTCTGCTCCCGTGGCGGTGCCGATCCAGGTCCGGGCGAGGGCTACGGCGTCCTCGACGAGGGTGTCGGCGGCGGGCTTCGCGGGCGGCTCGGTCGGGGCCGGCGGCGTCGCGCTGTCCGGTGCGCCTGCGTCCCCGGTCGGGGCTTCGGCGGTGTCGGCGCTCCCGCGCCGGGCAGAGGTCTTCATGACACCAGGGTGCACCCCGTGCGGCTCGCGTGTATTGGCAGGATCACTCGCGAACGGCACCGGTTTCGGCCAAGAGCCTGCGCGGACGGGCGCCGCCGCCGCGTAGCATCGGGACCCGATGAGCAACCCGCCGAACGGCGCCGCTCGGCCCGAGGCGCGGGCCCTGCTGGACGCCCTGCACCCCGCCATGGTCGCCCTCATGGACGAGCTGTCCGGCGTCATGTTCTGCGCCAAGGACGCCGACGGCCGGTACGTGCTCGTGAACCAGGTGTTCGTGGGGCGCACGCGGGAGCGGTCGCGGCGCGACGTGATCGGCAAGCGGGCCGTCGACCTGTTCGTCCCCGAGCTCGCCGAGCGCTACGAGAGCCAGGACGAGCTGGTCCGCACCACCGACAAGCCGCTGCGGGGCGAGCTGGAGCTGATCCGGCACGTGGGCGGCGCGCCGGGCTGGTTCCTCACCTCCAAGCTCCCCCTGCACGACGCCGACGGCAAGTACGTGGGGCTCGTGTCCGTGTCGCAGGACCTGCGCTCCGGCGACGCCGACGACGCGACCATCCAGGCCATGGCCCGGCTGCGCGGGCAGGTCGAGGACCTGCTGGAGCGCGGCGAGGTGCCGTCCGTGGCGGACCTCGCCGCGCTCGCCGGGTCGGCGCCCGCGTCCCTGGACCGGCGCGTGCGCCGCGTCTTCGGCCTCTCGCCGCGCCAGCTCGTGCTGCGGCTGCGCGTCGACCGGGCGGCACACCTGCTCACCTCCAGCAGCGTGCCCCTGGCCGACGTCGCGACCGCCGCGGGCTTCTACGACCAGCCGTCGTTCACGCGCACGTTCGCGCGGCTGACGGGCGAGACGCCGTCGTCGTTCCGGAGCCGGTCCAGGCGCGCCGGCTCCTGACGAGCGAGACTCAGCGGGACAGCCGCCGGTAGGCGCGCGCCGTCAGCGGCAGGAACACCAGGGTCAGCACGGCCGGCCACAGCACCGCGAGCAGCACGGCGTGGTCGGCCAGCACTCCCCCGGTGATCCCGGTCGGGTTGCCGAACAGCTCACGGCAGGCGGCCGCCGTCGCGCTGATCGGGTTCCACTGCGCGAGGAACGACAGCCACCCGGGCATGGACTCGGGCGCGACCAGCACGTTCGACAGGAACCCGAGGGGCCACACCAGCACCTGGACCGCCGTCACGCCGCCCTCACCGCGGAACGTGAGCCCGAGGAACACCCCGAGCACCAGCACCGCGAACCGCAGCCAGAGCAGCAGCGCGATGCCGAGCACGGTGGCGCCCACGCTGCCGGTCGCGCTCCACCCGACGAGCAGCCCGCCCACCACGAGCACGGTGAGCTCGGCCGCGGAGTTCATCAGGTCGGCGCCGGCCCGGCCGAGCGGCACGGCGGCGCCGCTGATCGGCAGCGAGCGGAAGCGGTCGGTGACGCCCTTCTTCGAGTCGTTCGCGATGGCGCTCATCGTGGCCTCGATGCCGAACATCATCGAGAGCGCGAAGATCCCGGGCATCAGGTAGGCGAGGTAGTCCCCGCCCCCGGGCAGGCTGATCGCGCCGCCCAGCAGGTAGCCGAAGACGAGCACGAGCATCACGGAGAACGCGATCCCGAAGACGGGTGTCCACGGCTCGCGCTGCCAGTGCTTGAGGTCGCGCAGGGTGATCACCCAGCTCTGGCGCAGGGTGGCGGCGACGGCGGTCATCGCAGGGCTCCTTCGGTGGGGGCGGGTTCTGTCGGGGCGGTTGCGGCGTCCCGGGCCGTGAGGTGCAGGAACACCTCGTCGAGGGTGGGGCGGCGCAGCAGCAGGTCGTCGACCTCCAGCCCGGCGGCGTCGAGCGCCCGGACGACGGCGGTCAGCGCCGCGGCCCCGCCGTCCTGCCCGGCGTCGACGGTGACCTGCCGCAGCTCGGCGTCCGCGGTGCCGCCGAGCACGGCGGCCAGCCGGTCCAGGTCGGCGTGCGCGGGCGCCGTCACGAGCACCCGGTCACCGCCGAGGCGCCGCTTGAGCTGCTGGGGCGATCCCTCGGCGACCACGCGGCCGGCGTCCATCACGGTGATCCGGTCGGCGAGCTGGTCGGCCTCGTCGAGGTACTGGGTGGTGAGCAGCACGGTGGTCCCGGCGTCGACGACCTGCCGCACGGTCTGCCAGACCTCGTTGCGGGCGCGGGGGTCCAGCCCCGTCGTCGGCTCGTCGAGGAAGAGCAGCGCCGGACGGCGGATGAGCCCCGCCGCGATGTCGAGCCGCCGGCGCATGCCGCCGGAGTAGGTGGACACCTTGCGGTCGGCCGCGTCCAGCAGGCCGAAGGTGCCGAGCAGCTCGTCCGCCCGCTCGCGCGCGACGGACTTGGGCAGGCCGTACAGGCGGCCGAACATCACGAGGTTCTCGCGGCCGAACAGGATCTCGTCGAGCGCCGCGTGCTGGCCGACCAGCCCGACGGACGCGCGGACCGCGGCAGGTTCCTTGCGCACGTCCCGGCCGGCGACGAGCACCTCGCCCTCGTCGCAGCGGGTGAGGGTGGCGAAGACGTTGACGGCGGTGCTCTTGCCGGCCCCGTTGGGGCCGAGCAGCGCGTGGACGGCGCCGGACCCGATCTCGAGGTCGAACCCGTCGAGGGCCCGGGTGTCGCCGTACCGCTTGCGCAGTCCGCGGGCGACCAGGGGTGGGAGGGACATGGCGTCTCCTTTTCCGTACAGCGTACGACTAACGACTCGCCCAGCGTAGCACCCATTCCGTACGGCGTACGAAAAAGTTACGGTGGGTCCATGTCGGACCACCCGGACCCCGTTCTCCGCCTCCTGTGGCGCTACGACGACGGCGCGTCGTCCGCGCCCCGGCGCGGACGGAAGCAGCGGCTGAGCGTGGACGACGTCGTCGACGCCGCGATCCGGATCGCCGACCGGGACGGCCTGCCCGGCCTGTCGATGCGCCTGCTCGCCACGGAGCTCGGGCTCGGCGCGATGAGCCTGTACACCTACGTGCCCGGCCGGGAGGAGCTCGTCGCGCTGATGCTCGACCGCGTGCTCGGCCGCCGGAAGCCGCCCGCGCTGCCCGACGACCTGCGCGAGCGGCTGGCCCTGGTCGCCCGGGTCCACTACGAGGACTGCCGGCAGCACCCCTGGATGCTGGAGGTCTCGGGGCTGCGGGCCTGGGTGGGGCCGGGCGCGTCCGACCGCTACGAGTGGCAGCTCTCCGCGATCGAGGGGGCCGGCCTGGACGACATCGAGATGGACCAGACCGTCGCCCTCCTCGTGGGCTTCGCCGGCAGCGTGGCGCAGGCGCAGGAGCGCATCCGCGCCGAGGAGCGTTCGTCGGGCATGACCCAGGCCGACTGGTGGGCGGCGAACGCCGACGAGCTCGGCGTGGTGATGGCCGGGCGCGAGTACCCCCTGGCCGGACGCGTCGGCGCCGCCGCGGGCGAGGCCTACCAGGCCGCGACCGACCCCGCCCGGGAGCTGGAGTTTGGGCTGGCCCGCATCCTCGACGGCCTGCTCGCCCACATCGAGCACGAGCGGGGCGCCGCCGGCTGAACGACGGGGCAGCGCGCAGTCATCCGACCGGCGTACCCTGTGACGCGTCCAAGGCCGCCCTCGCGGGCGCCCTTCTCCCCTGCGCTTGGCGAGTCACGGAACGCTGATTCCCAAGCAATGGCACCGACACCGGAAAATCATCGGCTAACACCCCGCAGCCGAGCACATTCGCCCATCGAAGCGATACGGTGAGACCGAGGCGCAAACCCCGCGCCGCGCAACCCGCGCCCCCGCCCCCACGAAGCGGGAGGCGCCGTTCTCCACGGAGGACCCACGTGACGACGACAACGACGTCCACCACCACACCACCGCCCACCTTCGCCCCGGCGGACACGCCCGCGGAGGGCTCCGCGCTGGCGACCGCGCACGCACAGCTCGCGACGGCCGCGGAGATCCTCGGCTACGACGAGGGCCTGCACCGCATGCTCGCGACGCCGCGCCGCGAGATCCACGTCGCGGTGCCGCTGCGCCGGGACACGGGCGAGACCGTCCTGTTCCACGGGTTCCGCGTGCAGCACAACGTGAGCCTCGGGCCGGGCAAGGGCGGACTGCGCTACCACCCCTCCGTCGACGTCGACGAGGTGCGGGCGCTGGCGATGTGGATGACCTGGAAGTGTGCGGTGGTCAACCTGCCCTACGGCGGCGCCAAGGGCGGCGTCGCCATCGACCCCCGCGGGTACTCCCAGGCAGAGCTCGAGCGCGTGACCCGGCGGTACACGTCGGAGATCATGCCGATGATCGGCCCGGACACCGACATCATGGCCCCGGACATGGGCACCGACGCCCAGACGATGGCGTGGGTCATGGACACCTACTCGGTCAACCGCGGGTACACGATCCCCGCCGTCGTGACCGGCAAGCCGCTCGCGGTCGGCGGTTCGCTGGGCCGCGGCACCGCGACGTCGGCCGGCATCGTGCACGTCACGGGCGCCGCTCTCGCCGAGGCGGGCGTCGACCTGAGCGACGTGTCCGTCGCCATCCAGGGCTTCGGCAAGGTGGGCTCGCACGCCGCGGAGATCTTCGCGACCCGCGGCTCGCGCGTCGTCGCCGTGAGCGACCAGTACGGCGGCATCCGGAACGACGCCGGCCTCGACGTGCCGCTGCTCATGGACCACGTGCGGCGCACGGGCTCGGTCGTCGGGTTCGACGCCGCCGACGCGGTCACCAACACCGAGCTGCTCGCGCTCCCCGTCGACGTGCTGGTCCCGGCCGCGATCGAGGGCGTGCTGGACGACATGACCGCCGGGTCGGTCAAGGCCCGTTGGGTGGTCGAGGGCGCCAACGGCCCGACGACGGCGGCCGGCGACGCGATCCTCGCGAAGAACGGCATCACCGTGGTCCCCGACGTCCTCGCGAACGCGGGCGGCGTCGTCGTCTCGTACTTCGAGTGGGTCCAGGCCAACCAGACCTACTGGTGGACCGAGCAGGAGATCGCCGACAAGCTCGAGTACCGCATGACCACGGCGTACGCCGAGGTGTCGGCGCTGGCCCGGCGCGAGGCGCTGTCCCTGCGCGACGCCGCCCTGGTCATCGGGGTCAAGCGGGTCGCGGAGGCGCACCAGATCCGGGGCCTGTACCCCTGACGGTCACGCTCTGCCCGATCCACGTGTCAGACCCCCAGGTCCCTCGGGTGACCTGGGGGTCTGACACGTTCGCCCACGCTGTGCCTCAGGGACGGGGTGTGTCAGCGCGCGGGCGCGGGAGCCACGGCCCGACGCCGGAGCGCCAGCACGGCCCCGGCCCCCGCGGCGAGCACGGCCGGGATCGTGACGGGCGCCCACTCGACCAGGGCGTACGCCGTGTCCCAGTACAGACAGCCGACGACCAGGCCGGCGACCGGACCGGCCGCACCGAGGACCGCGGCCGGGAGGCGCGAGAGGCCGCGGTAGAGCAAGGCCCTCGTCCCGGCCAGCGCGATCCCGCCAAGACCCAGGACGGCCAGGAGCGCCATCACCGGGTAGATCGCCGGCTCGACCTGCAAGACGCCGCCGATCCACAGCCCGACCAGCCAGAACACCGGGACGAGGACGGCGACCGCCGCCGCGCTCCACACCAGGAAGAGCCCCGCTTCCCAACGCTGCCTCATCGCGCTCCCCTCGCCGCTCTGCCCCGCGCAAGACGTCGGGTGGTCCACCCACGCTAACCAGGACGCGGGCCAGGGGCACCCAAAGTCAGGTGACCGGCGGTGACGGCGCACTACGCTCGCCCGGTGGACGAACACGCGGTGGAGCGGGAACAGGAGACGGACCGGCTCGTCGCGCGGCTGCGCGCCGCGGGCTGCGTGTTCGCCGAGGACGAGGCGCGGATTCTGGTCGAGGCCGCTTCGGCGGGCGGCGTGCTCGACGACGCCCGGCTGGAGTCCCTCGTGGCGGCGCGGGTCGACGGGCTGCCGCTGGAGCACCTCGTGGGCTGGGCCGAGCTCGACGGCCGCCGCTGGATCGTGGCGCCCGGCGTCTTCGTGCCGCGGCAGCGGTCCGAGCTGCTGGTCCGGGAGGCCACCGCGCGGGCCTCGACGCTCGCCGTCGTCGGCCGTCCCGTGCTCCTCGTCGACCTGTGCTGCGGCTGCGGGGCGCTGGGTGGTGCGGTCGCGGCGAGGCTCCTGGCGGCGGGGACCGACGTCGAGGTGCACGCCGCCGACGTCGACCCCGTGGCCGTGGTCTGCGCGCACGAGAACCTGGAGGCGCTGGCGACGGTGTCGTTCGCCGCACGCGCGGCGGGGACGGCGCTGCCGCACGCCGAAGCGCCCGGGCGGCTGAGCGCGTACACCTACGCCGGCGACCTCGCCGCTCCCCTGCCCGGCGACGTGCGGGGCCGCGTCGACGTCCTCGTCGCGAACGCGCCCTACGTGCCCACCGACGCGATCGGGATGATGCCGCCCGAGGCCCGCGAGCACGAGCCGCACGCCGCGCTCGACGGCGGGGACGACGGCCTGGCGATCCTGCGCCGCGTGATCGCCCTGGCCCCGGCGCTGCTGCGCCCGGGCGGCCACCTGCTCGTCGAGACGGGCGAGGCCCAGGTGAGTGCCGCCGTCGGGCACCTGGAGGCGGCCGGGCTGGTCCCCACGGTCCTCACGGACGACGACCTGGGCGCCACAGCCCTGGTAGGTACCGCACCCCGGACATGAGGTCGGTCGGTTGCGTTGAGACCGGTCCAGTGATGGACCGGTCTCAAAGCAACCGACCGAAGTCAATGCCCGGCCACCCAGCCGGGCGGCGTCAGCTCAGGGGCTGGCGGTCCGCCCAGTCGGCGAGGCTCGTGCGCGGGCCCGTGAAGAACGGGATCTCGTCGCGCACGTGCCGGCGGGCCTCGGTGGCACGCAGGTCGCGCATCAGGTCGACGATGCGGTGCAGCTCGTCGGCCTCGAACGCGAGGATCCACTCGTAGTCGCCGAGCGCGAACGCCGAGACGGTGTTGGCCCGGACGTCCTTGTAGGGCGCCGCCGCCATGCCGTGGTCGCGCAGCATGGTGCGGCGCTCCGCCTCGGGCAGCAGGTACCAGTCGTAGGACCGCACGAACGGGTAGACCGACAGGTAGTCGCGCGGCGTCTCGCCGGCGAGGAACGCCGGCACGTGGCCGCGGTTGAACTCGGCGGGGCGGTGCAGCGCGGCGACCGACCACACGGGCTCCAGCGAGCGACCGAGCTCGGACGCGCGCAGCCGCTGGTAGGCGCCCTGCACGGCCTCGATCGACGGGCCGTGGGTCCACAGCATGAGGTCGGCGTCGGAGCGCAGGCCGCCCACGTCGTACCAGCCACGGACCACGAGGTCGCCCTCGGTGGCAGCCGGGTCGGCACCTCCGCCGACGGCGGACTCGGCCTCGGCCACGACCGCCTTGCGCTCGTCACCGTCCGCCGGGAGCGTCTCCGTCACGGAGAAGACCGAGAACATCGTGTAGCGGATGCCCTCGTTGATCGCCGCGGTGTCGATCTCGTGCCCGGAGTCCCCGTGCACGTGCGTGTCGTTCATGTCTGCCTCTCTGTCGTGGCGCGGGGTCGGGGCCGCCGTCGGGCCGCGGACCTCAGGAGCTCAGGTCCGTGCTGCACAGCGCCGGGATGCCGCTCGGCTCACCGTCGCGTCGCAGGCAGCAGCCCGGGGCGCAGACGGAGCGGAGCGCCGGGAGCGACCCCACGGTCGCCTCGGTGACCTGCTCGTCGCGGGCCAGGGCCGCCCGCTCCAGGAGCAGGTCGACGAGCCCGCGGACGAACGGCTCCCGGGTGCCGACAGTACCGGCTCGCACCGCCGTGATGCCGAGGTCCTTGGCCGTGGCCAGCGCCTCGGTGTCGAGGTCGTAGGCGACCTCCATGTGGTCGGAGATGAAGCCGATGGGCGACAGGACGACGTCGCGCACGCCCTCGCCGGCGAGGACCTCCAGGTGGTCGTTCACGTCCGGCTCCAGCCACGGCTGGCTGGGCGGGCCGGAGCGCGAGCAGTAGGCCAGGTCCCACGCCACCTCGTGCCCGAGCCGCTCGGCGACGCGCGTCGCGACCACCTCGGCCAGGTCCAGGTGCTGCTCGGAGTACGTGGCGTGCGAGATACGCGACGCCGCCTCCATGGTGTCCGGGATCGAGTGCGTCACGAACACGAGCTTCGCGGCCGCCCCCGACCCGCCGTTCGCCTCGAGCTCGGCGTACGCCTCGACGACGGCGTCCACGTTGGCCTCGGCGAAGCCCGGGTGGTTGAAGTAGGAGCGCACCTTGTCGAACTGCACGCCCGTCGACCCGTCGGCCCCGAGCTGTCCACGCTTGTCCAGCGTGATCGCGAGGTCCTCGCGGTACTGGCGGCAGCCGGAGTACGAGGAGTAGGCGCTGGTCACGAGCGCGACGGTGCGCTTGGCCCCCAGCTCCTCCAGCTCGTCGACGGCGTCGGTCGTGTACGGGGCCCAGTTGCGGTTACCCCACACGACCGGCAGGTCGAGGCCGCGGTCGGCGAGCTCGGCCTCGAGCGCCGCCTTCAGCGCGAGGTTCTGCTCGTTGATGGGGCTCTTGCCGCCGAACCCGTAGTAGTGCTCGCCCACCTCCTCGAGCCGCTCGTCCGGGATGCCCTTGCCCGCGGTGACGTTCCGCAGGAACGGCACCACGTCCTCGGGCTTGTTCGGGCCGCCGAAGGAGTAGAGCAGGAGGGCGTCGTACGGCGCGGCGTCCTGTGCCGCAGGCCGGGGGGAATTCGCGGGCATGCGCACATCCTTCCACCGTCCGACGGGCGGGACCGACCGGAGAGGGGCGAAGGGGACGTGACATCGAACCGACGCCCTGTCAGAACCTCTCCGGTGTCAGACGTACAGGTCCCGGGAGGGACCTGTACGTCTGACACGTCAGGGGCGGGCGTGCGTGTTGCCCTCCCTAAGGCGCTCGCGCAGGCCCGGCAGCGCGTCCAGCAGGATCTGCGGCGCCGGGCTGCGGGTCACCATCGAGAGCGTCACGCGCCCGCGGGCCGGCGCGGGCACGGTGCGGTCGCCGGGCGCGGCGTACCAGCGCGCCACCATGTCCGGCACGACGACGGCGCAGCGCCGCTCCCGTGCCGTCCGGACGGCGGCCTCCGCCGTGGCGCCGGGACGGGCCTGCGCGCCGAGCTCCGTGAGCCGCCGGTGCAGGGCGTCGGCGCTGAGGTCGAGCGGGCAGTAGACGACGGTCTGCCCCGCGTAGGGGCGCCGACCGGTACCCGGCGGCGGGGCGCCGTCGGGCAGGAGCACGACCAGGTCGTGCCGTCCCACCTCGGTGACCACGAGACCGCGCGGGATGGGGACCTGCCGGGCGATGCCCGTGAACGCGGCGTCGAGCGCGCCGCGCTCGACCCGCTCCAGCAGCCTGGGGCCGTGGTCCACCTCCGGCTGCACCACGACGTCGTCGAGCAGCACGTCGAGCGCCGCGAACAGCGTGCCCGCGATACTCGGGAAGGCTCCGACGGAGACGGTGCGCGACTGCGCCGCCGACAGCGTGCGCTCGACGATCGACCCCAGGTGATCCAGGACGTGCGCGGCCTGGTCGCAGAACTCGCGGCCGGCCGCCGTCGGGCGCGCGCCCGTGGTGTCGCGGTCGAAGAGGCTGGTGCCCACGCGCCGCTCCAGGGCGGCCAGCCGCTGGCTCGCCGAGGGCTGGCTGACCAGCAGCTCGCGGGCGGCGGCGCCCAGCGAGCCGTGCCGCGCCACGGCGTCGACGAGCCGAAGATCCTCGACCGTGGGGTATGAGCTCATAGGTCCAGCCTATGTTCGGTCCTGCCCGGTGGCTGTCTACCGGGTGTCCGGCGACGCCCGCAGGATGGCGGGGTGCGCCACCCTCACCTCGTCACGCTGACCGCCACCACGTTCGTCACGTGGACCGGCCAGCGCATCACCGCCGTCGCGCTGCCGCTGGTCGCGCTCGACCAGACCGGCGACGCCTGGACCACCGGCCTGGTCGGCGGGTTCGCCGGGCTGCCGCTGCTCACCTCCGGGTGGTGGGGACGACGGCTCCGCAGGCACCTGGTGTCGGGCCGCGCGCTGGCCGCCGTGCTCGCGGTCCAGGTGCTCGGGCTGATGCTGGTGCCCGTCGCCGCGGCGACCGTGGGCGTCGGCGCGGTGGTGCTGTGCGCGACCGGCCTGGTCACGGGCGCGACGTCGGCCCTGCTCTCCCCCGCGCAGCGCGCGCTGACCGCGGACCTCGCCGAGCTGCCCGGCAACGGGCCCGACGTCGGCGCCAAGGCGCTGGCCTGGCAGGACCTGGCGCACCGCGTCTCCATGATCTTCGCGCCCGCGCTGGGCGCGTGGCTGCTGGTCAGCTGGGGTGCGGAGCCGCTGCTGTGGTGGGAGGCGGCCGCCGTCGCGCTGGCCGCGGTGGCGATGCTGACCGTGCCGGCGGTCTCGGCCGCCTCGACCGCAGCGCGGGTCGAGCTTGTCGAGACCGAGCCGGGTCTCGACAAGCTCGACCGGCGGGAACCGGCTGATCCGCGGGACGAGGAGGCGCCGTCGCTGCGGTCAGTGCTGCGGGGCGAGCCGGAGCTGGCCGTCGGCCTCGCGCTCGCCGGGGTCGGCGGCGTCACGTGGTTCGCGTTCGCGCTGGGGCTGGCCCTGCTCGGCGTCGAGCTCGACCGCCCGGGCGAGCTGATCGCCGCGGGCATGGCGGGGTACGGCGCCGCGACCGTCGGCGTCTCGTTCGTCGTGCCCCTGGTGGTGCACCGCGTGCCGCGCATCCCGGCGATCATCACGTCGTGGGTGGTGTTCGGGCTCGCGTACCTCGCGCTGCCGATGGCCGCGCCCGACCTGCTCGCCGTCGGCGTGGTGTCGGCCGTGGGCGGTCTGGCCATGCCGTTCGGCATCGCGGCGCTCAATGCGCTGATCGTGGAGCGCACCACGGGCGCGGGCCGCCGCACGGCGTTCACCGCGGAGACGGTGCTGCACGCGGGCGGCGCCTCGCTGGGTCTGCTGGTCGGCGGCGGGCTGATCGGCGCGTTCGGGGCGGGGCCGGTGCTGGTGGTCACCGGCGGGTTCCAGGTGCTCGCGTGCGCCGCTGCGGTCCTGTGGTTGCGGGCACGCCGCCGCTCCGCCCGTGTCAGACGCACAGGTCACCCGAGGGACCTGTACGTCTGACACGGGTGGGGGTCAGCCGCGGCTCGCGAGCACCAGGCTCGTCACCGCCGCCGACAGGTCGCGGAGGCGGGGGGCCGTGCGGGAGATCAGGTCGTCCAGCCCGACCGGGCCGGGCGCGATCGAGAACGCCGCGGCGATGCCGGCCGCCCGGGCCTGCGCCTCCGGGAGCAGCACCTGGCCGGCCAGCACCACGACGGGCGGCCGGGTGGGTGACGCCGCGGCGAGGCGCGCGACGCCGTCGGCCACCTTGCCGTTGACCGACTGCGAGTCGAAGGACCCCTCCCCCGTGAACACCAGGTCGGCGTCGGCGAGCGCGGCCGGCAGGCCGACGGCCTCGGCGACCAGCACGGCGCCGGGCGTGGTCTCGGCGCCGAGCACCGCGACGAGTCCGGCGGGCACGCCGCCCGCGGCCCCGGCGCCGGGCAGTTCGGCGACGGAGGCGCCGGTCTCCCGCAGCAGCACGTCGGCCCAGTGCGCGAGCGCGCCGTCGAGAAACTCCGCCTCGCCCTCGCGGGCGCCCTTCTGCGGGCCGAACACCTGCGCCGCGCCGAGCTCGCCGACCAGCGGGTTGGTGACGTCGACGGCGAGCCGCCAGCGCACGTCGCGGGCTCGCGGGTGCAGCCCGGACAGGTCGAGGGACGCGACGGACGCGAGCCCCTCGCCGCCGTCGGGCACCTGCTCGCCGTCGGCCGCGAGGAGGCGTACGCCCAGGCCGGTGAGGATGCCGGCGCCGCCGTCCGTGGAGGCGGAGCCGCCCAGGCAGACGAGGATCTCGGCGACGCCCGCGTCGAGCGCGGCGCGCGCCAGGTCGCCGGTGCCGCGGGTGCCGGCGTGCAGCGGCTGGAGGGGCACGTCGGAGACGCCGGGCAGGCCGCTGGCCTCGGCGAGCTCGACGACGGCGGTGCGCCCGTCGGGCGAGAGCGCCCACCGGGCCGACGTCGGCCGCCCGATCGCGTCGACCGTGTCGACGACCTCGGGTGTGCCTCCCCAGACGGCGAGCAGCGCGTCGAGGGTGCCCTCGCCGCCGTCGGCCATGGGCAGGCGCGTGACGACGGCGCCGGGCGCGGCGTCCTGGACTCCCTCGGCGATCGCGGACGCGACCTCGGACGCGGACAGGCTGCCCTTGAACGAGTCCGGGCAGACGACGATGTGCAGCGGCTCCACGCGCCGATCGTAGGCCGTCGCGGGGCTCAGGCCGCCAGGATCTCGGCCACCGGGACCGCCTCGGCGCCGAAGGCCTCGGCCACCCCGGCGTTGGTGAGGTGCCCGGCGCGGGTGCTCAGGCCGCGGGCCAGGGCGTCGTCGGCGCGCAGCGCGTCGCGCCAGCCCTTGTCGGCGAGGGCGACGACGTACGGCAGCGTCGCGTTGGTCAGCGCGCGGGTGGACGTCGCGGGCACCGCGCCGGGCATGTTCGCGACGCAGTAGTAGAGGGTGTCGTGCACGGCGAAGGTCGGGGCGTCGTGCGTGGTCGGGCGCGAGTGCTCGAAGCAGCCGCCCTGGTCGATGGCGATGTCGACGAGCACGGCGCCGGACTTCATGGTCTTGACCATGGCGTCGGTGACGAGCTTGGGCGCGGCGGCGCCGGGGATCAGCACGGACCCGATGACCAGGTCGGCGGACGCGACCTGCTCGGCGACCTCGTACGTCGTCGACACGCGGGTGCCCACGGCCCCGCCGAACCGCGCCTCGATGCGGCGCAGGGCGGCCAGGGAGACGTCGAGGACGGTGACGTCGGCGCCCATGCCGAGCGCGTTCGCCGCCGCGTGCTCCCCGGCGACGCCGCCACCGATCACCACGACCCGGGCCCGGGGCGTGCCGGGCACCCCGCCCATGAGCACGCCCGTCCCGCCCTGCGGCCGCATGAGGTGGTACGCGCCGACCTGCGCGGACAGGCGTCCGGCGACCTCGCTCATGGGGCTCAGCAGCGGGAGGGACCGGTCGGCGAGCTGGACGGTCTCGTAGGCGATGGCCGTGGTGCCGGCGGCGAGCAGCGCGTCGGTGCAGGGCTTCGACGCCGCGAGGTGGAGGTAGGTGAACAGGGTCAGGTCCGGCCGCATCAGGCCGTACTCGGGCTCGATCGGCTCCTTGACCTTGACCAGCAGGTCGGCCGAGCCCCAGACCTCCTCGGCCGTGCCGACGGTGCGCGCGCCGGCGATCCGGTAGGCCTCGTCGTCGAAGCCCGAACCCGTCCCGGCGCCGGCCTGCACCAGCACGTCGTGGCCGCGGCGGACCAGCTCGTGGGCACCGGCGGGCGTGAGCGCGACCCGGTACTCGTTGTTCTTGGTCTCCGTCGGAACGCCGATGTTCATGGGGCGACGGTAAGCACCTCGCCGTGTGCGGGTCCAGACCACGTTTCTGAATAGAATGTTCGGCGTTCCTGCACAAGGATGTCCTCCATGCTCAACCCGTGGCGCCTCCGCCTGCTGCACCAGCTGCACCTGCTCGGCACGGTGCGCGCCGTCGCCGACGCCACCCACCTGAGCCCGTCCAGCGTGTCGCAGCAGCTCTCGACGCTGGAGACCGAGGCGAAGACGCAGCTCTTCGAGCGCGTCGGACGACGCATCCGGCTCACCCCCGCCGGCGTCACGCTCGCGGGCCACGCCGCCCAGATCCTCGACCGCATCGCCGCCGCCGAGGCCGACATCGCGGACCTGCACTCGGAGCCCACCGGGGTGGTGCGGCTGTCGGCGTTCACGAGCGCGTTCCACGGCATCGTGGTGCCCGCGGTCGCGGCCCTCGCCGAGGAGCACCCCCGGATCTCCGTGCAGCTCACCGAGGCGGAACCCCAGGTCAGCCGGGGTGCGCTCCAGCGCGGCGAGGTGGACGTCGCCGTCTGCGCGGACTTCCCGGACGCGCCCGTGCCGCCCGACGCCGACCTCACGCGCCTGCCGCTGACGGGCGACCGCGTGGTGCTCGTGACGGCGCGGGACACGGCCACGGCCGAGCGCTCCGGACGCGTCGACCTGACCACCCTCGCGGACGAGCCGTGGGCGTTCGAGCACCCCGGCGCGCACCTGGCCGACCTGGCCGAACGCCTCTGCCGGCGGGCCGGCTTCACGCCACGGGCGGTGGCCCGGTTCGAGAGCCACGGCACGCTGCTGAGCCACGTCGAGGCGGGCCTGTCGATCACGCTGCTGCCGCTGCTCGCCGTGCACGACCGCTACGCCGTGCGCACGCTGGACCTCGTCGACCCGCCCCGGCGAGACATCCACCTCCTGGCGCGCCGCACGACCATGGACCGGGCCGCGGTGCGCATCGTCGTCGAGGCGCTGCGCGGTCAGGCGCGAGCCGCCTGACCAGGGCCGCGGCAGCCGGCGCCCCACGCCGGCCCGCCGCGCCCCGCGTCAGAAGTCGTCGATGTCCGCCTGCGCCCCGCGCAGCGCGTCGGCGAGCTGCCGCAGCTGGTCCAGGTCCTCCGCGTCCAGCGCGGGACCCACGTAGTGGGCGATGGACCGCACGTGCCGCCGGCCCAGCTCCTTCTGCGTCTCCGAGCCCTCCGGCGTGAGGCTGACCAGGACGCCCCGGCCGTCGTCGGGCGAGGGGTGGCGGCGCACCAGGCCGCGCTTCTCGAGTCGCTCCACCATGCGCGACAGCGAGGACTGCGCCATCAGGATGTTCTCGTTGAGCTCCCGCAGCCGGAGCGTCTCGCCCTGCGCGAGGGCGAGCGTGAACAGCACGTCGTACTCGCGCATGCTCAGGTCGCCCCAGATGTCGTCCGCCAGGAGCCGGCGCATCACCGTCACCTGAGCGCGAAACAACGACTCCCACGCCTCGGCCGCCTCCCGCGCCGAGGGCACCCGTCGCTCGGTCATCAGCGTGCCCACCTTGTCATCTTCGGCACGCTACCTGACTGAACTTTCAGTCACCTACCTGGGCAGGTGGTGGCGAATTTCACCATGCGAATTTCCGGGTTCGGCCCGGTTCCGGGCCACTGCGGAGGCCGCTCCCGTCACCGCCCGAGGCGGCGTTCCCGGAGGGAGAAATCGCGCAGCGCGCGCAGGAAGTCGACACGCCGGAAGGCGGGCCAGTAGGCCTCGCAGAAGTAGAACTCGGTGTGCTGGCTCTGCCACATCAGGAACCCGCTGATGCGCTGCTCGCCCGAGGTCCGGATGACCAGCTCCGGGTCCGGCTGGCCCTTGGTGTACAGGTGCTCCGTGATGTGCTCGACGTCGATCGACTCGGCAAGGTCGGCGAGCGTGGCCCCGTCCTTCGCGCGCTCGGTGAGGTAGGAGCGGACGGCGTCGGCGATCTCCGTGCGGCCGCCGTACCCGATCGCGACGTTGACCTGCAGGCCCTTCACACCGGCGGTCCGGTCGGCCGCGGCGCGCAGCGCGCTGGCGAGGCGCGCGGGCAGCAGGTCGAGCCGCCCGATGACGCGCAGGCGCCAGCGCCCCGACTCGGCGAGGTCGGAGACGGCGTCCTCGATGATGTCCAGGAGGTTGCTGAGCTCATCGGCCGACCGGCTCAGGTTGTCCGTCGACAGCATCCACAGGGTGACGACCTCGATGCCCAGCGACTCGGCCCAGCCGAGGAACTCGGTGATCTTGTCGGCGCCGCGGCGATGCCCCGTGGCCGCCGTCTCGCCGAACGAGCGCGCCCAGCGGCGATTGCCGTCAAGCATCACGCCGATGTGCCGGGGCAGCGTCGCTCCGTGCAGGGCGAACGCCAGGCGTCGCTCGTAGAGGCGGTACAACGGGCTGGGCAGGCGCACGGATACCTCAGGAGATCGGGGTCGCCGGACCCGCGGCGCGCGGTCCGGACGGCAGCTGTGACGCAGGGCTCTCCGCCCGGCAGGACGTGGACAAAGGTACCCCTCGAACGCGCACGTTCCCGCCGCCCCGGGCCCCTGGACAGCACTGCGCGGGCGACTCCCGCCAACCCGGCGCAGGATCTTCACAAGGCCCTTGTCAGGCCGGTGACCACCTAACCTACGCTAGAGTAAGTTACGCGACCGTAGGTAGTGTCCCGGCACCAGGCAGGCACCGGTCGGCGACGGTGAGGAGTCCACGTGGTAGAGCGAGCAGACGGGCCCGACCGTCCGGCCGGCCGCCTGGACGACGTCACGCACAAGGTCTCGGAGACGCTCGACGTCATCTCCACATCGGTGTCCTCGACGGTCGAGAAGGTCGAGAAGAAGGTCAAGCCCCGGCTGCGCGGCTGGATCCACGCCGGGACGTTCCCCCTCGCCCTCGCGGCGAGCATCGTGCTGATCGCCCTCGCCCCGACGGCGGCGGGCAAGATCTCCGCGTCGGTCTTCGGCCTGAGCGCATGCCTGCTCTTCGGCGTCTCCGCCGTCTACCACCGCGGCAACTGGTCCCCCCGGACCGAGGCCGTGCTGCGCCGGCTCGACCACACCAACATCTTCCTGATCATCGCCGGGACGTACACCCCGCTCGCGGTGCTGCTGATGCCGCCGGCCCAGGGCACGGTCCTGCTCGCCATCGTGTGGAGCGGCGCGCTGCTCGGGCTGCTCGCCCGGATCTTCTGGCTGAACGCGCCCCGCTGGGTCTACGTGCCGGTCTACCTCGCCCTCGGCTGGGTCGCCGTCGCCTACATGGGCGCGTTCTGGGCCACGGGCGGCCCGGCCGTCGTCTGGCTCATCGCCGCGGGCGGCGTCTTCTACACGGCCGGCGCCATCGTCTACGGCACCAAGAAGCCCGACCCCAGCCCCGCCTGGTTCGGGTTCCACGAGATCTTCCACGTGTGCACCGTGCTCGGCTTCGCCTGCCACGTGGTCGCCATCTACCTGGCCAACCTCGCCATCTGACCGCCGGCCGCGGTGCCGTTCAGGCCCGCGACGAACGGGCTTCCCGACACTCAGGCACCGGTCGGGACGACGGTGTAGCGCCGGTTCGCCAGCGACGGGTTGGCCTTGCGGACCTCGGCGAGCGGGGCCGGGTCCAGGTCGACCGTGCGGTACGCCTGCTCCTCCCCCATCTCCAGCCCGACGACGCCGTCCGGTCCCGCCAGGAGCGTGCGGCCCGTGACCCCCTTGCCCGTCATCCCGACGCCGATCACCACCGCGGTGTTCTCGATGGCGCGGGCCTGAAGCAGGGTGCGCCAGTGCTCGGCCTTGAGCGGACCCGCGACCCAGGCGGCCGGGTAGACCAGCACGTCGGCCCCGGCGTCGACCACACGGCGGGCCGACTCGGGGAAGCGCAGGTCGTAGCAGGTCAGCACGCCGAAGGTGAGCCCGCCCAGGCGCAGGGTGACGGGCTCTGCGTCGGCGGGGCCCGGTTCGAGCAGCTCCGACTCCTGGTACCCGAACGCGTCGTACAGGTGCACCTTGCGGTAGACCCCGGCGAGCTCGCCCGCGGCGTCGACCACGACCAGCGCGTTCGCCGCGCGGACGCCGTCGGCGCCCGGCAGCGTGACGCCGGCGACGGCGGCGATCCCGTGCTGGCGCGCCCGGTCCCGCAGGAGCGTGACGAACGGGCCGTCGAGCGGCTCGGCGTGCTCGGGCCCGACGCCGCGCGGGTCGTACGCGGACGCGTACTCCGGGAGCACGAGCAGGCCGGAGCCGGCGCGGGCCGCGATCTGGAACGCGTCCCGCACCGTCTCGCGGTTGGCCGCGTGGTCGTCGCTGACCGCCACCTGGGCGACGGTCACCCGCACGACGCCCTCGCGGTCAGCCAACCGAGCCACCGGTGCCCTTGCCGTTCCCGGCGCCGTTCGCGCCGGCGGGGCTGCCGCCGTCGGGCCCGTCGGCGCTGCCGTCGTCCGACGTCGGGCCGTCCGCCGGGCCGTTTCCGGCGTCCGGGCCGTCGCCCTCGCCCTCGGCGCCGTCCTCGCCCGGGCGGCTGAACCGGATGACCTTGGCCTCGGGGACCGGCAGCCCCTCACGGCGGGCGTTGTGCCCGGCCTGGCGCAGGTGCTTGCTCATGTTCAGGAACAGCAGCACGCACGCGACGGCGAGGGCGAACGTCACGAGGAAGCCGATCAGGCCCGGCGAGACCTGCCACGTCTCCAGGCCCGGGCGGAGCTGCCCCTCCGTCGGGTTCGGGGACGGCTCGGTGGCCAGCGCGATCGCGCCGGTGAACAGGGGGCTCATGCGGGGACCTCCGACCGGACGCCCTCGAAGAGGTCCGCCTCGTACTCGCCGGGGGCGCGCTCCGGCAGCGGCACTCGCGACTCGGCGAGCTCGTACTCGTCCCAGGGCCAGACGTCGACCTCGAGGTCGCGCGGCACCGCGAAGAAGAACCCGGCGGGGTCGATCTGCGAGGCGTGCGCTGTGAGGGCGGCGTCGCGGTTCGGGAACCAGTCGGCCACCGGGACCAGGGTGGTCACCGGGCGCTCGGGGATCTCGCGCGCGTCGCGCGACTCGACCCAGTCGCCGAACGGCGACTCCAGCCCGGCACCCTCGACGGCCTCGTGCACCGCGCGGATGCGGTTCATCGAGAAGCCGTGGTTGTAGTAGAGCTTCAGCGGCTCCCACGGCTCGCCCGTGCCCGGGTAGCGGTCCGGGTCGCCGGCGGCGGCGAACGCCTCGAACGACACGTCGTGGCACTTGATGTGGTCCGGGTGCGGGTAGCCGCCGGACGGGTCGTACGTGGTGATGACGTGCGGCCGGAACTCGCGCACGGCTCGCACCAGGGGCTCGGCGGCCTCCTCCAGCGGGACCAGCGCGAAGCAGCCCTCGGGCAGCGGGGGCAGCGGGTCACCCTCCGGCAGGCCGGAGTCCACGAAGCCCAGCCACTGCTGCCGCACACCGAGCGCCTCGGCGGCCTTGGCCATCTCCAGGCGACGCACGGCCCGGCGGCCCTCGATGGTCTCGAACTCGTGCCCCTCGGGCACCTCGAACGACGGGTTCAGGATGTCGCCCCGTTCGCCCCCGGTGCACGTCACGACGAGGACCTCCACCCCCTCTGCGGCATAGCGGGCCGTCGCGGCGGCCCCCTTGCTCGACTCGTCGTCGGGGTGCGCGTGCACCGCCATCAGACGGAGCGGCTCGCGCTCGGGTACGGACACGGGGTCCTCCTGTGGGGCAGGGACTGGGTCTGGGTACGAGAGCCTGAGCGTCTGGGAGACAATCAACTCTCATGGACCATGATGGTCCACGGACAATCTTGCTACGAACCACCGACACCTCCGATCCGAGCGAGCTGTGATGACCGACCCAGACCCCGCAGTCCCCACCGGCGACGCGAACGCGCCGGCGCCGGACCTCGCCGCCCGCTACGGCCGCGGCCGCACCGGGACGCAGCCGCCGGCGGCGCGCACCGGCCAGGAGGACCCCTGGGACGAGGCCGACGGCGTGCGGCCGCGGCCCAAGCTGTCGGTGGGCGCGCGCGTCGCGGTGGCCCTGGCGCTGGCCGCGGGTGTCGCCATCGCGGCCTGGTTCACGATCGTCGACACCCGGCGCGACCCGGTGACCTTCGTCGACGTCGGCTTCTCGGTGACGAGCCCCGAGGAGGTCGAGGTGACGTTCGACGTCAGCATGCCGCCCGGGACCGAGGCCGTGTGCACGGTGACCGCCCTGAGCCGCAGCTTCGCCGAGGTCGGCGCGGTCGACGTCGAGGTGGGTCCGGACGAGGCCCGCACCACGCGCAACGTGGTGACGATCGCCACGACGGAGCTCGCCACCACGGGCGTCGTCGACCACTGTGACCTGCGCTGAGAGTTCGCCCTCGGAAATAGATACGCCGTCCGCTCACAGCGGAACCGGGGAATGTCTTGGCCTGTCTTTCCCGGCAATTGGTATTCTCGTCGTTTCACACGCTGTGTTGACCGGCTGACGCGCGTGCCCGATCCGCATCGTCGGCCGGGATCTGCGCGCTGCCAAAACTGTGGCTCGAACGAGCAACGACGAAAGGAGAGCCCCCGTGGCCGACGCTTCTGTCACCTGGCTCACCCAGGAGGCGCACGACAAGCTCAAGGCTGAGCTGGAGCATCTCTCCGGCCCTTACCGGTCGGAGATCACCGAGCGCATCGCCGCTGCCCGTGACGAGGGCGACCTCAAGGAGAACGGCGGATACCACGCCGCCCGCGAGGAGCAGGCGAAGAACGAGGCGCGCATCCTCGAGCTCACCGAGAAGCTTCGTAACGTCCACGTGGGCACTCCGGCGGACGACGGCAAGGTCGAGCCGGGCATGGTCGTGACCGCAATCGTTGCCGGCGACGAGATGAACTTCCTCTTCGGGTCGCGCGAGATGGCCGGGTCCACGGACCTCGACGTCTACTCGCCGACGTCGCCGCTGGGCGCCGCCATCGACGGCAAGTCGATCGGCGCGAAGACGAGCTACCACGCTCCGAACGGGAACGACATCCCGGTCGAGATCACGGGGGCCAAGCCCTTCCAGGGCTGAGCGAACAGACCGACGGGCCTGTCAGACGTACGGATCACTCCGGTGACCTGTACGACTGACAGGCCCGTCGGCGTTGACCTCCGCGAGCCGCAGGCTCAGGAGGCGGCGGTCCCCCTCGCGGTCCACCTGGCCGAGCGCCCGCCGGTACTCCGCGGCGGCCTCGGCCGGCCGGCCCGCGCGGCGCAGCAGGTCGGCCCGCATCGCCGGGAGCAGATGGTAGTCCGCCAGCTCGGGCGCGCCCGCGGCGTCGTCCACCGCGGCCAGCCCGGCCTCGGGCCCGCGCAGCATCCCCACCGCGACCGCCCGGTTGAGCGCCACCACCGGCGAGCGCGTCATGCCGAGCAGCACGTCGTAGAGCGCGACGATCTCGGCCCAGTCCGTCTGGTCGGCCGACGCCGCCCGCGCGTGCAGCGCCGCGATCGCGGCCTGCACCTGGTAGGGCCCCGCGCGGCGCTCCGCGAGCGCGTCGTCGAGCACGGCCAGCCCCTCGGCGATCTCGTCCGCGCGCCACAGTGAGCGGTCCTGCTCCTCCAGCGTGCGCGGTACGGCATCGGGCTGCGCGGACGGCGCGGCGCCGGGCTGGCCGGGCGGCGCGGCGCCGGGCACCGGACCGGGCGTGCCCAGCCGCGCCGCCCGCCGCGCGTGCTGGAGCAGCAGCAGCGCGAGCAGGCCGCGCGCCTCGGGCTCGTCGGGCAGGAGCCGCGCGACGAGCCGGGCCACCCGCACGGCGTCGTCCGCCAGGACTCGGCGCGCCGCGGCGCCCTCGACAGCGACCGCTCCCCCGACGTCGACGGCGGGCTCCGCCCACGCGTCGTAGCCCTCGGTGAACAGCACGTACAGCACGGCGAGCACTGCCGAGACGCGCTCGGGCAGCAGCTCGGGCGGCGGCACGCGGAACGCGATGCCCGTGCTGCGGATCTTGCGCTTGGCCCGGGTCAGGCGCTGGGCCATGGTCGCCTCCGGCACGAGGAAGGCTCGCGCGACCTGCGCCGTCGTCATACCGGTAAGAGACCGCAGGGTGAGCGCCACCCGCTCCTCCAGGGGCAGGGCCGGGTGGCAGCACGTGAAGACCAGGCGCAGCAGGTCGCCGTCGGGCTCGTCCGGCCCGACGGCGTCCCACGTCGCGCCGTCGAGCGTGCTCACCGCCGCGTCGCCCACCGGATCGGGCTCCGCCGTCCCGTCGTCGGCCCCGGGCAGACCGCCCGCCCGGTAGGTGAGCCGGGCTGCGGTGGCGGTCTTCTCGGCCTCGACCTTGCGCCGCCTCAGCCGGTCGAGCGCCCGGTTGCGGGCCGTGGTGGTGAGCCACGCGCCCGGGCGGTCCGGCACGCCGTCGCGCTCCCAGGTGCGCAGCGCGACGGCGAAGGCCTCCTGCGCGCAGTCCTCCGCGAGGTCCAGGTCGCCGGTGCTCCGCGCGACGGCGGCGAGCACCCGCGCCCACTCGTCCCGGAAGGCGGCGGTGACGGCCTGCCCGACGTCGGTCACGCCTCGGCCGCGCCGCCGTCGTCGTCGAGGCCCAGCGGCCAGAAGGGGCGCAGCTCGATCGCTCCCGCGTACGCCATCGGGTGGGCGGTGGCGATCTTGATGGCCTCGTCGAGATCGGGGGCGTCGAGCACGTCGAAGCCCGCGATGACCTCCTTGGTCTCGGAGAACGGACCGTCGGTGACGATCACCTCTCCGGCGCGGACCTGCACGCCGACCGCGTCGGCGGGCGGGCGCAGCCGGTCGCCGAGGACGGCACGGCCGGTGTCGTAGGTGTCCCGCACCCAGTCCTCGATCGCGGGCACGTTCTCCGGCTCGGCCGGGGCGTCGGGGGTGGACAGGACGAGCATGAGGTAACGCATGGTGTGCTCCCTTCCGGGGAGGTCCCCGGTCACATCGTCGCGCGGCCGGTCGGCCGCGTCACCCTGACGACGAACGGGACGACGCCGTCACGACACCCGGACCCGCTCAGAACGCGGCGACCTCGTAGCCCTCGGACTCCAGCCGCTCCACGACGGCTGACCGGTGCTCCGCGCCCTTCGTCTCGAGCTGCAGGTTGACCGAGACCTCGGACACCGAGAGCGAGACATCGGTACGCGTGTGGTCCACGGCCACGATGTTGGCCCCGGCCGCGGCGATGGTCTCCACCAGCTTCGCGAGGGCCCCGGGCTTGTCCATGAGCCGCACCTGCAGCTTCAGGTACCGGCCCGCGGCGACCAGGCCGTGCTGGACCACGCGCATCAGGACGAGCGGGTCGATGTTGCCGCCGGACAGCACCGCGACCACCGGCCCCTGAAACACGCCCGGACCTGCGGCGATGATCCCGGCGACCCCCGCCGCGCCGGCCGGCTCGACCATGAGCTTGGAGCGCTCCAGCACCGCGAGCAGCGCGCGGGAGAGCTGGTCCTCGGTGACCGTGCGGACCTCGACGCCCTCCTTCTGCACGATCCCGAACGGCACGTCGCCGGGCAGCCCCACCGCGATGCCGTCGGCCATGGTGGCGCCGAGGTTGCCCGCCAGCGGCTTGCCCGCCTTCAGCGAGCCGGGATAGGCCGCGGCCGACGCCGCCTGCACGCCCACGACCTTGACGTGCGGCGCGACCTCGGCCAGCACGGCCGCGATCCCGGCCACCAGCCCGCCGCCGCCGAGCGGCACGACGACGGTGGCGACGTCGGGCACCTGCTCCAGGATCTCCAGGGCGACGGTGCCCTGGCCCGCCACGACGTCGACGTGGTCGAAGGGGTGGATCAGCACGCGGCCGGAGCGGGCGGCCTCGACGCGCGCGGCGGCCAGCGCCTCGTCCACCGAGGTGCCGACCATCCGCACCTCGGCGCCGTACCCGCGGGTCGCGGCGACCTTGGGCAGGGCCGCGTCCACGGGCATGTAGACGACGGTGTCGATGCCGAGCATCCCCGCGGCGAGCGCGACGCCCTGCGCGTGGTTCCCGGCGGACGCCGCGACGACGCCGCGCTCACGCTCCTCGGGCGACAGCCGTGCGAGGCGCACGTAGGCGCCGCGCACCTTGAACGAGCCGGCGCGCTGCAGGTTCTCGCACTTGAGCAGCACCTTCGTCCCGGCGATCGTGGACAGCGCGCGGCTCTCGGTGATGGGGGTACGGGTGATGACGCCGTCGAGGAGCTCGGCGGCAGCCCGGGCGTCGTCGGCGGACACCGTGAGGTGACCGCCGTAGGACTCCAGGTCGAACGGATCCAGTGGCACAGCGCGCATGTTGCCCGACTGCGCCGCCAGATGCACGTTCTAGCGCTCGGGATCACCCTTCGGCGGGGTGGTCCCGTCGTCGGTGGAGACGTCGTCGACGGCGTTCTCGGCCAGCACGCCGGGGCTGCGGCGCAGGCGCAGCGGGATCGGCGGGGCGTCGGCGGCTCGCCATCGGATCGGTAGGGCGTCCTCGTCGCCGAGCTCCGGGAACTTGTCGTGCCCGTTGAGATACAGGATCACGGTGTTCAGGACGGCGGCCAGCGGCACGGCGAACAGGGCGCCGATGATGCCGGCCGCGAACGAGCCGGCGGCCACCGCGAGGATCACCGCGACGGGGTGCAACGAGACGGCCTGACCCATGAGGAACGGCTGCAGCGCGTGCGACTCGATCTGCTGCACCAGCAGCACCACGCCGAGCATGATGAGCGCCGCGACCCAGCCGTTGGACACGAGGACGACGACGACGGCGATGGCGCCGGTGACGATGGCACCGACCACGGGCACGAACGAACCGACGAACACCAGGATCGCGATCGGGAGCGCCAGCGACGGCACGAAGAACACTGCGCCGAGGCCGATGCCCACGGCGTCGACGGCCGCGACCAGGATCTGCGTGCGGGTGTAGGCGGCGAGCGTGACGGCGCCGCGGCGCCCGGCCTGGTTGACCCGCTCGCGGGCGGACAGCGGGAGCAGCCCGACGATCCAGCCCCAGATGCCCCGCGGGTCGTGCAGGAAGAAGAAGGTGCAGAACAGTGCGATCAGGGCGCCGACCAGGACGCTGCCCGCCGTCGCCGCGGCGCCCAGGGCGCCGCTCACGATCGCGCTCTGCTGGGCCTCGAGCTGGTCGAGGATGTCGCGGCTGTAGCTCTCCAGCTCGTTCTCGAGCCCGAACGTGGCCGAGAGCTGCGACCACAGCTCGTTGAAGCCGCTGATGGCCTGCGTGCGCAGGTCGGCGAACCCGTTGGCGATCGACTGCCCGGCCAGGGTGATCAAGCCGGCGACCACCACGATCAGGCCGATCAGGGAGAGCCCCGCGGCCAGCCCGCGCGGGACCCGCAGCCGCTCGTGCAGCACGCGCCGCACCGGCGTCAGCATGATCGTCAGGAGCAGCGCGACCGCCACCGGGACGACGATCGTCTTGAGCAGGGCGAGCAGCCACAGCACGGCGGCCACGAAGGCGCCGATCAGCAACATGCGCCACGACCACGAGGCGGCGGCCCGGATGGCCGGCGGGACGGCGCCCGACTCGTCGGTGGGGGGCGGCGCTGTGGTCTGGCTCGACGTCACGCTTGTCTCCTCGGTCTGTGGCACGGACAACACCCTAGGGGAGCACACCGACACACTGCTGGCACGCCCACTCGCCGCACGGAAGGCTCACGGGGCGCTCACCGGTCCGACAGATGTCGCGCCTGGTCAACCCTCCAGCGTGCGCTTCTGCGGGTAGACCGTCTCGCCCCGTTCGAGCATGCCGACGAACTTGGTGATGTTCCGCGCCCGCGTCTCCGGCTTCTTGACGCCGGTGATCCGGAACAGGATCGCGAACCGGTTCTGCGCGGTGAGGATGCCGAACATCGCCGCCGCGCGCGGGCTGGCCGCGAGCGCCTCGGCGAGGTCGGGCGGCACCTCGATGTTCTTGCTGCCCTCGTACGCGACGTCCCAGCGGCCGTCGTCCTTGGCCCGGTCGATCTCTTGCTGGCCGCGGGGCCGCATGCGCCCCTCGGTGATCAGGCGGTCCACGATCCGCACGTTGCGCGCCGACCAGCGGCTGCGCGTGCGGCGCGGGCAGAACCGCTGGAGCGACGTCGAGTCGTCGCGGCTGCGTCCCTGCGCGTCGATCCAGCCGCTGCACAGGGCCTCGTCGAGCGCGGTGTCGTAGTTGAGGCTCGTCGGGGCGTCCTTGCCCTTGCGGGCGAGGATCAGCCAGACGCCGTCGGACGTCTGCTCGTTCTCGTCGAGCCAGGCCCGCCACGCCGCGGCGTCGGCGAACAGGACCTCGGTTCCGGTGTCGGCCATGGACAGGACGCTACGCCGAGCCACTGACACCGCCAGGGGGCCGGGCTCCGACCGGCCGGGCCCAGCGGCTCAGCTCCGCGGGAGGCGGCCGTCCCGGGGCCCGAACACGCGCAGCGCGTCGGCGTCGCTGTTGGCCGAGGTCACGTACGCCCGCGCCCACTCCTCGGCGCCGGGGTAGGCACTCCCGGCGGCGACCGCCGCCACGGCCGCCTCGACGTCGACCGGCGTGTGCCGCAGCTCGACCTGGCCGTCGCGCAGCAGGGCCCACGAGCCGCCCGCGCGGCCGTACGGCATGCCGACGCTGCCCGGGTTGACGCACAGGCGCCGGTCGACGAGCCGCGCGAACGGCATGTGGGTGTGCCCCATGACCACGGTCGTGACGTCGTCGTCGAGGCCGCCGAGCACGTCGGCCCAGCGTTCCAGCGAGGAGTCGACGAGCACCACCTCGTCGTCGTCGCGCGGGGTGCCGTGGCAGAAGACGACGCGCCCGAACCCGCGCACACTGAGCTCCACGGGGTGGGGCAGGGTGTCGAGCAGCGCGACGTCGTCGGGCCGGAGCTGGGCCGCCGCCCAGGGGGCGACCGGGTCCGGGATCTCCGTGGTGCCGCCGCGCGCGAGGGCGACCAGCTCGCGGTCCGCGTTCCCGCGCACCAGCACGGCCCGCTCCCCCAGCGACCGGAGGCGGTCCAGCACCTCGACGGGCTGCGGTCCGGCGGCGTGGTCGCCGGTGACGACCACGAGGTCGGCGCCCGCCACGTCGGGCTCGGCGAGCACTGCGTCAAGGACCGGGAGCACCCCGTGGACGTCCGACAGGACCGCTACGGTCCCCACCTCGCTGCTCATGTGCCGACGATGGCGCGCGCCGCCGGGCGGCGCCACCGCATCTGCCCAGGGCAGAACGGCCGGCCCACCACCGCGCGCCCCTTGAGGAACACTGTCACCCGCGTCCGTGTTGTGATGGACAAACGTGCTGCCGCACGAATCAGACCCAAAGGATGTGTGTCCGATGACGTTCCTCAACTCGCTCTTCGGCCCCGGCTCCGGTTCCAAGACCACCATGGTCGCGCCCGAGGACGCCCTGCCGGGCCGTACCGCTCCGCAGCTGCAGAACCCCCGCCCGCACACGGTGCTCGGATCGTCGATCACCGGACCGTGGGAGCCGGGCACCCGCGTGCTCTACCTGGCGATGGGCTGTTTCTGGGGTGCCGAGGAGATCTACTGGCAGGTCCCGGGCGTCGTGAGCACCGCCGTCGGCTACATGGGCGGCACCACGCCCAACCCGACGTACGAGGAGGTCTGCACCGCGCGGACCGGCCACACCGAGACCGCTCTCGTGGCGTACGACCCCACGAAGGTCAGCGAGGCCGAGCTGCTCAAGATCTTCTGGGAGCGGCACGACCCGACGCAGGGCTTCCGCCAGGGCAACGACGTGGGCACGCAGTACCGCTCGGGCATCTACTGGACGACGCCGGAGCAGGCCGAGGCCGCGCAGGAGACCGCCAAGCGCTACGCCGAAGTGCTGAGCGCCAAGGGGTACGACGCGATCACCACGGAGATCGAGCCCGCTGCCGAGGCCGGCCCGTTCTACTACGCCGAGGACTACCACCAGCAGTACCTGTCGGCCGCGAAGAACCCGAACGGCTACCGCTGCCACGCGACCACGGGCGTCCCCTTCCCGGACGCCGCCTGACCGCTCGCGCACCGCGCCCCGTCGCCCACGGCGGCGGGGCGCTGCCGTACCCGCACCGGGCACTGTCAGTGCCGGCGCGTAGGGTCGGCCGCATGATCCGGATGCCCGCCACCGAGCTCACCGTCCGCGCCGAGGACTGGTACTCCCGCGACCTGTCCGGCGAGGACCACATGGCCACGCTGTTCGCCGACGTGGACATGACGGAGGCCACCGGGACGGGCGCCACGTTCGACTCGTGCGTGTTCCGGGGCGTGCGCTTCAACAGCGCCCACCTGACAGAGCTCGCGTTCACGTCCTGCGTCTTCGACGCGTGCGTCTTCTTCGACACGACGCTGGAACGCTGCAAGCTCGTGGGCTCTCAGTTCAACAACTGCCGGTTCGACCTGCTCAAGGTCGAGGGCGGCAACTGGTCCTTCACCGACCTGCACCGGGCGGAGCTGGCCGGCGCCCGGTTCGACGGCGTCCGCCTGCGCGAGGCCGACCTGTCCGGGATCAAGGCGTCCGGCGCCGTCCTGCTCGGCTGCGACCTGTCCGGGGCGGACCTCGCCGAGGCCGACCTCCGCAACGTCGACCTGCGGGGCAGCGACCTGTCGGCGCTCGACCCGCTCGGCGCGAACCTCACCGGGGCGGTGGTCGGCGAGGCCCAGGCGATCCTGCTCGCCGAGCGGCTCGGCCTGGTGGTCCGGCCCGACTGAGCGCCCCGGCCGGACGTCGTCCCGGCCCCTCGCCCACCCGGTGATATCGGTTCGATCCGCGTCGGCCCGCGCCCTATGCTCGGGTCCGCTCGCACACGCACTGAGCGAACCGCTCTGGGAGGACGAGGATCGATGAAGATCAGCCGCGACCTGACCGAATGGACCGTGACCGCGACGGGTGGCCCCGTCCCGGCGGACCTGGCCGGGGTCCCCGTCCCGGCGACCGTCCCGGGCACGAGCCACACCGCCCTGCTGGAGCAGGGGCTCATCCCTGACCCGTACCTCGGCACCAACGAGACCGCGCTCGCCTGGATGAAGCGCACCTCCTGGCGGTACGCGACCGTGCTGGACGAGCCGCCCGCCGCGGACGACGAGCGCGTCGACCTGCTCTTCGAGGGCATCGACACGGTGGCCGGCGTGGCCGTCGACACCGACGTCGAGCAGGCCGCCGCCGGCGCGGGACGCGTGCACCTCGGCCGGACCGCGAACATGCACCGCTCCTACCGGTACGACGTGCGCGGGCTGGTCGGCACGCCGGCCAACCTGGTGGTCGACCTCGACCCCGCGATCGAGGTGGCCGAGGCCGAGGCCGCCCGGATCGGCACCCGCCCCATGGCGTACGACCAGCCGTTCAACATGGTCCGCAAGATGGCCTGCTCGTTCGGCTGGGACTGGGGCCCGGACCTGCAGACGGCGGGCCTGTGGAAGCCCGTGCGGGTCGAGCGCTGGCGCGTCGCCCGGATCGCGCGCGTCACACCGCTGGCCACCGTGGCCGACGACGGCGGCGGGCTGGTCGACGTGCGCGTCGAGATCGAGACGTCCGGCCTGTCCGAGGCCGGGCCCCTGGTCGTCGACGTGTCCGTCGGCGACCGCGGTGTGACGACGGGCATCCCGGCCGGCTGGGCCGGCGGCGTCCTGGACGTCCAGGTCGAGGCCGGCGACGTCGACCTGTGGTGGCCCGCCGGGTACGGCGAGCAGCCGCTCTACCCGATCGAGGTGGCCGTCTACGAGGGCCACGGCGAGGACCGCTCGAACCCGCTGGACACCTGGTCGAGCCGGGTCGCGTTCCGTACCGTCGAGGTGGACCGGGAGCGCGACGAGCACGGCACGAGCTTCGTGTTCCAGATCAACGGGACGCCGGTCTTCGCGCGCGGGGCCAACTGGATCCCCGACGACCACCTGCTGACGCGCATCACGCGCGAGCGCCTGGAGCGGCGCGTCGACCAGGCACTCGGCGCCAACCTCAACCTGCTGCGGGTGTGGGGCGGCGGCATCTACGAGTCGGACGACTTCTACGACCTCTGCGACGAGAAGGGCGTCATGGTCTGGCAGGACATCCTGCTGGCCTGCGCGGCCTACCCGGAGGAGGAGCCCCACCGGTCCGAGTTCGAGGCCGAGCTGCGGGAGAACGCGTCCCGGCTGGCGCCGCACCCGTCGCTGGTGCTGTGGAACGGCGGCAACGAGAACATCTGGGGCCACGAGGACTGGGGCTGGAAGGAGCCGCTGGGCGACCTGACCTGGGGCGCCGGCTACTACTACGAGCTCTTCCCGAAGGTGCTGGCCGAGGTCGACCCGACCCGCCCGTACTCCGACGGCTCGCCCTACTCCCCCGGCGCCACGCCCGAGCAGGTGCACCCCAACGACCCGGACCACGGGACGCACCACCAGTGGGACGTGTGGAACCGCGTGGACTACACGCACTACCGCGACGACGCGCCGCGGTTCGCCTCGGAGTTCGGCTTCCAGGGGCCGCCCACCTGGGCGACCCTCCAGCGCGCCGTCCTTCCTGACAGCGCTGCCGTGCCCGGTGGCGCGGCCGTGCCCGAGGGCTTCAAGGCGTCCGAGGTCTTCCTGCTGCACCAGAAGGCGATCGACGGCAACGGCAAGCTCGACCGCGGCCTGGCCCCGCACCTGGACGTCCCCGAGGACTTCGTGGACTGGCACTGGGCCACGCAGCTCAACCAGGCGCGCGCGATCCGGTACGCCGTGGAGCACTACCGGTCGTGGTGGCCGCGCACCGCGGGCGCGATCGTGTGGCAGCTCAACGACTGCTGGCCGGTCACGTCCTGGGCAGCCGTCGACGGCGACGGGCGGCGCAAGCCCCTCTGGTACGCGCTGCGGCACGCGTTCGCCGACCGGGTGGTCACGGTGCAGCCGCGCGGCGACGGTCTGGTCGCGGCGCTGGTCAACGACACCGACGAGCCGTGGGCCGGGCAGGTCGACGCGGCCCGGACCACGCTGGGCGGCGAGGTGCTGGCGTCGTCGGGCAGCGAGGTGGTGGTGGCACCGCGCTCGGTGACCCTCGTGCCCCTGGAGGGCGACCTGGCGGCCGTGGCCGACGTCGCGCACGAGGTGCTGGTCGTGCGCCTCGGCGCCGAGCGCGCGGTGCACCGGTGGGCCGAGAGCAAGGACCTGGCCCTCGACCCGGCCCCGCTGGAGACCCTGGTGACCAGCCAGGACGGCGGCTACCGCGTCGAGGTGACGGCGTCGTCGCTGGCGCTCGGCGTGACCCTGCTCGCGGACCGGCTCGACCCCGGTGCCCAGGTGGACGACCAGGTGGTGGACCTCCCGGCGGGAGCCACGGCGGTGTTCCACGTGACGACGGGCCGCGAGCTCGACCCGGCGGCGCTGACCGCGCGGCCGGTGCTGCGCACCGAGAACGACCTCGTCGCGCGCTAGGCGCATCACCCGCAGGAGCGGGGGCGAAACCAGATCTGATGTCGGTGACCGCGCGTACGGTGTGGTCAGGGGGCGAAGGGAAAGCACGATGCACAGGTTCGACGAGGTCTCCAGCTGGTCGGTGCTGCGCCGCGACGGTGTCGCCGTGGTCGTGGCCCACCCCGCGCGCGGGCTGCCGCTGGTGCTCCACTGGGGCCCCGACCTGGGCGACCTCTCGCTCGCCGACCTGGGGTCCCTCGACGCGGCGACCAGCCGGCAGACCGCTCCCGGGACGCTCGACGCCGCGTGGCGGCCCTCCCTGCTGCCGCAGGAGTCGGACGGCTGGGCAGGCCGCCCCGGCCTGCTCGTGGCCGCCGACGGCATCTCGCTCTTCCCCCGCTGGACCGTCACCGACGTGACGCGGGACACCGCCGACCTGCTGGTCACAGCACAGGACCCGGACCTGGGGCTCACGCTGCGGTCCCACGTGGAGATCGGCATGGGCGGGCTGGTCCTGCTGTGGCACGAGCTGACGAACGACGGCGGCGGGCCCGTGGACGTGCACTGGCTGGAGGCGACGCTGCCCGTGCCGCGGTCCGCGGACCACCTGACCCAGTTCACCGGCCGCTGGTCCCGCGAGAAGGCGCCCGTCACCACGCTCCTGCCGGGCGGCAGCACGGCGCGGCAGACCCGCCGGGGCCGGTCGGGGCACGACGCGCCCTGGGTGACGGTGGCGTCGTCGGGCACGCCGCGGAACCGGACGGGCGAGGCGTGGGCCACGCACCTGGGGTGGAGCGCCGACGTGACCCACCGCGTGGACCACCTCACCGAGCACGCCACGCTGCTCGGGGCGGGCGAGCTCGTGCGGCCGGGCGAGGTCCGGCTCGCGCCGGGCGAGGCCTACCGCACGCCGGTCGCGTACTTCTCCTGGTCGCCGCGCGGCCTGGACGGCGTCGCGGACCGTTTCCACACCTGGCTGCGGGCCCGACCGCAGCACGTGACCAGCCCGCGGCCGCTCGTGCTGAACACGTGGGAGGCCGTCTACTTCGACCACTCCCCGAGCAAGCTGGAGCGGCTCGCGCGCCGGGCGGCGAGCGTGGGCGTGGAGCGGTTCGTGCTCGACGACGGCTGGTTCCACTCCCGGCGCGACGACACCACCGGGCTGGGCGACTGGGTGGTCGACACCGACGTGTGGCCCGACGGCCTGGGCCCGCTCGCCGGCCTCGTCCACGAGCTGGGCATGGAGTTCGGGCTGTGGTTCGAGCCCGAGATGGTCAACCTCGACTCCGACCTGGCCCGCGCGCACCCCGAGTGGATCCTGTCGAACACGGCCGCAGTGCCGTCGCCGGACGGGCTGTCGTTCCGCACGCAGTACGTGCTGGACCTCGCCGTCCCCGAGGCGTGGGAGCACGTGCGCGGCCAGATCTCGGCCCTGGTGACGGAGCTGGGCATCGACTTCATCAAGTGGGACCACAACCGCGACCTCGCGGAGCCCGTGCACGTCGGGGCCGACGGCGTCGGGCGGCCGGGCACCCACGTGCAGACCCTCGCCGCGTACGCGCTGATCGCGCGGCTCAAGGCGGACCACCCCGGGCTGGAGATCGAGTCGTGCTCCTCGGGCGGCGCGCGGACCGACCTGGGCATCCTCGAGATCACCGACCGCGTGTGGGCCTCCGACTCGAACGACCCGGTGGAGCGCCAGGACATCCAGCGGTGGACGTCGCTCGTGCTGCCGCCCGAGCTGATCGGGGCGCACGTCGGCCCGTCGCCGGCGCACTCCTCGGGGCGGTCCACCGACCTCTCGTACCGGGTCGCGACGGCGCTGCAGGGGCACGCCGGGTTCGAGTGGGACCTGCTGACCTGCACGGACGACGAGCTGGTCGCGGTCACGGCGTACGCGGCCCTCTACAAGGAGCTGCGGTCGCTCGTGCACACCGGCACGGTGGTGCACGGCGACACCGTGGACCCCGCGCTGCGGGTCACGGGCTTCGTGGCGCCCGACGGGACCGCGGGCGTGTGGACGGTCGCGACCGTCGCCTCGCTCCAGGACGCGCTCACCGAGCGGGTGCGGCTCGACGGCCTCGACCCAGCCCGGCGCTACAGCGTGCGGGTGCGCGACGAGGTCGGGTCCGCGCGCTGGTCGGGCGGGATCACCCCGGGATGGCTGGGCAAGGAGCCGGTGGAGGTGCCCGGCTCGGTGCTGACCGAGGTGGGGCTGCAGCTCCCCACCCTGTGGCCGATGCAGGCGCTGGTCGTCGAGGCCAGGGCGGTCGCGGCGGACTGACCGTCCGGGAGGGCGGGCGCCGCGGGGCGTCAGCCCTCCAGCGCGCCCTGACGCCGCAGGACCATGAGCGTGGTGCCGCCGCCCACGAGGGCCACCGCGATCAGCGTGAAGCCGATGACGCTGCTCGCGCCGGTCGCGGCCAGCTCGTCGGCCTCGTCCTGGCCGGCCGGCAGCACGTCGGACGACGCGCCCGGGAAGGCGAGCTCGACGAGGTCCGCACCGCTCAGGGAGACGGCGTTCGGGGAGGCAGCCAGAGCGGGCGCCGCGAACGCGACGGCCGGGGAGGCTACAAGGCCGGCGACGAGGAGCGCGGAGGCTCCCATGACGGTCATCTTGCGCACTGGGCGCTCCTTACGAAACGGGGGTCAGTCCTCGTGCCCGATGGCGAGCACGACTCCCGGATCGTAGCGACCATGGCGCAGATCGCCAATATCGGTCCATCTCTGGAAAAAGAGTACAGAACTTGACGGTCGCCCTACCGTCCTTTGCCCTTCTTCTTCTTGCTCGACGCCGGACGCGCACCCTTGCCGCGCTGAACACCTCCGCGGCCGCCGCTCTTCGCAGCACTCCGGCCTGCACCCGACCGGCCCTTGGTTCCGGCGGACCCGCCCTTGGCAGAGTTCTTCACCCCGGACCGCGCGGATTTCGCTGTCGGCGCATCGGCGGACGCGCCGTCCTGGGCCTGGCGGGCGGACGGCCCGCCGCGGCCGCGCGAGCTGTTGACCGTGCGCCCGCGGACGATGCCGATGAGCTCCTCGACCAGGTCCGTGGTGCGCTCGATCGGCCACACCAGGCCGACGGGCGCCGTCGGGCCGTCGGAGAGCGGGCGGTAGGTCACGTCCTTGCGCCGGTGCAGCCGCGCGAGCGACATCGGCAGCACGGCGACGCCCACGTTCGCGGCGACGGTCGCGACGACGTCGGCCGTGGCCGGGACCCGGTCCAGCGGGTTCCCGTCCGGGTCGGCCGGGACCAGGCCGGGCACGGTGCGGCCGACGAAGAGGACGTCGTCGCCGGGCACCCAGACCGTCTCCTGCGCGAGGTCCGCGGTGGACACGGCCTCGTCCTCGTCGAGGGCGGCGAGCAGGTGGTCCCGCGAGAAGCAGACCACCGACGCCTCCTCGTAGAGCGGGATCGCGGAGAACACGTCCTTGTCCACGGGGAGCCGGCCGATCGCGGCGTCCACCTCGCCGGCCTCCAGCGCCTCCGGTACGGCGGTCGCCTCGACCTGGACCAGGTCGAGGGGGACGTCGGGCAGCCGCTCCTGCCAGACGCTCGCCCACTTGCCGGGCGTCGCGCCGGGCACGTAGGCGAGGCGGAGGCGCGACGGGGCGGCGGTCTCGGGGGTGTCGGCGGGGTCGACGTCAGGGGCGCTGGGGTCGACGTCGGGCACGGGCTGGCTCACGCCCCCAGGCTACGGGGCCTGGCGGCGTCGGACGCGAGCGGCGAGGATCACGCCCGCCATGGAGAGCGCGAGGGGCGCACGCCGATACCCTGGGAACATGAGTTCCCCCTTCGCCTCGCAGCGGTTCAAGCCGTCCAACGCCGCCAAGCGACTCGGCGTCTACCTGCCTGCCACGCCGCAGGAGTTCCAGGACACCCCGATCTCGCGCGCGGAGCTCGAGGAGCTGGAGACCAACCCGCCCGAGTGGCTCGCGGAGCTGCGCCGCAACGGACCGCACCCGCGGCCGGTCGTGGCGGGGCGCCTCGGCATCTCGATCGCCGGTCTGGCCCGCGGCGGCATCACCGACCCGCTGACCACCGAGCAGATCAACGAGCTGCGCGAGAACCCGCCGGAGTGGCTGGCGCAGGAGCGGCAGACCGCCGCGCAGGTGCGGGCCGAGGACGAGCGGGTCGAGGAGGCCCGCAAGGCCGCCGAGAAGAAGGCCCGCTCCGCCCGGTGAGCCCCGAGGTGGACGCCGTCCTCGCGCGGCTCCTGCCCTACCCCGAGGACGGGTCGCGGGCCGACGGCCCCGTCGCCGTCGACGCGACCGACCGGCTGCTGCTCGACGAGGCGGCGGCGCTGATCCGGGAGCGCCCCGACGACGTCGTGGTGGTCGGCGACCGGTTCGGCGCGCTCACCCTGGGCGCCATCGCGAGCGGTGCCCGCCACGTCCGCACGCAGACGGACGCCGTGACGGCCGAGGCAGCGCTGACCGCCAACTCCCGCCGCGCGAGCAGGCTCCTGCGGGACGCGCACGTCGCCGCGAGCGCTCCCGGGTCGCCCGACGCCGCCGGGCCGGGGTACACCCAGCACGACCGGCTCGAGCCCCGGCTGTTCGAGGGCGCCCGCGTCGTGCTGCTCCAGCTCCCGACGTCGCTCGCGGAGCTGACCGAGATCGCCGAGCACGTGGCCCGGTACGCCGACCCCGCCGTCACCCTGTTCGCCGGCGGGCGGGTCAAGCACATGACGCACGCGATGAACGACGTGCTCGCGGCGTCGTTCGCGCAGGTCGGGGCGTCGCTCGCCCGGCAGAAGTCGCGGCTGCTGATCGCCCGGGAGCCGCGGTCCGACGTCGGGCCGCTGACCTATCCCGTCACGGCGCGGCTCACCGACCGGGAGATCCTGGACGCGATCGCGCCGCGGGGTGCGCGCGCCGTCGCCCCGGGCGCTCCCACGGCGGACGCCCCGGCCGGCACCGCCCCCGACGGCCTCACCGTCGTCGCGCACGGCGCCGCGTTCGCGGGCGCCACCCTGGACCAGGGCACGCGCTTCCTCCTAGCCCAGGCCCCCCGCTGGCCCGACCTGTCAGACGTACAGGTCCCCCCGGTGACCTGTACGTCTGACACGTCGGAGGCACCCGCCACGCCCGACCGCCCCGTGCCCGGCATGGACGCCCACCCGGTCGTCGTCGACCTGGGGTGCGGCACCGGCATCCTCGCCGCCGTCCTCGGCCTCAGGTACCCCCACGCCCACGTGCTCGCCTCGGACCGGAGCCGGGCCGCCTGCGACTCGGCCGCGGCCACGCTCGCGGCGAACGGCGTCCGCCCGGCCGGGGTCGTGCGGGACGACGCCGGGGCCCTGCTCCCGATCCCCGACGGCTCGGCCGACCTCGTGCTGCTCAACCCGCCCTTCCACGACCGGGCCGCGCTGAGCACCGACGCGGCCCACCGGATGTTCGCCACGGCGGGCCGCGTCCTGCGCGACGGTGGCGAGCTGTGGACCGTCTTCAACACGGCCCTGCACTACCGGCGCGCGCTGGAGCGCGCCGTCGGGCCGACGGAGCACGTGGCCCAGAACCCGCGGTTCACCGTGACCCGGAGCGTGCGGAAACTACTTACCGACATGTCAGTGACCGGCGGTTAGCCTGGCTGGGCGCTCGACCGGGCGCACCCGCACGGCAGCACGCCCGGCCCCGGCCGGCCTGCCCCGAGCACGTAAGGAACTGTCGATGAGGACACTTCGCACCACCCTGCGCGGCGCCGCCGTCGCGGCGGTCGCGGCATCGCTGGCCGCGGGCGCCGCGGTCACCGCGCTGCCCGCCACCGCGGCCCCGGCCGCCGCCGACGAGGGCAGGACCATGGCAAAGGCGTCCGCGACGAAGCCGGAGAAGCCCGGCAAGCACAAGCCGACCAAGCCCAAGACCCCCAAGCCGAAGAAGGCGGCGGCCGACCCGGACTTCGGCTCCAACGTCACGTTCATCGACGAGACCTGGACCGCCGACCAGATCAACGCGTTCCTCGACACGGTGAACGACGAGGCGGAGTTCAGCCTCGACCGGCACCAGGTCTTCTTCGAGCCCGGCACCTACGGGAGCGCCGCGGGCCAGGACAACCCGGCCACCGCCACCGGCATCGTGAACGCCCACGTGGGCTACTACGAGTCGATCGCCGGCCTCGGCGCGCAGCCCGACGACGTCCACATCAACGGCGCCCTGCACGTGGAGCCCGTGGTGGGCTGCCCGAACGAGCCCTGGGCGTGCGCCGACCCCGGCTCGCTGACCCGCTTCTGGCGGTCGATCTCGAACATGGGCATCAACCCGATCCAGCGCCCGGTCGGCGAGGACGCGGCCCTGCCGTTCCCCGCGGGCGTGACCGAGCCGCACCAGATGCGGTTCGCCGTCTCGCAGGCGGCGCCCATGCGCCGCATGGACATCCAGGGCGACCTGACGATCTTCGGCCGGTACGGCGAGTTCGCCTCGGGCGGCTACCTCGCCAACTCGCGCGTCTCCGGCACCATCGTGTCCGGCTCCCAGCAGCAGTGGTTCACCCGGAACTCCGAGGTGGGCGCCTGGGACGGCGGCGTCTGGAACATGGTCTTCGCCGGGGTGCAGGGCGCGCCGGCCACCAACTTCGGCCAGACGGTGGGCGAGAACGTCGGCGTGACGACGACCGTCAGCTCGACGCCGGTCAGCCGCGAGGCCCCGTTCCTGTACCGGGGCGACGACGGCGAGCTGTCCGTGTTCGTGCCGAACGCGAAGACCGACAGCAGCGGGACCGACTGGTCCACCGGGCCGGACGCCGGGCAGTCGATCGGGATCTCCGACTTCTACGTCGCCAAGGAGGGCACGGACGACGCCGCGTCGATCAACGCCGCGCTCGCCGGTGGCAAGAACCTCATCCTGACGCCGGGCGTGTACGAGCTCGACGCGCCCCTGACCATCGACCGCGCCGACACCGTCGTGCTCGGCCTGGGCTACGCCTCCCTGACCCCGACCGCCGGCAACGCCGTGGTCGAGGTCGGCGACGTGGCGGGCGTCAAGATCGCCGGCATCACCGCCGACGCCAACGTCCCCGAGTCGGAGACGCTCATCCAGGTCGGCCCGCAGGGGGCCACGGTCTCCGACGCCGCCGACCCGACCACGCTGACCGACGTCTTCGTCCGCGTGGGCGGCCCCTGGGCGGGCAAGGCCGTCACCTCCATCGAGGTGAACAGCCCCGACACGCTCCTGGACCACATCTGGGCCTGGCGCGGTGACCACGGCAACGGCATCGGCTGGGACGTCAACACCGGTGCCCACGGCGTCATCGTCAACGGTGACCGCGTCACCGCGACGGGGCTCTTCGTGGAGCACTACCAGGAGGAGCAGACCATCTGGAACGGCGAGGACGGCCAGACGCTCTTCTACCAGAACGAGATCCCGTACGACGTGCCGAACCAGGCCGCGTGGATGGACGGCGACCGCCTCGGCTACGCCGCCTACCGCGTCGCCGACGACGTGCAGAACCACTCCGCGATCGGCACCGGCACGTACTCGTTCTTCAACCAGGGCCAGGACATCCGCCTGGAGTCCGGCATCCAGGCGCCGGACACCCCGGGCGTGACGTTCCGGTCGATGACCGCCATCTTCCTCAACGGCTCGGGCGGCATCAACCACGTCATCAACGGCACCGGCGGCTCGGTCCAGCAGGGCACGCAGCGGTCCCAGGTGGTCAGCTACCCGTAACCCCGCTCAAACCGAAACCGCTGAGTGCGGGGTATTTGTTGGACCAACCCTGTTGGTCCAACTACCCCGCACTCAGCGGTTTCAGCTCAGTTCAAGCAGGCGTCGTCACTTGACGTCGACGACGTCCACCACGAAGACGAGGGTGTCGCCGCCGCCGATGCCGGCCTGCGGCACGCCGCGCGCACCGTAGCCGTGCTCCGGCGGGATCGAGAGCAGCAGGCGCGAGCCGACGTTCTGGCCCACCATGCCCTTGTCCCAGCCACCGATGACGGCGCCGACACCGATCGGGAAGTCGATCGTGGTGCCGCGGTCGTACGAGTTGTCGAAGACGTGGCCGCCCCAGGTCTGGCCCAGGTAGTTCACCACGATGGTGCGCCCGGACTCGACGACCGGACCGTTGCCCTCGGCGAGCACCTGCACCTGCAGGCCGGCGGGTGCGCCACCCTCGGGGAAGGTCAGCTCCGGCTTGTCACCGAAGGACCCGGAGGCGGTAGGAAGCGTGGTCACGAGGATTGCCTCTCGCTCGGGATGACGCCGATTGCCCGGCGTCGGGTACCTGCCCACCCTATGCGGCCACCACCGCTGCCCGCGAAGCGACGGCGGCCCGGCGCAGCGCCTCCAGCGCGGCGATGGCGGGCGGGGTGTGCGCGACGGCGTCCTGCACCACCGCGTAGATCGAGCGGACCGGGGCGGGCCGCACCACGGGCACCGCGATCGTGCCGGCCGGGAGCTGGACGGCGCCGAGCTCGGGCAGCACGGTCATGCCGATCCCGGCCTCGACGAACGCGACCGCCGTCGGGTAGTCGTGCGCCTCGACGTGGAAAGTGGGGCTGAACCCCGCGGCCGTGCACGCCTCCAGGAGGTTGCGGCGGCACCAGCCGCGCGCGAAGTCGTTGTCGACCCAGGACTCCTCGGCCAGCTCGGCGAGCTCGATCTCGTCGCGGCCCGCGAACCGGTGGCTGCGCGGCAGCACGGCGACGTACGGGTCGTCGAGCAGGTGGTGCGCGGTGAAGCCGCTGCCGGCGTCGAAGTCCGTCTGGGCGACGGCGACCTGCAGGTCGGCCCGCTCCTCGGTCTTGTCCGGGATGTGCTCGGCGAGCTCCAGGTCGAGGCGCACGCCGGGAAAGTCCGTGGTGATCACCCGGACGACGTCGGGCAGCCAGGCCGAGCCCACCGAGGCGAAGTAGGCGATCGAGAGCGAGCCGGTGCGGCCGGCCCGCAGGTCGGCGACCATCGACTCGGCCTCGCCGAGCCGTTCCAGGACGCCGTCGGCCTGCGCGGCGAGCGCACGCCCGGCCGCCGTCGGGCGGATGCCGCGACCGTGCCGGGCCAGGAGCTTGAGCCCGGTCTCGCGCTGGAGCGCGGAGACGTGCTGGCTGACGGCGGAGGGCGTGTAGCCGAGGTTCGCCGCCGCGGCACCGATCGATCCGGAGGCGACGACGGAGCGGAAGACGCGGAGGCGGTGGACGTCGAGCATGCGCACCACAGTACAGCCAGACTGAATCCAGATGTAGGAATCGTCGCTGGTGCTTCACGATGGTGTCGGGCGAGGATCGCACCATGAGCAACGCCACGGCCGATAGCCGCCAGACCTCGCCGCTCGCGCCCGGCAGGGTTGCGGACATGAGCACCACCACCGGGCCGGAGGCCCCGGCAGCGCCGGCCGCGCCGACGTCCCCCGCCGCGCCGCCCGCCGCCCCGCACCGTCTGCTGGTCCCGGCCGCCGCCGCGGTGACCGTCGTGCTGTGGGGCTCGGCGTTCATCGGCATCCGGTCCGCCGGCTTCGACTACTCGCCGGGCGCCCTCGCCCTGGGCCGCATCTTCGTGGGCACCCTGGCGCTGACCGTGATCGCGGGCCTGGCCGGCAAGCTCCGGCTGCCGCGCGGCCGCACGCTGGTGGGCGTCGTCGTCTGGGGCGTGCTCTGGTTCGGGCTCTACAACCTCGCCCTCAACGCGGCGGAGCGCACGCTCGACGCCGGCACCGCGTCCCTGCTGGTGGGCCTCGCACCGATCCTCATCGCGGTGTTCGCCGGGATCTCCCTGGGGGAGGGCTTCCCCGCCCGGCTGCTGGCGGGCATCGGCATCGCGTTCGCGGGGGTCGCCGGCATCGCGCTGGCCACCTCCAGCGGGGCCTCCGACGTCGTCAGCGTGCTACTCGGGCTGGCGGCAGCGGTCATCTACGCCGGGAGCACCATCCTGCAGAAGCGGCTGCTGCCCCAGGTCGACTCGCTGACGATGACCTGGCTGGGCTGCCTGGCCGGGACGGTCGTGTGCCTGCCGTTCCTGCCCGTGCTGGTGACCGAGCTCGCGGCGGCCCCGACGTCGGCGACCCTGAGCGTCGTCTACCTGGGCGTGTTCCCCACGGCGATCGCGTTCGTCACCTGGGGCTACGCGCTCACCCGGACGACGGCGGGCCGCCTCGGCGCCGCGACCTACGCCGCCGCGCCCTTGGCCGTCCTGATGTCGTGGGCCCTGCTCGGCGAGGTCCCCACCCCGGTCGCCCTGGCCGGCGGCGCCCTGTGCCTGGCGGGCGTCCTGGTAGCCACCCTCCGCCTCCGTTGAGTGCTGGGTATTTGCCCTTTCGAAACGTTCCGAGAGGGCAAATACCCAGCACTCAACGAGCGGGCGGGCGGGTTACGGGAGGGCGGCCGCCTTGGCTTCCAGGACGCCGCGTTCTGCGGCGTTGCCGCAGAGCTCCGCCGCGCGGAGGTACTCGCCGCGGGCCTCGGCGGTGCGGCCGAGCCGGGACAGCAGCTCGCCGCGCACGCCGGGCAGCAGGTGCGACCCGGCGAGCACGCCCTGGTCGGCCAGGCCGTCGACGGCGCGCAGCCCGAGGTCGGGCCCGTGCGCCATCGCCACGGCCACGGCCCGGTTCAGGTCCACGACGGGCGACGGCGCGATGCGGCCCAGCGCCTCGTAGAGCACCACGATCCGCTCCCAGTCGGTCTCCGGCACGGAAGGGGCCACCGCGTGGCACTCCGCGATGGCGGCCTGGAGCGCGTAGGAGGCCATGCCCTCCGGGCCGACGGCGCGCTGTATCGCCGCCCGGCCCCGCCGGATCGCCGCGCGGTCCCACCGGCGCCGGTCCTGGTCCTCCAGGAGGACGGGCTCCCCCGACGGCCCGGTCCGGGCGGGGAACCGGGCTGCCGTCAGCTCCATCAGGGCGAGCAGGCCGAAGGTCTCGGGCTCCGGGGCGAGCCGGGCCAGCACTCGGGTCAGGCGCACGGCCTCGCGCGCCAGGTCGTGCCGGATCCAGTCGTCGCCCGACGTCGCCGACGAGCCCTCGGTGAAGATCACGTACAGCACGCCCCGCACCGACGAGAGCCGGGTGGCGCGGTCCGCGCCGTCGGGCACCTCGAACGGGACCTGCGCCGCCGCGATGGTCTTCTTGGCGCGCGTGATGCGCGCCTGGACCGTCGCGACCGGCACGAGGAACGCGCGGGCGATCTCGTCGCTGGTCAGACCGCCCACGACCCGCAGGGTCAAGGCGATCCGCGCCTCCCGGGAGAGCACCGGGTGGCAGGACACGAACATGAGGGCGAGCACGTCGTCGTCGATACGCTCGGGGTCGAGCAGCCCGGGCTCCGCGCCCGGGTCGCCCGCGAGCGCCCCCGGGGCGGACGACGTCGGCGCGCCCAGGCCCACGGCGACCTCGCCCTCGGCGAGCCCGTGGGCCAGCGCGGCGTACCGCTCGGCCCGCCCGGCCCGACGGCGGTAGGCGTCGATCGCCCGGCGCCGGGCCGTCGCGATGAGCCACGCCGCGGGGTCGCGCGGCGTGCCGTCCCGCGGCCAGGAGACGAGCGCCGCGGCGAGCGCCTCCTGGGCCACGTCCTCGGCGAGCTCGAAGTCGCGCGTGTAGCGGGTGAGTGCGCCGACGATGTGGGCGGACTCGATCCGCCAGACCGCCTCGACGGCCCGCCGCGCGGCGTCGTCGTCGCTCATCCCTCTCCCTTCCCTGCCGTGTCCTGCCCTGCCCTGCCCCTGAAGACTCCCGGCGGACCCGGCCTCAGTGCTGGCCGGTGGACTCGCGCCAGGCCTTCTCCTTCTGGATGTACTCGTTGTCCTGCGGGAACTGGTCGATCTCGGTGACCTTGCGGATCTCGGCCTTGCTGCCCGGACCGGTCAGCGGCGCGCGCTTGGCCCACTCGACGGCTTCCTCCTTCGAGGCGACGTCGAGGATCCAGAAGCCGTTGAACAGCTCCTTGGTCTCGCCGTAGGGACCGTCGGTCACGACGGGCGTCTCGGTGGAGTAGTCCACGACGACGGAATCGGCGGCATCCTCGAGGCCTTCGCCGGCCACCAGCACGCCGGCCTTGATCATCTCCTCGTTGAACACGCCCATGGCGTTGATGATCTCCTCGAAGTCCATGTTCTCGTAGGCGGTCACGGTCTCGTCGGTCGCCCGCATGATGAGCATGTACTTGGCCATGGTCTCTTCTCCTGTGTGGTTTCCGGTCCCTGGTGGGACCTTCTCATCCACAGGTCGAACGGGAAACAGGTGGATCGACACGTGCCAGAATCTTTTTTCGTGGAGCATGCGGACAGGTTCCGCGCGTCACACAGATCCGGCTTGCCACACGCGCGGAACGTGCGGAACCCTTGATACCCATGACGCTCGAATCGATTGAAGCGCAGGGGCCCGACGCCCCTGCCGCCGGTACGTCCTCCCGGCGCGGCAAGAAGCCGACGCCTGCCAGCCCGACACCGGCCAGAACACACAGATCGAGCGACGCCCCGTCCCCGCAGGTCTGGGACGGGCGCAGCAAGTTCCCGCACATCGGCGAGTACGGGTTCCTGTCGGACTGCGAGGCCAACGCGCTCATCGCGCCGTCGGGCAGCGTGGAGTGGATGTGCGTCCCCCGCCCCGACTCACCCAGCATCTTCGCCAAGATCCTCGACCGGGGAGCGGGCCACTTCCGGGTGGGCCCGCACGGCGTGCGCGTGCCGAGCGCGCGCCGCTACCTGCCCGGCACCCTGATCCTCGAGACCACGTGGCAGACGGAGACCGGCTGGCTCGTGGTGCGCGACGCCATGCTGATGGGGCCGTGGCACGACCTGGAGTCCCGCTCCGGCACGCACCGCCGCACGCCTACGGACGACGACGCCGAGCACATCCTGCTGCGCACCATCAAGTGCGTGTCGGGCACGGTCGAGGTCGAGGTCGAGTGCGAGCCGCGCCCCGACTACGCGCGGTCCGAGGTGGACTGGGAGTACGAGAACAGCGGCTACTCCGCGGTCGTCGCCAAGATCGGCGACCCCACCCCGGACGTGCACCTGCGGTCCAGCCTGCGGTTCGGGCTGGAGGGCAAGCGGGCGACGGCGCGTACGCGGATGTCGCAGGGTGACGAGCACTTCGTGGCGATGTCCTGGGGCTCGCAGGACCCGCCGACCAGCTACAAGGAAGCCCTCGACGCCATGTGGCGTACCGAGCGGTACTGGCGCGACTGGATCACGCAGGGCACGTTCCCGGACCACCCGTGGCGCGTCTACCTGCAGCGTTCCGCGCTCACGCTGAAGGGGCTGACCTACTCCCCCACGGGCGCGCTGATCGCCGCGGCGACGACGTCGCTGCCCGAGACCCCGGGCGGGGAGCGCAACTGGGACTACCGGTACGCGTGGATCCGCGACTCGACGTTCGCGCTCTGGGGCCTGTACACGCTGGGCCTGGAGCGGGAGGCCAACGACTTCTTCGCGTTCATCCAGGACGTCTGCCGCGACAACCGGCAGCTCCAGATCATGTACGGCGTGGGCGGCGAGGAGACGCTGGAGGAGTTCGAGCTCCCGCACCTGTCGGGCTACGAGGGCGCCCAGCCCGTGCGCGTCGGCAACGCCGCGTACGACCAGCGCCAGCACGACGTGTGGGGCGCGGTGCTCGACTCGGTGTGGCTGCACGCCAAGTCGCGCGACCAACTCCCCGAGTCGCTGTGGCCCATCCTCAAGCGGCAGGTCGAGGAGGCCATGAAGCACTGGCACGAGCCGGACCGGGGCATCTGGGAGGTGCGCGGCGAGCCGCAGCACTTCACCAGCTCCAAGCTCATGTGCTGGGTGGCGATGGACCGCGGCGCCAAGCTGGCCCGCCTGTACGACGAGCCGGACTACGCCAAGGCGTGGCAGAAGATCGCCGACGAGATCGCCGACGACATCTGCACCAAGGGCGTGGACGACCGCGGCGTCTTCACGCAGCGCTACGGCGACCCGGCGCTCGACGCGTCGCTGCTGCTCGTGCCGCTGCTGCGGTTCCTGCCGTCGGACGACCCGCGGGTGCGGGCCACCGTGCTCGCGATCGCGGACGAGCTGACCGAGGACGGCCTGGTGCTGCGGTACCGCACCGACGAGACCGACGACGGCCTGCAGGGCGAGGAGGGCTCGTTCACCATCTGCTCGTTCTGGCTGGTGTCCGCGCTCGTCGAGATCGGCGAGGTGGAGCGGGCCCGGGCGCTGTGCGAGCGGCTGCTTGGCTACGCGTCCTCGCTCGACCTGTACGCGGAGGAGATCGAGCCCGGCAGCGGCCGGCACCTCGGCAACTTCCCGCAGGCGTTCACGCACCTGGCGCTGATCAACGCCGTCATGCACGTGATCAAGGCGGAGACCGGCGAGTCCGAGAAGGGCTACTTCGGAGTCTCCCGCCAGATGTGACCCGCTGACACCCCCGTAGTGCCCCGCTGAGTGCGGGATCTTCGCCCTTCCTGGCCTCGGCCAGGGGCGAAGATCCCGCACTCAGCTCGTTTTTCGGGGGTCTTGCGCGCGTTGGCTAATAGGCGTAGCTTTAAGGCTATGACAACAAGCCAGAGCAACAAGCTCTCCTTCCTCCAACGACCCGAGGGCAACATCGCCTACACCGACGCGGGCACCGGGCCGCTCGTCGTCGCCATGCCCGGCATGGGCGACCTGCGGTCCACCTACGACGACCTCGCCCCCGCGCTCGTCGACGCCGGCTACCGCGTGGTCGTCGCGGACCTGCGCGGCCACGGCGACTCCGACACCACGTTCCGCACGCACGGTGACGACGCCACCGGCACGGACTTCATCGCGCTCGTCGAGCACCTCGGCGCCGGGCCGGCCGTGCTGCTCGGCAACTCGATGGCGTCGTCCGCCGCCGCCTGGGCAGCCGCCGAGCGCCCGGAGCTCGTGCGCGGTCTCGTGCTGCTCAGCCCGCTCCTGCGCCAGACGGGCTCCCCGGCCATGCAGAAGGTGCTGCGGGGCGTCTTCCGCGTGCTCCTCGCCCGGCCCTGGGGCGCCGCGTTCTGGGCCGCCTACTACTCGTCGATCAGCAAGGGCCGCCGCTCCGCCCGGCACGCCGAGCAGGTGGCGGAGGTCCGGCAGAGCCTGCGCGACCCGGCGCACCTGCGCTCGTTCCGCGATCTCGCCATGGTGCTCGACCACTCGGTCGTCGAGGCCCGGCTGTCCGAGGTCACGGCGCCGTCACTGGCCGTGGTCGGCGCGCTCGACCCCGACTTCACCGACCCGGCGAAGGAGCTCACCTGGATCACGGAGACGATCGGGTCGCGCGGCGTCCTGGTCGACGAGGCCGGGCACTACCCGGCGCAGCAGGCGCCCGACGTCGTGGTGCCGGCCGTGCTCGACTTCCTCGCCGGGCTCCCGGACGCGACCGAGGGCGGCCGGAATGCCTAGGGCGGGTCTGTCCCACGACGCCGTCGTGCGCCTGGCGCTCGAGGTGGTCGACGACGGCGGGGCGAGCGGCTACGCCGACCTGACCCTCGCCAAGGTGGCCGCCAAGGCCGGTGTCGCGACCCCGAGCCTCTACAAGCACGTCGGCTCGCTGGCCGACCTGCGCCGCGAGGTCGCCCTGATCGCCGTCCAGGAGGTGACGGCCGCCGCGACGTCGGCGACCGTCGGCCGGGCCGGGAGCGACGCGCTGCGGGCCCTGGCGACCTCGTGGCGCACCTACGCGCACGCGCACCCCGGCCGGTACGCGTCCACCCAGGTGGGTCCCGACCCGGAGGACCCGGCCGACGAGCGGCTGCGCGAGGCGGCCGCCGAGAGCGTCCGGGTGGTCGGCGCCGTGCTGCACGGCTTCGGCCTGCCCGACGAGCGCCTGATCGACGCGATCCGCGCGGTCCGGGCGGGCTTCCACGGCTTCGTCATCCTCGAGCTCGGGGGCGGCTTCCGGATGCGGGAGGACGTCGACCAGAGCTTCACCGTGCTGCTGGACATGCTGGTCGCGGGGGTCACCGCGCTCGGCGTGCCCGACGGCGCTGACGGCGGCGCCGCCGACGCCGGCCTGGACCACCTCGACCACGACACCGCCGGGAGCCACCGATGAGCACCGTCCGCAGCACGACCGCACGCTCCGCCGACGCCGGCCGGTCCGGCGGCAGCACGACCGCGCGCTGGACCGCCGTCGCCTTCGTGGCGGCCGGGGTCGCCTTCCTGCTGTTCCCCGTGCTGCGGCCGTGGCCCGACGAGACCGTCGCTAGCACCGGACTCGCCACCGCGTTCGCCTCCGACCGCTGGGTCGTGTCGCACCTGCTCGGCATCCTCGGGCTGGGCCTGATGGCGCCCGCGCTGCTCGGGCTGCGGGCGCTGCTGGTGGGGGTCGGTAGCGATTCGGCAGGGGCCGGACGCGGCGGGAACCCCGGCGTGCGGAGCGCGACCTGGGCCCTGGTCACCGCGTGGACAGGCGCGGGCTTCGCCGCGCTCTACTTCGGGGCCGAGATCTTCGGCATCCGCACCCTCGCGGAGGCGGCGCTGCGCGACGGCGACCTCGGCCTGCTCGCCGACGTCGAGGTGCTGCGCATGCAGCCGTGGGCCGTGACGCTGTTCGGCGCCGGGCTGCTCCTGCTGGCCGTGTCCGGCGTGCTCGCCGCCGTGGCGCTGTGGCGGTCGGGTGGGCGGGCCTCGGGGCCGCAGGGCGCCGGCACGCACCCGCGGTGGATCGGCCTGCCCCTCGCGCTCGGCCTGGTGCTGGTGCTGCCCCAGTTCTTCGGCGGGCCGGAGCTGCGGATCACACACGGCGTGCTGGTCGCGGCGGGCTGCGTGCTGGTCGCGGTGGTGGTGGGCAGCGGCCGGGTTTCCGGAGCGAACCGGTAGCCCTGCGGACGACATGCGCGGTGGCCAACAAGCGTCGACAAAGCCCTGTGGACAGAGCTGTGGATACGACAGAGGCGTGAACCCCTTCCGGGGTCCACGCCTCTGTCGTTGCTGTCAGACGGCCCTACATGCGGCCGGCGAGAGCGTCAGTCGCTGCTGTTGAAGATCGCGACGATGCGCAGGATCTCCAGGTACAGCCAGATCAGCGTCACGAGCAGGCCAAAGGCCGCCGACCAAGCCATCTTGGCCGGCACGCCGGCCTCGACACCCCGCTTGATCGAGTCGAAGTCCACGATCAGCGAGGCGGCCGCGAGGCCGACGGCGACGAGGCCGACGATCACGCCGATCGGGCCGCTACGCATGCCGAAGCCGTCCAGCACACCCGTGATCAGGAGCACGAAGTTGATCAGGCTGAACAGGGCGTACCCGATCAGCGCGAACATGAGCCAGCGCGTGAACTTCGGCGTGACCCGGACCTTGCCGCTCTTGAACAGGAACAGGCTCACCGCGAACACCGAGACCGTACCGATCACGGCCTGCGGGACGGCGCCCTGCGCGATCTGGCTGTAGACCAGCGAGATCGCGCCGAGGAACGCGCCCTGGAACACCGTGTAGAGCACGATGAGCGCCGGGCTGGGGTTCCGCTTGAAGGCGTTCACCAGACCCAGGACCAGGCCGCCGATCGCGCCCACGATCATGACCATGCTCAGCATCGCCGGGGGAACCAGCGTCCACGTCGCCGCGGCCACCACGACCAGAAGGGCGAGCAGCCCACCGGTCTTGATGATCACGTCGTCGTACGTCAGCCGCTTGGTGTCCGCCGTGGTGGCGGACGGCGACTCGTACATCGCGTCGAGCTGCGACGCGTCCATCGCCTGCTGTCCCGCGGCGCCGTACTGGCCGTACTGGCCAGGCTGCGGCGGGGTGCCGTATGCGGGACTCTGGTTGGGGTAGGTGGCGGTGCCGCCGCGGCGTCCACCGGCATTGCCGGTACGACGGGGTTCACCGAAGACGTCGCTTCTTGAAAAGACGGGGTTGCTCATCTGCTCCTCCTGGTCTGTCTGACCATCCTAGGGAACGCTGAGGACGGTCCAGGAGTTCCCAGGTCATCCCATCGGATGAAGTGGGTCCGACCACGGGATGATCAGGGCCGGTTATGGGTGCGGCGCCCGCTGTCCGCTACCTACTCTCGTAACAACGAGTCTCCTGGAAGGGCAAGCGATGATCGAGGCCAGAGGCCTGACGAAGAGGTACGGCGCGAAGACCGCCGTGGACGGAGTCACGTTCACGGTGCAGCCGGGCCAGGTGACGGGCTTCCTGGGCCCGAACGGCGCCGGCAAGTCGACCACCATGCGCATGATCATGGGCCTGGACCGGCCCACGGCGGGCGCGGTCACCGTGAACGGCAAGCCCTACGCGGCGCACCGCCGTCCGCTCGCCGAGGTCGGTGCCCTGCTCGACGCGAAGGCCGTGCACACCGGCCGCACCGCACGCAACCACCTGCTCGCCATGGCCGCCACGCACGGCATCGCCACCAAGCGCGTCGACGAGGTGATCGATCTCACGGGCCTGCAGTCGGTCGCGAGCAAGCGCGTGGGCGGCTTCTCGCTCGGCATGGGCCAGCGGCTCGGCATCGCCGCGGCCCTGCTCGGCGACCCGCGCACGCTGATCCTGGACGAGCCCGTCAACGGCCTCGACCCGGAAGGCGTGCTCTGGGTCCGCAACATCGCCAAGTACCTGGCGTCCGAGGGCCGCACGGTCTTCCTGTCCAGCCACCTCATGAGCGAGGTCGCCCTCACGGCCGACCACGTGATCGTGATCGGCCGGGGCCGCATCCTCGCCGACGCCCCGGTCGCGGAGTTCGTGGAGAGCGCGGCCCGCAAGGTCGTGCGCGTCCGGTCGCCGCAGGCCACGGAGCTCGCCGACCTCCTGAAGGCCAAGAACGCCGAGGTGGAGGACGTCGAGCCCGGGCTGCTGGAGGTCCGCGGCACCGAGGCGGCCGCCGTCGGCGAGCTGGCCGCCGCCTCGCGGATCGTGCTGCACGAGCTCACGCCGGTCGCCTCCACGCTGGAGGAGGCCTACATGTCTCTCACCGCGGACGCGGTGGAGTACCAGTCCGAGGGCATCGCCGCCGTCGCGGCCGCGACGTCCCACCTCGAGGGGAGCAAGGCATGAGCGCGACAGTCACCGCTCCGGCGAGCGGATCGGCGTCGGGCCCGACGACGGAGCACACCCCGGTGCACAACGTCACCTTCTGGCGCGTGCTGCGCTCGGAGTGGATCAAGCTGTGGACGCTGCGCTCGACGTGGTGGACCCTCGGCGCGACCGTCGTGGTGATGGTCGGCTTCGCACTGATGCTGGCGTTGATCGTCCAGCTCGTGGGCAGCGAGATGGAGGGCGCGTCGCCCGAGGACCAGGCCGCGATGGGCACCATGCTCGGCGGGACCACCGTGGTGGCAGCGGGCTTCGAGATGGCGGCCCTCGTGGTCGCGGTGCTCGGCGCCCTGATGATCACCGGTGAGTACTCCACCGGCATGATCCGGTCCACGTTCGCCGCGGTGCCCAAGCGCCTCCCGGCGTTCTTCGGCAAGGCCCTGGTGCTCGTGCTGGTCACGGCCGTGCTCATCACCGTCTCCCTGGCGCTGAGCTGGCTCGTCACCTACCCGCTCCTGAACGGCAACGACGCGACCGTGGACTTCGGCGACAGCGACCAGGTGCGCGCGCTCGGCGGCACGGTGCTGTACGTGACGCTCGTGGCCCTGTTCGCGCTGGGCCTGGGCGCCCTGCTGCGGCACACGGCGGGCGCGATCTTCACGGTGGTCGCGATCTTCCTGGTGATCCCGACGATCGTCCAGATCGCCACCTTCGCGGCCTCCCAGCTCGAGTGGGTCGGCACGGTGAACAAGCTGCTGCCGAGCGTGGCGGGCACACAGATCACGCCGAACGCGGGCGCGTTCCCCGACGTGCTCGACCCGTGGGTGGGCATCAGCGTGCTCGCCGGCTACACGGCGCTGGTGCTGGCGGGCGCGGCGATGCGCGTCAAGTTCCAGGACGCGTAGCAGCCGCGGGCCCGACGCCGGCCGCGGGTCGGCGTCGGGCCTCGGCCGTCGGGCGCCCAGCGTGGGCGGTGCGGAAACAGTTGGTCCCCGGGGTGTGTCGCTCCGAGTAGACAGTGTCTACTCTCCGCGACACACCCCGGGGACCAACTGTTTTCGGGACCGGGCCGGGTCCTGGAAGCCCGACCGTCACATCGGGTCGAGCGGGTGCGGCCAGACCGGTGCAGGCTCGGGCTGCCGGCGCTCCGGCTCCGGCTGCGGCTCCTGACGGCGCTGGGGCAGCGCGGCCTGCGCCGCCGGCTGCTGCCGGGGGACGTACTGCTGGTGCTGCGGGTTGCGCGGGGCACTGTGGTTTCCCGGGGCGCCGTGGTTTCCCGAGGCGCTGTGCTGGGGTGCGAACTGCGGGGCGAACTGGGGCGCGGGCTGCTGACCGGGCTGCTGACCTGGCTGCCGCGGCGCCTGGTGCTGCGGAGCGGCATGCTGCGGCGTGGCCTGCTGCGGTGCGAACGGCTGCGGGCCCGGCTGCTGCTGCGGCGCGGGTCGCTGCGGCGGAGCCGGGTGCTGCTGCGGGCTCGGCTGCCGACGCGGCGCGTACCGCGGGGCGGCCTGCTCCTGCGGGACGCGCTGCTGCGGCGCGTACTGCGGTGCCGGAGCCGGACCGGCCGGCGTCGGCCAGACGGGCGGGGCCGGGGTGGGTGGGGCCGACGTCGGTGGGACCGGAGCCGGCGAGGCCGCAGGAGGCGACGCTTCCTGGACCGGCGGCCAACTCTGCGGCACAGCACCACCGGCAGCCGCACCAGCCACGGCACCGCCGGCAGCCGCACCACCGGCGGCCGCCACTGCCGGGGTCCGCGCCCCCTGACGCCCGACGGCGCGCAGCGCACCCGTCGCCACGCTGACCAGCGCACCCGTCAGCGGACGACGCACCCGGCCGGCCGCCTCGTCCGCGGCCCGACGGCGTTCCGCCCGGCGCTCGAACAGCGTGTAGATCACCGGCACGACGTACAGGGTCAGCAGGGTCGACGACACCAGGCCGCCGATGACGACCAGGGCCAGCGGCTGCGAGATGAACGCCCCGCCGCCGGTCAGCCCGATCCCCATGGGGGTCAGCGCGAAGACCGTCGCCAGGGCCGTCATCACGATCGGCCGCAGCCGCTTGCGGGCCCCCTCGCGCACGGCCTCGTCGAGGCCCATGCCCCGGGCGCGGTACTGGTTGATGAGGTCGATGAGCACGATCGCGTTGGACACCACGATCCCGACCAGCAGCAGCGTCCCGATGAGGGCGGGCACACCCAGCGGGGTGTCCGTCACGACGAGCGCGACCAGGGCGCCCACCGCGGCGAACGGGACGGACACCAGCAGGATGAACGGCTGCGCCAGGCTGCGGAACGTCGCCACCATGACCACGAACACGAGGGCGATCGCGGCCACGAGCGCCAGGCCCAGGTCGCCGAACGCCTCGGCCTGGTCGGCGGCGGCTCCGCCCACCGACACCGCGGCCCCGGCCGGCAGGTCGATCGACGCGAGCTCGGCGTCGACGGCGTCGGTGGCCGCGCCGAGGTCGGCACCGGCGGGCGTCACCGAGACCGTGGCCGATCGCTCGCCGTCGATCCGCGTGATCGACGTCGGCGAGCTGGCGAGCTCGACCTGTGCGACGTCGCTCAGCGGCACGGGGCCGGCCGCGGTCGGGACGGGGATCTCGCCGATCTCGTCCATGGTCGCCGGGACCTTCCCGGCCCAGAGGTTCACGCCGACCGGCCCCTCGGCGGTCTGGAGCTCGCCGACGTCCTGGGCGCCGGTCATCGCCGCCGAGGCGATCCCCGACACCTGCGTCTCGGTGAGCCCGTACTGCGCCGCGGCCTTGCGGTCGACGGACACCTCGACGATCTCCTGGGCGGCGGCCAGGTCGTTGGTGACCTCCGCGGAGGCGTCCAGGCCGCTCATCGCCTCCTGAACCTGGTTCGTGGCCTCGGTCAGCGTCTCGTCGTCGCGGGCCCGGACGACGAGGTCGATCGAGGACGTGCCCACCGAGTCGCCGGCGGAGACGGAGACCTCCGTCGCGGGCTCCTCGGTCAGGCCGCCGACGGCGGCGCGGATGTCGGCGGCCGCCTGCTCGCCGTCGGCGTCGTCGTCCAGGGTGATCGCGAACGTGGCCTTGAGGCCGGTGCTCGCGCCGCCGAACGCGGCCATCGACATGTCACCGCCGCCGCCGACGGTGGCCTGCACGCTGTCCACGGCGGCGACGTCGGCCAGCGCGGTCTCGACCTGGCGCGCCGCCTCGTCCTGGCCCTCCAGCGAGGTGCCGGGCGCGTAGTGCTGCGTGACGGTCACGGTGTCCTGGCCGCTGTCGCCGAGAAAGCTGGTCTCGACGCGCGGGACGAGGGCGGCGGTGCCGCCGAGGATCGCCACGGCCACCACGATCGTGACGGCGGGCAGCCGCAGCGCGCCGTTCAGCGTCGGCACGTAGACGCGCTGCCAGACGCCGCGCCGCTCCTTGCTCTCGACCTGCTCGCGGTCGGCCGCTCCCCCGCGCCGCGCCTTCTTCGGCGGCCGGATGAACCAGTAGGCCAGCACCGGCACGATCGTCAGCGCCACGACGAGCGAGGCCAGCATCGCGATCGACACGGTCAGGGCGAACGGCCGGAACAGCTCGCCCACCATGCCGCCCACCAGCGCGATCGGCAGGAACACCGCGACGGTGCAGATCGTCGAGGCGGCGATGGCGCCGCCCACCTCGCGGACCGCCGCGAGGATCGCCGTGGCCCTCTCCTCGCCGGTGGACATGTGCCGCTTGATGTTCTCGATGACGACGATCGCGTCGTCGACCACCCGCCCGATGGAGATGGTGAGCGCGCCGAGCGTCAGGATGTTCAGCGTGTACCCGCCCGCCTCCATCGCGATGAAGGTGACCGCGAGCGACAGCGGGATCGAGATCGCGGACACAAGCGTGGACCGCATCGACATCAGGAAGACCAGGATGACGAGCACCGCGAAGAGCAGGCCGAGCCCGCCCTCGGTGGCGAGGCCATGGATCGACTCCTCGATGAACGGGGCCTGGTCGAAGACGACCGCCGTCGCGATGTCGCGCTCGGCGAGCGTGCCGGCCACCTCGGTCTCGGCGAGCGCCGCCTCGATCGCGTGGGACACCTCGACGGTGTTGGCCTCCGGCGTCTTGGTGATGGCCAGGCCGAGCGACGGCGAGCCGTCGAGCCGGGAGTAGGACGTCGGGTCGACCGGCTTGAGCTTCACCGAGGCGACCTGGCCCAGCAGCACGGGCGCGGCCGGTTCGGTCGGCAGGGCGTCGGCAGTGGCGCCCGGCGTCGTCGTGCCGCCGGCCCCTGCCGCGTCGCCCGCTCCGGCCGCCCCGCCGGCCGCGCCATCCGCCCCGCCGCCCGCGCCGCCGCCCGGGAGGACGGGGAGCTGCTTGAGCTGGTCGACCATGTCCACCGGCTTGCCGAGCTGGACGGACCACGCGCGGCCGCCCTCGGTGATCTCCCCGGCCGGGATGACCACGCCGTTGTCCTGCAGCACGGTGGTGAGGTCGTCGGCCGCGAGCCCGGCCGCGGCGAGCTTGCCCTGGTCGGGCAGGATGCGGACCTCGGTCTCGCTCTGCCCGGTCACCGCGACGGCGCGGACGCCGTCGACCTCCTCCAGCGCGGGGACGACGACGTCCTCGACGGTGCTCGCGAGGGCGTTCGGGCTCTTGTCGCCGGAGATCGCCATCTGGACCACGGGCACGTCGTCGACGGAACCGGTCGTGACCTGCGGCTCGACGTCGTCGGGCAGGGTGGGCTGGACGCCCGCGACGGCGCTCTGGAGGCGCTGCGTGGCGGACTCCATGTCGGTGCCGTACGTGAACTCGACGGTGGTCAGCGAGATGCCCGTGGACGCCGTCGACCGCACCGACGCGATCCCGTCGACGGAGGTGACGGCCTCCTCGATCTTGTCGGTGACCTGCTCCTCCACGACCTCGGGCGACGAGCCCTGGTACACCGCGCTCACGATGCCCGTCGGGAGCTGGAGCGACGGGATCAGCTCCTGCTTCAGGGAGGTCATGCTGAGGACGCCGAACACCGCTATCGCGATGGTCACCAGTGCTACGACTGCTCGGTTCGCGAGGGACAGCCGGGCGAGACGGAACACGGAGACTCCACGGTGCGGGCGAGGATCGGGCGCACGGCACGGACCGCCGTCGCGACCTGCGCGGGACCAACGGGGTGAAATCCGGCCGAAGTCACAGAGTAGGGCAGCGCGCCGGACCCCCCGCAAGCGGACGGAGGCATTGACATCCGCCCGGAATCCGTCCAGCACCGCGCGCCTGGACCCCGCGCGCCCTGACCCGTCCGCACGACGGGCCAGGGCGACGGGTCACAGCTCGGACATGGCCTCCTCGGGCGTGCCCTCGGCGACGCGGGCGGCCCGGTTCCAGCGCTGCCAGAGCACGCGCTCGCCGATCGGCCGGGCCATGAGGTGCGCCGTCACCAGGAAGACGACGACGCCGACGAGCAGCACCGCCGAGGCCACCCAGAACGGCGACGCGGGGCTGACGCCCTCCGCAAGCAGGCCCGCGACCACGGGGGCGGGCGCCGCGAAGCCCCAGCGCACGAGGTTGAAGGCGCCGGTCGTGACCCGGCGGTCCGGGTCACCGAGGGCGAGCGACAGGTCGGTGAGGTTCGCGTTGGCGATACCCATGAACACGCCGGCCACGATGGTCACCGCGATGGAGCCGGCGGTCCCGACGCCGACGGCGAGCAGGGCCACGCACACGAGCACGCCGGCGATCGCGACGCCCAGCGTCTGGACGAAGCCGATCCGGTGCGCCAGCCGGTGGCCCACCGCGAGGATGCCGACGGCCACGCCGATACCCCAGGCGGTGAAGACCAGGCCGAGCGGCACCACGTCGAGGCCGAGGAACACCGGCACGTAGCCGAGCACGACGAAGAACACGAAGTTGTAGGCGGCCGTCACGACCGCGAGGGCCAGGAAGCCCGGCTTGCGGAACAGGCCGAAGACCTGCCCGAGCTTGAGCGGCGCCGGCTTCTCGGCCGGGTCCTTGAGCCTGGTGGCGGACACGATCAGCGCGACGACCATGAGCAGGCCGCAGACGAAGAACGGCACCCGCCAGCTGATGTGCCCCAGCAGGCCGCCGATCAGGGGGCCGACGGCGAAGCCGAGCCCGACACACGTCTCGAACAGGCCGACCACCCACTCGCGGTCCCTGGCGAGCGCGACGAGCAGCACCATGGCGGTGGCGAAGAACATCGCGTTGCCCAGACCCCACACTCCGCGCAGCACCGCGAGCTGCACGATGTTGCCGCTCAGCGCGGCCAGCACCGCGGCGATCGCGACCAGCGTGACGCCGGTCGCCAGGATCTTCTTGTAGCCGAACCTGCCCGTCGCCATCACGGCAGGGATCATGCCGATGGCCATGACCGCGATGTACGCGGTGAACAGGAGCTCGATCTCCCAGGTGGTGGCCCCGATCTCCGCGCCGATGACGGGCAGGATCGGGTCGACGACGGCGATGCCTGCGATCGCGAAGAACGCGGTGAGCGCGGTGGCGTAGATGGCTGTCTTGTTCGGTTCGTTGCGCGCGGTGGCCACGCGGCCTCCTCAGGATCATTTATCTGTATCACACAGGTATATGCCTGTAGGCTACACCTATGTCGAGGAGGACGGAAGAGAACGTGGGCGACGAGTACCCCGACGAGGCCCCGCTGTCGCGCGTCGAGCTGCAGCTCGCGCTCCTGCTGCGGCGCGCGGAGCGCACCGGGGCGATCCGCGCGGGCCACACCCCGGCGCTCGAACGCTCGGGGTACCTGCTGCTCCAGGTGCTCGGCAGGGAGGGCCCGCTCGGCATCAACGCGCTCGCCGCACGCCAGTGCCTCGACGCCTCCACGGTGACCCGCCAGGTGGTCAGTCTGGAGAAGGCCGGGTTCGCGCGGCGCAGCCGCGACCCGCTCGACGGGCGGGCCGTGCGCGTGGAGGCGACCGAGGCCGGCCGGGCGCAGCTCGAACAGGAACGCGCACGCCGCAGCGCGATGTACGACCAGATCCTCACTGGGTGGTCCCCCTTCGAGCGCGCGCTGCTCGCCGAGATGCTGGAGCGCCTGAACCACGACCTGGACGCGTTCCGGCGCGACCCCGAGGACTGACCTCCGCTTCCAAAGAACTTGTTGCAAAGAAACCCTTGCAAAGGTGTGTTGGCATCCGTAGGGTGGGTGGCACGAGCTACCCCACCCGAGCCCCACCGAGCCAGGAGCAGCCACGATGAGCGCCTTCGCCACCACCACCACCGCCCCGCAGGTCCGCCACTTCCTCCCGCCGCGCACCGTCGCGTCGTCCGTCCCCGCCGGGCGCCAGGAGGCACCCGCCCGCGACCGCGCGGCCCAGCGTCAGGAGGCCGAGCGCGCCGCCCGGCAGCGGGCCCACGCCGAGCGCGTCCGCGACAACGCGGCGGCCCGCCACCCGCTCGCGCTGCGCTGAACCCGCCGAGCACCGGTTAACGTCCTGCCTATGACTGCGCGCGAAGACACCCCGGGGCACGAGGCGGACCAGTACGCGCCCGCACCGTCCGTACCGCCGGCCCCGGCCGCGACCGCCGGGCCGCCGGCGGAGCTCGGTACGGAGGCACTGCGCGCGCTCTCCCACCCGCTCCGCATCCGCATCCTCGACCTGCTCCCGAGCCACGGGCCGCTGACCGCCAGCAAGCTCGGCGAGATCGTCGGCGAGTCCAGCGGGTCGACGAGCTACCACCTGCGCCAGCTCGCCAAGCACGGCCTCGTCCGCGAGGTCGAGGGCAAGGGCACGGCGCGGGAGCGCTGGTGGGAACGCACCCCCGGCGGGTTCAGCATCTCGACCGTGGGCAAGGAGTCCCCCGCCAGCCGGCAGACCGCCGAGGCGGTCAACATGGAGTTCCTGCGCCTGCGCCACGAGCGGGTGATGGCCTTCGTCCGCGCGGGCCAGGGCGCGGACGAGGAGACGCTGGAGAAGTGGCAGGGGGCCACCACGTTCTTCGCCGCCAACAAGTGGGCCACGCCGGAGCAGATGGAGGCGCTGGTGGCGGCGTGGGACCGCTTCGTGGCCGAGCACATCGACCCGCTCAGCTCTCAGGAGGACGTGCCCGGGACGCTCCCGTTCGAGGTGCACTTCGACGTGTTCCCGACGATCGACCCGGCGGGCAACCCGCTCTGATCCGTCCGGCCTCCGCACCGCCTCCGTACCGTCTTCGCCCCGCCTCTGCCAGGAGCAGATCTGCGGCGGGCAGAGACCGCTGTCCGGGCCGTCGCCGTCGGGCGATCGTGGAGTCATGACCGAGACCAGCCAGACCCAGCCCCTCGACGACCACCTCGCCACGCGCCTGCTGCACCAGCGGATCGTGCTGGTCGGCAGCGAGATCGACGACGCCGTCGCCAACCGCGTGACCTCGCAGCTCCTGCTGCTCGCCGCCGAGGACCCGGCGGCCGACATCAGCCTCTACCTCAACTCCCCCGGCGGCCCGACGAGCGCCGGGCTGGTCGTCCACGACACGATGCGGCTGCTGCCGAACGCCGTCTCCACGGTCGCGATCGGCTTCGTGGGCGGCACGGCGCAGCTCCTGCTGGCGGCCGGCGCCCCGGGCAAGCGCTACGCGCTGCCGCACGCGCGGATCATGATGCACCAGCCGGCCGGCGGGGCCGGCGGCACGACGACGGACGTCGTGGTGCAGGCCGAGAACATCCGGCACATCGAGGACGTGGTGACGCGGCTCCAGTCCGAGGACACCGGGCAGCGGGTGGAGACGATCGCCGCGGACGCCGGGCGCGACCGCTGGTTCACCGCCGAGCAGGCCGTGGACTACGGCATCGTCGACAGGATCGTGGACCGGGTGGACGACGTCCGGCCGGGCGGGAAGCGGCGCGCCGGGCTCTGAGCCCGGGCCGGCGGCTCAGGCCGCCAGCAGCACGGCCTCCCCGCGCCGCCCGACGGCGGACGTGCGGGCCGGAGCCTGTTGGCCGGCCTGGAGCGGGTGGCGCGACGACGAGAAGCCGGCCGAGCGGCGGGCGGCGGAGGACAGGACGCGGACCCGGCGGCCCTCCTCCTGCTCCGCGAGGGCGATCGCGAGGTCGGCCCACGCGCGCTCCACGAGGTCGACCAGGCGCAGGCCGAGCGCCTCGCACACCGCGGCGAGCACCTCGGAGGAGGCCTCCTTGCGCCCCCGCTCGACCTCGGAGAGGTAGGCGGTCGAGACGCGCGCGTCGGTGGCGACGTCGGCCAGGGTGCGGCGCTGCTCGCGCCGCGCGCGCCGGAGGATGCCACCGACGAGGTCGCGCAGCAGCGGTTCCCGGGTGTGCTCGAGGGTGCCCGACCGGGCTCCCGGTGCGCCGTCGTGCGTGGTGCCGAGCCCGGCCGGGCTCTCCGTACCTACCGAGATCATCGCCATGTGCCCACTCCCGCCGTTGGTACCCGTCACGCTACCCAACCCCACTGACATCCCGGGTCGTTCCGGCATCTGCTGCTGGCGTAACGCGCGGCCCGGGCAGGAGAGGTGCGGGCAGGGGCGGCCCGGGCACGGGCGGCGCAGGCCGGGTGCGTGTCAGTGGCTCCTGGCACCATGGGACCACCGACCAGGAGAGGACAGTGGTGTTCGGATCTATCGAGGTGCGCGGAGCCCGTGAGAACAACCTGCAGGGTGTCTCGCTCGACATCCCCAAGCGCAAGCTCACGGTGTTCACCGGGGTGTCCGGATCAGGCAAGAGCTCGCTCGTGTTCGGTACCGTCGCCGCGGAGTCGCGGCGGCTGATCGACGAGACCTACTCGGCGTTCCTCCAGGGGTTCATGCCCTCTCCCCCGCGTCCCGACGTCGACACGCTGTCGAACCTGTCGGCCGCCATCGTCGTGGACCAGGAGCCGATGGGCGCCAACGCGCGCTCGACCGTCGGCACGGCCACCGACGCCTACACAATGCTGCGCGTCATCTGGTCGCGGCTCGGTGAGCCGTACGTCGGCGGCTCGAACCTGTTCTCCTTCAACGACCCGCAGGGCATGTGCCCCGGCTGCGAGGGCCTGGGCCGCGTGTCCACGATCGACACCGAGGCCCTGGTGGACCGGAGCAAGTCGCTGAAGGAGGGAGCCATCACGTTCCCCAACTTCGGGGTCGGCACCTGGTACTGGAAGGTCTACGCGGACTCCGGCCTGTTCGACGTCGACAAGCCGCTGAAGGACTACACCGAGACCGAGTGGCACGACCTGATGCACGGCGACGAGCGGAAGGTCGTCGCGGGCGGCATCAACGTGACCTACGAGTCGCTGGTCCCCAAGATCACGCGGCTCTACCTGGTCAAGGACGTCGAGTCGATGAAGGGCGCGATGCGGGCGGCCGTGGACCGGCTCGCCACGTTCGCGTCGTGCCCCGACTGCGGCGGCACCCGGCTCAACGACCGGGCGCGGTCGTCCCTCGTCAAGGGCAAGCACATCGGCGAGGCCGCGGCCATGCAGCTGACCGACCTGGCCGAGCTGGTGCGTGACCTCGCCGACCCGCACGTGCAGCCCATCCTGGACGGGCTCAACGACCTGCTCGCCACGTTCGAGCAGATCGGGCTCGGCTACCTGTCGCTGGACCGCGAGTCGTCATCGCTCTCGGGCGGGGAGGCCCAGCGCACCAAGATGGTGCGGCACATGGGCTCGGCCCTGACGGACGTGACCTACGTGTTCGACGAGCCGACCATCGGGCTGCACCCGCACGACGTGCGGCAGATGAACGCCCTCCTCCAGCGCCTGCGGGACAAGGGCAACACGGTGCTCGTCGTCGAGCACAAGCCCGAGGTCATGGCGGCCGCGGACCACCTGGTCGACATGGGGCCGGGCGCCGGCACCCACGGCGGCACCGTCGTCTATCAGGGCGACCTCGCGGGCCTGCGCACCTCGGGGACTGCGACCGGCAAGCACCTGGACCAGGCCGTGACGGTCAAGGCCACGCCCCGCACGCCGACCGGGGTGCTGCGCATCGAGCACGCGAACCTGCACAACCTCCGGGACGTCTCGGTGGACGTGCCGCTCGGGGTGCTGGTCGCGGTGACCGGCGTGGCCGGGTCGGGCAAGAGCTCGCTCATCCACGGCTGCCTGCCGCGCGACGGCGTCACGTTCGTCGACCAGTCGGTGATCCGCGGGTCCCGGCGGTCCAACCCCGCGACCTACACCGGCATCCTGGAACCCATCCGCAAGCAGTACGCCCGGGCCAACGGGGTCAAGCCGGCACTGTTCAGCGCAAACTCGGCGGGCGCGTGCCCAGAGTGCAAGGGCGTGGGCCTCATCTACACCGACCTCGCCTTCATGGCGGGCGTCGCGAGCGTGTGCGAGGCGTGCGGCGGCAAGCGGTTCACCGACGAGGTGCTGGGCTACACCCTGCGGGGTAAGAACATCGCCGAGGTACTCGCCATGTCCGTCGAGGAGGCCCTGAACTTCTTCACGGAGAAGACGGTGCTCCCCATGCTGTCGCGCCTGTCCGACGTCGGGCTGGACTACATCTCCCTCGGCCAGCACCTGAACACGCTGTCCGGCGGCGAGCGGCAGCGCCTCAAGCTGGCGATCGAGATGGGCGGCGACACCCCGACGTTCGTGCTCGACGAGCCGACCGCCGGGCTGCACATGCAGGACGTCGACAACCTGTCCGGCCTGCTCGACCGCCTCGTCGACTCCGGCCGGTCCGTGATCGTCGTCGAGCACAACCTGTCGGTCGTCGCGCGGGCCGACTGGGTGATCGACATGGGTCCGGGCGGCGGGCACGACGGCGGCCGCGTGGTCTTCGAGGGCACGCCCGCTGACCTCGCCCGTCAGGAGTCCTCGCTGACGGGCCGCCACCTCGCGGAGCTGCTCGCCTGAGCCGGGGCGCCCCGGCCGGGCACCCCGCCCGAGGCCCGGCGCCGAGCCCAAGGCCCGGCCGGACAGTGCCCCCACCCGGGTTCGAACCGGGACTGTGCCGGGTTTAAGCCGGCTGCCTCTGCCAGTTGGGCTATGGGGGCGCACCCCAGAGACTACCGAGCGGCACCCGACGACGGAGCCCCTGGCCCCGGCCTGTCAGAACATCCCGGAGCTGTCAGACGTACAGGTCACCCGGGTGACCTGTACGTCTGACAGCCGCGGGAGCATCTGACGGCGCGGAGCCAGGGGCTCGGTGCCTGCCCTGGGGCGGCGGTGTCAGGCCTTGGCGCCCGACTCGGCGCGCTCGGCGGACGACTCCGCCTTCTGCTCGACCTTCTCGCCCACGGGCTTCGGCGGCACCGACGCGTTGCGGAACTCCTGCCGCGGGTCGTGCAGCGAGCCCAGCGAGACCAGCTCGCGGCCCAGCAGGAACTGGCCGATCCAGCCGATCAGGATGCGGACCTTGCGGTTGCCGGTCGGCATCGCCATGACGTGGTAGCCGCGGTGGGCCACCCAGGCCGGGAAGCCGCGGAGCTTGACGAACCCGAACAGCTCGGCGACGCCCTTGTACAGACCCAGCGACGCGACCACACCGACGTTCTTGTGGTTGTACTCGACGGCGGGCTTGTCCTTGTAGAGCGCGACGATGTTGTCGGCCAGGCGCACGGCCTCGCGGATCGCGTGCTGCGCGTTCGGCGGGCAGAACTTGCCCGGGTTGAGCACGTCCGGCACGGCGGCGCAGTCGCCGGCGGCCCAGGCGCCGTCGATGATCTCGCCGTCCTCCGTGGCCACCTGCAGGGTGGGGAGCACGATGACGCGGCCCAGCTTGTCGAACGGGAGGTCGGACGCCTCCTTGATGACCGGGTTCGCCTTGACGCCGGCGGTCCACACGATCGTCTCGGTGTCGAACTCGACGCCGGTCGAGGTCACGACGTGCCCGTCCACGCAGGACGACAGGAACGTGTTGAGGTGGAACTCGATGCCGCGCTTCTTCAGCTCGGCGAGGGCGTACTCGCCCATCGGCTCGGTGACCTCGGGCAGGATGCGGCCCGCGCCCTCGATCATGACGAAGCGCAGGTCGGAGGTCTCGATCGTGTCGTACTGACGCGTCGCGTACCGCGCCATGTCCTCGATCTCGGCGAGCGCCTCGATCCCGGCGAACCCGCCGCCCACGAACGTGAACGTGAGCATGCGCTTGCGCAGGTCGGCGTCCCAGGTCGAGGAGGCGATGTCCAGCCGGCTGATGACGTGGTTACGGACCGCGATGGCCTCTTCCACGTTCTTGAAGCCGATGGCCGACTCCGCGAGGCCCGGGATGGGCAGCGTGCGCGACACCGAGCCGAGGCCGACGACCAGCTGGTCGTACGTCACCTCGTACTCGTCGCCCTCCTCGGGCTGGATCTTCACGGCCTTGCGACCATGCTCGATCGTGGTGACCTTGCCCTGCAGCACGTCGATGCCCTTGAGGGCCTTCCGGTGCGGGGCGACGACGTCACGGGCGTCGATCGAGCCGGCCGCGGCCTCCGGCAGGAAGGGCGCATACGTCATGTACGGGCGCGGGTCGACGACGACGATGGCCGCTTCCCGCTTCTTCAGCTTCTTTCGCAGGCGGCGCGCCACGTAGAGGCCGACGGACCCGCCGCCGAGCACCACGATGCGCGGCACCTTCCGCGGGCGCGGCGTCGCCGGGTCGGAAGCATGGCTGACCGAGGTCAGGTCGTTCTGAGGCATGATTCCCAGGGTACCGCGCCCTAAGCGTGTTTCTTCACATGGCAAAGAGCGGCGGGAGCGTGACGCCCACCACGCCGCTTCGCTGCGTATCGTGCCCGGTCAACGGACCAGGTGCGACGCGAGTTCCCGATCCGCCGAATCCGGGCACCGCGACTTCGACGGTCAGCCCATCGACAGCGCGATCCCGTCGAGGATGTCGTACTCGCTCGTGACCACGTGCGTCAGCGACCCGCCCGCCGTCCGGACGTCGGCCGCGACGCGCTGGATCACCTCGGACCACACGAGCGCCCCGGCCGCGATCACGTCGACCCGCCCCGGGTGCAGGAAGCCCATCGCCGTGCGCTCGGCCCGCGGCGCCGCGAGGAGCGCCGCGCAGGACTCCAGCACGGTCTCGACCGGCAGCTCCGCCTGGTTCACGCGCTCGCGCCGGTACTCGGCCAGGCCAAGGGCGTGTGCGGTGACGGTCGTGATCGAGCCCGCCAGCCCCACGAGCGTGGCGGTCTCCCCGAGCGGGACCACGCGGGCGGCGTCGTCCAGGTGGGCACGGACATCGGCACGCGCCTCCTCGATCTCGCCGGCCGACGGCGGGTCGCCGTGCAGGTGCCGCTCCGTCATCCGGACCGAGCCGATGTCCATCGAGATGCTCGCGTCAACCGTGCTCGTGCCGAGCACCAGCTCCGTGGAGCCGCCGCCGAGGTCGACCACGAGGAACGGGCCGGCGTGGTTCTCCGCGACGGCACCGGTCGCGCCGCGGAACGACAGCTGCGCCTCCTCGTGCCCGCTGATCACCTCGACGTCGACGCCGAGCGCGTCCCGGACCCCGTCGAAGAACGCGTCGCGGTTGCGTGCGTCCCGCGTGGCCGACGTCGCCACGAACCGCACGCGCTCGGCGCCCGCGGCCTCGACGGCGGTCGCGTACTGCCGGGTCGCCGCGAGGGTGCGCTCCAGCGCCTCGGGCGCGAGCTCACCGGTGCGGTCCACGCCCTGGCCCAGCCGCACCACCTCCATGCGGCGGTCGAGCTCCGTGAGGTTTCCGGCGGCGTCGACGTCCGCGACCAGCAGGCGGATCGAGTTGGTGCCGCAGTCGATCGCGGCCACGCGAGTGGAAGTCACACGGGGATTCTTCCAGGCACTCCCGCCGCGCGACGCCGGACGTGCCGGATCGCGAGAAACCTCACGTCGGCCCGCCGGCGGTTCCAGGCGCCAGGCAGGGCCGGGCGTCCGGCAGGGCTCAGCAGGTGCAGCGGTCCGGGCGCCACGTGTCCCGGGCCAGCGCGAGCGCCTCGTCGCCGAGCGGGTTCACGCCCGGGCCGGCGGCGAGCGCGTGCGCGAACAGGACGTGCAGGCACTTGACGCGCGTCGGCATACCGCCGGCGGAGATGCCGTCGATCTCGTCGACGTGGCCGATCGCCTCGCGCTGCGCCAGGTAGTGCTCGTGCGCCTTCCGGTAGGCGGCGGCGAGCTCCTCGTCGGTCTCGAGCCGCGCCGTCATCTCCTTCATGACGCCGTTGGCCTCCAGCGTCGAGGCGGCGGCGACCGCACCGGGGTGGGTCAGGTAGAAGACGGTCGGGAACGGGGTGCCGTCGGGCAGCCGGGGCGCGGTGCGCGCCACCGTCGGACGCCCGCACACGCAGCGCGCCGCGATCCCCACGACGCCGCGGGGCTCCCGGCCGAGCTGCTCGGCAAGGACACGCAGGTCGTCGTCGGACACGGTCTCAGTCGCGGTGTTCACCGCCCCATTGTCTCCCAGGGCGCGGCCTGCACCGGGCTCGGGCTTCGCCCGGCCCGAGCCCGGCACCGCGCGCCGTCGTGCCGCCTACTCCCCGTCCGCGATCCGCACGGAGTCCCAGACGCTCGTGTACCAGGGCGCGGCGCCGTCCTCGGACGCGCCCGGCGACGGCTCGACGACCCCGGGCTCCGGCTGCTCCTGCTCCACCGAGTCGGTGTCGAGCGGACGCCACACCTTGTCCCCCGGCATGACGAACTGCAGGCGCGACCGCGCCTGCTCGATCACGTACGACCGGTCGTCCCAGCGCGCCAGCTCGGTCTCGAGCTCGGACTTCTGCTCCTCCTGCTGGCTCAGCTCGGAGCGCAGGTCGCGCAGCTCGGCCTGCTGCGTCACGACGGCGCGCACCGTCGGCAGCAGCAGCACCACCGCGAGGAGCACCACGACGGACAGCACCATCGCGCGGACGGTGAGCACCTCGGGCATCACGAACCCGTAGCTGCTGCGCCTGCGGTCCGCGCGAGCGGGGCGGGTGGGCGGCGCGACACTGCCCGTGGCCGTGCTCCGGCGGCGCGGCTGCGCGGGTCGCTTCGCCCCGCTGCCCGACGTCGGACGCGTGCCCCGGGGAGCGGCGCCCGCCGTGCGGGCGGCACCCGTGGCGCGGGCGGCGGGCCGGGAGGCGGCGGCGGTGCGCGGCGGGGCCGCGCGGCGGCTCGCCGACGTCGACGGCGTGGCGGGCTTGCGTCCGGCGGTCGCCCCCGTCGTCGAGCGGGCGGACGACGGCTGCGCAGTCGACCGGGCCGCCGTGGTCGGCCCCTGCTTCTTGCCCGCCGCAGCCCTCGGGGCCTTCGCGGTCTTGGGAGCCTTCGCGTCCTTGGCCGAGGCGCCCTTCGCGGCGGAGCCCTTCGCCGTCGTGCCCTTCGGCGAGTCCTTGGCGGTCGAGCCCTTCCGGGGCTGCTTCTTCGCCGGCGTGGCGCCCTTGCCGCCCTTCGCGCCGGACGATCCCGACCCCGCGCGCGGGGTCGACGACGGGCGCGCGCCCGAGCCGCGCGCCGAACCCGAGGGCCGCGCCGGGCGACGTGAGGAAGGCATGGGTCGATTGTGCCGATTCGCCGGTCCTTTGTACCGGCATTACCTTCGGCGCGCCGTGTGTCGAACCTGTGGAACCCAAAAAGCTGTCAGACACCGCCGGACGTGTCAGACGTACAGGTCACCCGAGGAACCTGTACGTCTGACACGTCAGCGCGTGTCTGACAGCTCTGCGCGGTACTGCCGCACCGGCACCGGTCGAACGGTTGAGGCCCCCTCGACCGGCGCCGTCAGGCCCGGACCAGCCCGGATCGGGCGGATCAGGCCCCGATCAGCCCTGGAAGCGCGGGAACGCCGAGCGACCGGCGTAGGTGCCGGCCTCGTCGAGCGCCTCTTCGATGCGCAGGAGCTGGTTGTACTTGTTGATGCGCTCGCCACGGGCGGGGGCACCGGTCTTGATCTGGCCGGCGTTCGTCGCGACGGACAGGTCCGCGATGGTGGTGTCCTCGGTCTCGCCGGAGCGGTGCGAGGTCATCGTGGTGAAGCCGTTGCGCTGCGCCAGCGTCACGGCGTCGAGCGTCTCGGTGAGCGTGCCGATCTGGTTGAGCTTGACCAGCAGCGAGTTGGCCGACTTGAGCTCGATGCCCTTGGCCAGGCGCTCCGGGTTGGTGACGAACAGGTCGTCGCCGACGATCTGCACCTTGTCGCCGACCTTGCTCATGAGGCCGCTCCACGAGTCCCACTCGTCCTCGGACAGCGGGTCCTCGATCGAGACCAGCGGGTAGTCCGCCACGAGCTGCTCGTAGTACGCGATCATCTCGTCCGGCGTCTTCTTGCCGCCCTCGAACGCGTACACGCCCTCCGAGAAGAACTCGGTGGACGCGACGTCGAGCGCCAGGCCCACGTCGGTGCCCGGCGTGAGGCCGGCGCGCTCGATCGCGACGAGGATCAGGTCGAGCGCCTCGCGGTTGCTGCCGAGGTTCGGCGCGAAGCCGCCCTCGTCGCCCAGGCCGGTGCCCAGGCCCTTCTCCTTCAGCACGGACTTGAGGGAGTGGTACACCTCGGTGCCGGTGCGGAGCGCCTCACGGAACGTGGGGGCGCCGATCGGGGCGACCATGAACTCCTGGATGTCGACGTTCGAGTCCGCGTGGGACCCGCCGTTCAGGATGTTCATCATCGGCACGGGCAGGACGTGCGCGTTCGGGCCGCCCACGTAGCGGAACAGGTCCAGGCCCGAGCTCTTGGCGGCGGCCTTCGCGACGGCGAGGGACACGCCCAGGATCGCGTTGGCGCCCAGCTTGCCCTTGTTCGGCGTGCCGTCCAGGTCCAGGAGGGCCTGGTCGATGATGCGCTGCTCCTCGGCGTCGTACCCGATGAGCTCGGGGGCGATCTCGTCGTTGACGGCCGCGACCGCCTTCTCGACGCCCTTGCCCAGGTAACGGCCCTTGTCGCCGTCACGCAGCTCGACGGCCTCGAACGCGCCGGTCGAGGCACCGGACGGGACCGCCGCACGGGCGAAGGTGTTGTCGTCGAGGACGATCTCCACCTCCACGGTGGGGTTGCCGCGCGAGTCGAGGATCTCGCGTGCTCCAACGGCTTCGATGCTAGCCACGGGGTCTCCTTCTAAGGATGTTGCTCGGAGGTTACGGCCCCCAGCCTAGGACGTCGGGCGAGGGGGCGCGGAACCGTCCACGAGGCCGCAGTTCACAGCGCCACCACAGGTTGGCGGCAGTGCGGCCACAGCGTGCGTTCCTAGCGTCCCGACCGTCCGGCGCGGCGGTCCGCCCGGACACCAACGTCCCCGCACGTTCCTCAGGACCCCAGGCAGGAGCCCATGTTCTTCACCTATCTGCGCAGAGAGCTGCGCAACCGACGCAAGCAGACGGTCGTGGTCGCGATCGGCCTCGCCGTCGCGATCGCGCTGGTCATCGTCGTCAACGCGGTCTCGACCGGCGTCAGGAACGCCCAGTCCGAGGTGCTCGAGTCGGTCTACGGCGTCGGTACCGACATCACGGTCAACCAGGCCGCCGAGGGGCCGGGCGAGGGCGGCGGTCCCGGCCGGTTCGACTTCGGCGGGGACGAGGGCGAGGCCGGCGAGGACGGCACCCGCAGCCTCGCGCAGGACCGCCTGAGCACGGCCATGGGTTCCACCTCGTTCGACGCCGCCGCGCTGGAGTCGGTCTCCGGCCTGGACCACGTGACCGGCGTCGCCGCGACCCTGGACCTGCAGAACATGTCCTTCTCCGGCGAGATGCCGGACTTCGAGGCCATGCAGGAGGGCGGCGGCCCCGCGCAGCTCCAGATGGGCGAGGACGGTTCGGCCGAGGGGTCGGCCGGCGGGTCGTCCTTCGAGATCGAGCAGTTCACCGTCACGGGCGTGGACCCGGACGCCGCCGCCGTCGGGCCGCTGACCACCGCCACGGTGGCCGACGGCCGGACGCTGGAGGCGGGCGACGAGAATGTCGCCGTCCTGGACGCCACGTACGCCGAGCAGCAGGAGCTCGCCGTCGGCGACACGATCACCACGGGCGGCGAGAAGCTGGAGATCGTCGGCACCGTCTCCTCCACGACGGGCGACGGCGTCGCGACCGCGTCCGACGTCTACGTGCCGCTCGCCACGGCCCAGACCCTCGCGGACCTCGCCGACCAGGTCACCGACGTCTACGTGCAGGTCGACTCGGCCGAGAACGTGGACGCCGTCGCGGCCGCGATCGAGGGCGAGCTGCCCGACGCCTCCGTGAGCACGCAGTCCGACCTCGCCGAGAACGTCACCGGCTCGCTCTCGACGGCGTCCAACCTGATCGGGACGCTCGGCACCTGGCTGAGCATCATCGTGCTGGCCGCGGCCTTCGGCCTCGCGATCCTGTTCACCGTCTCCGGCGTGAACCGCCGCACCCGCGAGCTGGGCACCCTCAAGGCGATCGGCTGGAGCAAGGGCCGCGTCGTCGGCCAGGTGGCCGGGGAGTCCGTGGTGCAGGGCCTGATCGGCGGTGTCGCCGGCCTGGCGATCGGCGCCCTGGCCGTGTTCGCGATCAACCTGGCGGGCATCACGCTGAGCGGCGGCACCTCGGGCGGCGGCTTCACGATGGGCGGCCCGGGCGGTGGCGGCGGCGCTGCGCTGCCCGACGGCGGCGGCGCGGGCGGGGCCGGCGGTGCGACCGGCGGCTTCGGCGGGGTGCGCCCTGCCGGGATGGCCGACGCCGCGAGCAGCGCCGTCGACGTCGCCCTCCAGGCCCCGGTCAGTCTGTGGATCGTCCTGGCCGCCGTCGGCCTCGCCGTGCTGGGCGGGCTGATCGCGGGCGTGGTCGGCGGCCAGCGTGCGGCACGCCTGCGGCCGGTCGAAGCTCTTCGCTCTCTCGCGTGAGCCGGAGGTGCAGCGCAGGGTGCGGGCCGAGGAACGAGGCACGCGCCCGGAGCGGAACCGCAGGTTCACGCGACAACAGGCACAGCTGAAAGGACTGACTACCCATGTATCAGATCGACGACCTGACGAAGACGTACCAGCAGGGCAAGCGTGTCGTGCGTGCGCTCCGGGGTGTGTCCCTGACCATCGGCGACGGCGAGCTCGTGGCCGTCCAGGGCCCGACCGGCGGCGGCAAGTCCACCCTGCTGCAGATGCTCGGCGGGCTGGACCGTCCGACGTCGGGCACCGTTAAGCTCGACGGGGCCGACCTGGCCGGGATGAGCGACGCGCAGCTCACCGCGGCGCGGGCCGAGACCATCGGGTTCGTGTTCCAGAACTTCAACCTGATCCCGACGCTCACCGCGCTGGAGAACGTGGAGACGGCGCTCGTGCCGGCCAAGATCCCGCGGCAGACCCGGAACGCGCGGGCGCTGGCGGCGCTGGAGTCCGTGGGGCTCGGCGACCGGGGCGACCACCTGCCGGGCGAGCTCTCGGGCGGGCAGCAGCAGCGCGTCGCCATCGCGCGGGCGCTGGTGAAGAACCCCAAGGTGCTGCTGGCCGACGAGCCCACCGGCAACCTCGACGAGGAGACCCGCGACGAGATCGTGGACCTCATCGTGGGGCTGTGGAAGGACCAGGGACTGACGATCGTGCTGGTCACGCACGACTCGGTGGTCGCGCAGCGGACGCCGCGCCGGCTGCGGATCGCCAAGGGCGCGGTGAAGGACCTGACGGCGGCCTGATCCCGGCCTGGTCCCCTGCGGGTCGGCAGTCCCCTGAGGGGACTGCCGACCCGCAGGCCGCTCGCAAGGAAGGAGACCTGACGAATCGTTACAGACGATTAACACGAGTTTCCAGGCGACCCCTCTCCCGTGGCGATATGGTCCAAACCTCCCCGCCAGTTGACCGGGGAGACGATCTGGGGAGGCAATCAGTGAGGCAAGCACGTTTCGCCACCTTCGCCGCGGGGGCGGCTGTGGTGGCCCTGACCGTGGCCGGGTGCAGCCCGAGCGACACCGCCGACGACGACGGACCGGTCACCCTGAAGCTCACGATCGACCAGGACATGGAGACGCTCTTCCCGGGCGACTCCGGCAACGCCGACAACATCGCGATCCTTGACGTCGTCTACGACGGCCTGGTGCGCTACGACCCGGAGACCACGGAGCCGTACAACTACGTGGCCGAGTCGATCGAGTCCGAGGACAACGTCGTCTGGACCATCAAGATCAAGCCCGACCTGACGTTCCAGAACGGTGAGCCCGTCGACGCCGCTGCGTTCGCCCGCTCCTGGAACTACACGGCCGGCCACTCCGAGCTGTACAGCAACTACTTCTTCGAGCGCTTCAAGGGCTACGAGGAGATGCAGGACGAGCTGGACGACGACGGCAACATCGCCGAGGAGAACTCGGTCGAGGAGCTGTCCGGGCTCACCGTCGTGGACGACCTGACGCTCGAGGTCGAGCTGACGGCGCCGTTCGCGGGCTTCTCCACGATGCTCGGGTACACCGGCTTCTTCCCGGTCGCCGAGGAGTGCCTGGCCGACGTCGAGGCCTGCGCGGTCACGCCGATCGGCAACGGCCCCTTCCAGGTGACCGAGTGGGATCAGGGCGTCGCCGTCGACGCGCAGCGCTGGGAGGACTACCCGCTGGACGAGACGCCCGAGGGTGTCGACGCCATCAACTGGCGCGAGTACTCCGGGGCGTCGTCCTGGGCCGACTTCGAGGCCGGCGACATCGACGTCAGCTACCCGGCACCGGCCGACCTGGCCGCGGCGCAGGAGGACCCGGAGCTCTCCGAGCGGCTGGCCCAGGCGCCCGGCGCGGCCCTGACCTACATCGCCTTCCCGCTGTACGAGGGCGGCCCGTGGCAGGACAAGGAGTTCCGCAAGGCGATCTCCCTGGCCATCGACCGGGACACGATCATCGACCAGCTCTCGGGCGGCCTGGCCACCCCGGCCGACTCGTGGGTCGTGCCGGACGGCGTGCCCGGCGGCGAGGCCGGCACCTGCGAGTGGTGCACGTTCGACCCGGATGCGGCGAAGGCCGCGCTGGAGGAGGCCGGCGGCTGGCCCGAGGGCGAGACGCTGACGATCGGCCTGAGCGACGACGAGACCGAGATCGAGTACTTCAAGGCCATCGGTGACTCCATCGAGGCCAACCTCGACATCCCGTACGAGCTCAAGCCGAACCCGGACTTCTTCACCATCCGGTCCGAGCACGGCTTCGACGGCATCTTCCGGAACAACTGGTTCCCGGACTACCCGCTGAACGAGAACTACCTGTCCTTCTACGCCGTGGGCGAGGAGGGCGCGGGCAACTTCGGCTGGTACAGCGAGGAGTTCGAGGACAAGCTCGCCGAGGGCGACCAGGCCCCGACCCTGGACGAGGCGGTCGTGAAGTACCAGGAGGCCGAGGCCATCCTGGCCGACGAGTTCCCGACCATCCCGTTCCGGTTCAACGCGGGCGCCGAGTACTACAGCGAGCGCCTCGACGACGTGGTGCTCGACCCGTTCAGCGGCGCCGTCCGCGTGCGCGAGCTGACGGTCACGGAGTAACCAGATCCACCCCGCACGTGTCAGACGTACAGGTCACCCCGGTGACCTGTACGTCTGACACGTGAACCCCCATCCCCCCGGAAGGACCCCATGGGGCGTTACGTTCTTCGTCGTGTCGTGCAGGCGGTCGGCATGCTGTTCCTGGTGATGTTCGTGCTGCACCTGCTCACGACCCTCGCGATCCAGCTCAACGGCAACCCCGCCCTCGCGTTCTTCGGCGACAAGATTCCCTCGCCGGCCCAGGTGGCCGCCGTCGAGCAGCGGTTCGGGCTCGACGACCCCTGCTACGACCAGCCCGGCAACCCGTGCCTCGGCCCGTTCGCGGAGCGGCTCGGCCAGTACGCCCAGGGCGACCTCGGCACCAACCTGCGGGGCCGCGAGGTGACGGACATCGTCGCCGCAGCGGCCCCGAACACGCTGCGGCTGTTCGTCATGGTCACGATCACGTGGCTGGTGCTGGGCATGGTGCTCGGCTCGGTGGCCGCCCGCTGGCGCGGGTCGCCGTCGGACCACGGCATCCGGCTGACGTCGGTGCTCATCGACGCCCTGCCCGTGTTCGTGCTGCTCCTGGTCTACAAGGAGATCGTCACGGTGCCGCTCAGCGGCTGGGCCAAGGACACGTTCGGCGAGGACAGCTGGCCGCCGTACTGGTTCAAGCCGTCGTTCGACCCGGAGCACCCGTGGGCCACGGTCGCGGTGCCCGGCATCCTGCTGGGCCTGGCCGGCTCGGCCGCCTTCATCCGCCTGGTGCGCGCCAGCCAGCTCGAGTCGTACGGCGGCGACCACGTGCGCACCGCCCGGTCCAAGGGCCTGGGCGAGGGCCGCGTCGTGGTGCACCACGTGGTGCGCAACTCGTCGATCCCCGTGGTGACGGCGGTGGGGCTCACCTTCGCGGAGGCCCTGAGCGGCGCCGTCATCACCGAGGGGATCATGAACATCTACGGCATGGGCGGCGTCCTGTGGGACGCCGTGCAGAGCAGCGACGTCGGCCTGGTGCTCGGCATCGTGACCATCCTGACCGCTGTCACGGTGGTGGTGATGATCGTCGTGGACATCGCCTACGCCGCGCTCGACCCGAGGATCCGTTATGAGTGAGGCAGCCTCCCGATCGGTGGGCGAAGGGGCCGGCAAGGTCGCCGACGCCGCGTCGCGCACCCTGGCCTCCGACGCCTGGCGCAGCCTGCGCCGCCGGCCCGACGTCATCGTGTCCGGCCTGATCATCGCGTTCTTCGTGGTCATGGCCGCGTTCCCCGCGCTGTTCACCTCGGTGAGCCCGCGGCGCTGCATCATCGGGGACGCCAAGACCAGGCCGCAGGGGTTCGGCAACGAGTACCCGCTCGGCACGGACTCCTTCGGGTGCGACACCCTGGCCCAGCTCGCCCACGGCTCCCGGCCGTCGCTGCTGCTCGCCCTCGTGGTGGTCGGCACGGCGCTGGTGATCGGCGTCGTGCTCGGCCTGCTCGCTGGGTACTACCTGGGTTGGGTGGACTTCGTGGTGTCCCGCACCATCGAGGTCTTCCTGGTCATCCCGTACCTGCTCGCGGCGATGCTGCTGCTGAGCCTGTTCAAGAACGTGGACCTCGGCTCCGGCACGTTCACCACGATCATGCTGCCCGCGATCGTGCTGACGCTGTTCGGCTGGATGGGCTACGCCCGGTACGTCCGGGCGAGCGTGCTGGAGGCCAAGAACCTCGACTACGTCACGGCCGCCCGCGCGCTGGGCGCCTCCGACCTGCGGATCATGTTCCGGCACGTGCTGCCCAACGCGATCGGCCCGGTGACCGCCCTGGTCCCGACGGCGATCGCCGGGGTGATCGGCGCCGAGGCCGTGCTCGCGTTCCTGGGCATCGGGGTCCGGCCGCCCGCCATCTCCTGGGGGATCATGATCGAGAACGGCTCGTCCTGGGTGCTCGGCGGGTACCCGCACATGCTGCTGATCCCGCTGGGCTGCCTGCTCGCGACGGTCCTGTCGCTGGTGGTGCTGGGCGACGCGCTGCGTGACGCGCTCGACCCGAGGCTGACGGCATGAGCGCGCCCGTGACCCCGGCGGAGAGCGACGCGCCCCTTCTCGAGGTCACCGACCTCGCCGTCGAGTTCCGTACGCCCGACGGCGTGGTGCGCGCCGTCGACGGCCTGTCCTACCGCGTCGAGGCGGGCCGCACGCTCGCGATCGTCGGCGAGTCCGGGTCGGGCAAGTCGGTCTCGTCGCTGGCCGTGCTGGGTCTGCTCCCGGACACCGCCCGGGTGACGCGCGGGACGGTGAAGCTGGACGGCACCGACCTGCTCAGCCTGAGCCGCAAGGAGCACCGCGCCCGCTGCGGCGAGCAGGTGGCGATGGTGTTCCAGGACGCGCTGGCCGCGCTCAACCCGGTGCACACGGTGGGCTACCAGCTCACCGAGGCGCTCCGGGCGCGGCGCGGGCTGTCGCGCCGGGACGCCCGCCAGCGGGCGGTCGAGCTGCTCGACCTGGTCAAGGTGCCCAATGCGAAGGCTCGTGTCTCGGAGTACCCGCACCAGTTCTCGGGCGGCATGCGCCAGCGCGTGATGATCGCGATGGCGCTGTCCATGGACCCCGACGTGCTCATCGCGGACGAGCCCACCACCGCCCTCGACGTCACCGTCCAGGCGCAGGTGCTTCGGCTGCTCGCGGAGATCCAGGCGGAACGGCAGATGGGCCTCGTGCTCATCACGCACGACCTGGGCGTCGTGGCGGGGGTCGCCGACGACGTGACGGTCATGTACGCGGGGCGCGCCGTCGAGCAGGCACCCGTGGTGCCGGTCTACACGGCGCCCGCGCACCCGTACACGCGGGCGCTCCTGCGGTCCATCCCGTCCGCGGCCGGGACCGGCCGCCTGCCCGTGATCCCGGGCCGCCCGCCGAGCCCGGCCGCGATGCCGTCGGGCTGCCCGTTCCACCCGCGGTGCGACGCCGTCCGCGACGTCTGCCGTACCGACGTGCCGCCGCAGGCTGTTCCGGCGCCCGGGCGGATGTCGGCGTGCCACTTCGCGGCGGACGTCCTGGCGGGGCGGGAACCGGCGGCCTCCGGCGCGGCTGTCGGTTCGGCCTCTGTTGCGGCGGTGTCCGGCGCGGCGGCGTCCGGCCCGACGGCGTCCAGCTCGACACCCGGCCCGACGGCGAAGGGAGACCCCGATGACTGAGTCACGACCGGCGGGCGCCGAGCTCGTCGACGAGCGGCCGGCGGACGGCCGGACCGTGCTCGAGGTCCGCGACCTCGTCAAGCACTACCCGGTCCAACGCGGGTTGTTCCACCGCGCGGCGCGCGCCGTCAAGGCGGTCGACGGCGTCTCGCTCACCCTGGACCGGGGCCGCACCCTGGGCCTCGTCGGCGAGTCGGGCTCGGGCAAGTCGACCCTCGCGCGGGTGCTGGTGGGCGTCGAGGCGCCGACCAGCGGCCAGGTGCTGGTCGACGGCGAGGACGTGACCCGCCTGTCCCGCGCCGGCCGCAAGCAGCTCCGCCGCGACGTGCAGATGGTGTTCCAGGACCCGTACACGTCGCTCAACCCGCGGATGTCGGTGAGCGAGATCGTGGGCGAGCCGTTCGCGATCCACGGCATCGACCCGGCGGGCGGGCTCCGGACCGCCGTCGGCGACCTGCTGGAGCTCGTCGGCCTGGACCCCGACCACGCGAACCGGTACCCGCACCAGTTCTCGGGCGGCCAGCGGCAGCGCGTCGGGATCGCCCGCGCGCTCGCGCTGCGGCCCAAGATCCTGGTCTGCGACGAGCCCGTCTCGGCGCTCGACGTGTCGGTGCAGGGCCAGGTCATCAACCTGCTGGAGGACCTCCAGGACGAGCTGGGCCTGTCCTACCTGTTCGTCGCGCACGACCTCGGCGTGGTGCGGCACATCGCGCACGACGTCGCCGTCATGTATCTGGGGCGCATCGTGGAGCAGGGCCCCGAGGCCGAGGTGTACGACGCCGCCCAGCACCCGTACACGCAGGCGCTGCTCTCGGCGGTGCCGGTGCCGGACCCGTCGGTGCGGCTGGTCACGGAGGCGTCCGCGGGTGTCGGGGGCGCCGTCGGCGCCATCGTGCTGGAGGGCGACCCGCCCTCGCCGGCGGACCCGCCGTCGGGCTGCCCGTTCCACACGCGCTGCTGGCTGGCGCCCACGCTGCCGGAGGCGACGCGCGCCCCAGCCGCACCGCCCGCGGAAGGCGCGGACGCCGTCGGCCCGGGAACGGGGAACGCGGGCCTGCGGCTGATCCCGCAGACCTGCGAGACGGACGTTCCCGCGCTGGTCACGCGGGGTGCGGGAACGGCCGGTGCGGGGGTAGCCGCCGTCGGGCCGGGGGCCTCGCCCCACGTCGCCGCGTGCCACTTCGCGCGCGAGCTGGCCGCGCCGGGAGGCCGGGTATGACGCGCGTCCTGGTGGTCCTGAACTCCCCCACCAGCTCCCTGGGCCGGCTGGAGCAGTGGCTCCCCGAGGCCGGGCTCGACCCCGTCCTCACCCCGGGCGCCGAGCTCCCGGAGACCCTCGCCGGGTTCGGGGGCGTGGTCCTGCTGGGCGGCGGCTTCATGCCCGACGACGACGCCGGCCACCCGTTCCTGGCCCGCGAGCGCGCGCTGACCGTCCAGGCGCTGGCCGACGGCGTGCCGCTGCTCGGGCTGTGCCTCGGCGGGCAGCTCCTGGCGCACGTCGCGGGCGGCACGGTGACGGCGCGGTCGGGCGAGACGGAGCGCGGTATGTGCGCACTCACGGTGCTGCCCGACGCCGTCGGCGACCCGGTGTTCGGCGACCTGCCCGGCGTGCCGGACGGGCCGCTGTGGATGATCGAGAACCACGAGGACTCGGTGACCGGCCTGCCGCCGTCGGCCACGCTGCTGGTGACGAGCGACGCCTGCCGCAACCAGGCGTTCCGCGTGGGCGAGACGGCCTGGGGCCTGCAGTTCCACCCCGAGGCGCGGCCGGAGCGGGTCGCGAGCTGGGACGAGGCCGCGCTGTCGGAGCAGGGCATCGACCGGGCCGCGCTGGCCGAGGCGGCGCTGGCCCGGGCGGACGAGAACGAGGCGCAGTCGCGCGCGCTGGTGCGCGCCTGGTCCGACGTCGTGCACGCCACGGCGAAGTAGAACCAGGGCGAAGTAGAACTCCAGCGAGGTAGAACCGGGGCGACGTCGCCGCGGTTCGCCCGGACGAGGATCGACGAGAGGACGAGCACGCACATGGTCTCGACAGGGACGCACAGCGACGGGGTGCCGGTCGTGGCCTACCGGGTCGCGCGGGCGTCGGGCGAGGTGCTGGCCGCGCGCCAGGACGAGCTGGACTTCTATGCGGCCTCGACCGTGAAGCTCGCGGTGCTGGTCGCCGCGGCGCGCGAGCTCGACGCCGGCGCGGCGAGCCTCGACGAGACCTGCACCGCGACCCGGACCTTCACGTCGCAGGTGCCCGGCGCGGGCGAGTACACGATCGAGCCCGACGACGTCGACGACGGCCTCCCGCCCGACGGCACGCCGATGCCGCTCGGCGACGTGATCGACCGGATGGTCACGGTCTCGTCCAACGAGGCGACCAACATCGTCGCCGAGCGCGTGGGCTTGCCCGCCGTGAACCAGGTGCTGGCCGACGCCGGAGCGACCCGCTCGACCTTCGGCCGCAAGTACTCCGACCTGGCGGCCGAGCAGGCCGGCGCCTCGCACCGCACGACGGCGGCCGACCTGTGCCTGCTGATGTCCGCCGTCGTCACGGGCAGGCTCGCCGGACCGGAGCGGACCGCCTGGATGTGCGAGCTGCTGGGCCGCCAGACGGACCGGCAGCTCACCGCCGCCGTCCCCGCCCCGGGCAAGCCGGACGCCGTGCCGTTCGGCTCCAAGTCCGGCTGGGTGGACGGCATCCGGCACGACGTCGCGTTCGTCGGCGAACCGGGCCCGGACGCACTGGTCATCGCGGTGTGCACCCGCGGATACGACGAGCAGGCCGCCGAGGAGACCCTGAAGGCGCTGGGCGCGCTGGCGGTCGCGCTCGCCTGACGGGGCGCTGGTACCAGACGGGCTGCTCGAACCTGACGAGGTGCTCGTCCCTGACCTGGTTCTGCTCCTGACCCGGGTCGCCGCCGCGCACCCACGTCTGTCCCCTCTCCTTTGAGACCTAAGTTTCTTCGCTTTCGGCCGCCCCAAAGCGAAGAAACTTAGGTCTCGTAGGAGGAGACGGGCGACGCGGCCCCGCCGTCGACCAGAGTCAACCGGGAGTCGATCCGGGAGGGGTTGCCTCCCACGACCGTTTCCTATTGAATGCGGGTGCAATAGCGGCGAGCCAAGGGAGGCGACGTGCTGAGCACCAGTACCGCGGAGGTCCGCGCCGGCGGCCTCGCGCAGGTCGAGCGCAGGGAGAACCTGCTCAACCAGGGCTTCCACCTCGTCCGGTCGGGCGTGCTGGCCCCGGGGCTGCGCGTGCACCGCGACGTCGGCGCGATCTGGCAGCTCGTCACGTGGGGCCCGTCGATCGCCGGCGGGTACCGGGCCAGCGCCGTCCGCGCCCCGCACCAGACGGCGTTCGCCGACGAGCAGCGCAGCGCGACCTTCCGCGAGCTCGACGACAACGCGAACCGGCTGGCCAACTCCCTGCGCGACCGCGGCGTCGGCCCGCGTACGCCCGTCGCCGTGCTGTGCCGCAACCACGGCGGCCTCGTCGAGGCCATGGTGGCGCTGGCGAAGCTGGGCGCGACCACGCTGCTGCTCAACTCGGGCCTCTCGCCCGCGCAGGTCTCGGCGGTCGTCGTCGAGCAGCGGCCCGTCCTCCTGCTCGCCGACCAGGAGTTCCTCGACCAGGGGCCCGACCTCCCCGCGGACCTCCCGGTCGTCAGCACCTGGGCCGACGACGGGGCCTCCGGCCTGGCCGGCCTCGTCGCACAAGGTGCCCCCGCACGGGTGCCGATCCCGGAGCGGCCCGGCCGCACCGTCGTCATGACCTCGGGCACCACGAGCACCCCCAAGGGTGCGCGCCGCCCGCAGCCGCACGGCCTGAGCGAGGCCGCCTCGCTGCTGTCGGCCATCCCGCTGCGCACCGGTGAGCGCATGATGATCACCACGCCCGTCTTCCACACCTGGGGACTGGCGGCCCTGCAGCTCGGCATGGCGCTGCACGCGGAGCTGGTGCTGCCGCGCCGGTTCGACGCCGAGCAGGCGCTGCGCACGATCGCCGAGCGGCGGGTGACCGCCCTGGTCGCTGTGCCGGTCATGCTGCAGCGCATCCTGGATCTGCCCGCCGAGGTGAAGGCCCGGTACGACACGTCGTCGCTGCGCGTCGTCGCCTACTCCGGATCGGCGATGCCGGCCGAGCGGATCACCCAGTTCCTCGACGAGTTCGGTCCGGTGCTCTACGGCCTGTACGGCTCGACCGAGGCCTCCTGGGCTTCGATCTCCACGCCGGCGGACCTGGCCGCGGAGCCGACGACGGCGGGCCGGCCGCCGCTCGGCACCCGCCTGGGCATCCTGGACGACGACGGCCGACCGGTCCCGCGGGGCGCCGTCGGCCAGATCTGCGTGGGCAACGGCATGCTGTTCGAGGGGTACACCAACGGCACGGGCCAGCCGATGTTCGGCGACCTGATGGCGACCGGCGACCGCGGCCGGCTGGAGGACGACGGCCGCCTCTACGTGGTGGGCCGCGCCGACGACATGATCGTCTCGGGCGGCGAGAACGTGTTCCCCCGCCCGGTCGAGGACGCGATCGCCGCGCTGCCGGAGGTCGCGGACGCCGCGGTGCTCGGCGTGCCCGACGAGAGGTTCGGCCAGCGGTTCGCCGCGTACGTGGTGCTGCGCGAGGGCGCGACGCTCACCGCCGAGACCCTGCTGGACCGTCTCCGACCGAAGCTCCCGCGCTTCTCCCTCCCCCGCGACGTCCACTTCCTGCCGGAGCTCCCCCGCAACCCGACAGGCAAGGTCACCCGCCACACCCTCCCTCGTTGAGTGCTGGGTATTTGTCCTCTCGAACCGGTTCGAGAGGACAAATACCCAGCACTCAACGAGGAGAGATCAGGGTCAGGGGAGGAGGGATCGGATCAGCCACAGGCCCTCCGCCAGCTCCGTGAAGCTCGTGCTCAGCGGGGAGAGCCCCACACGGAGGCCCTGCGGCGGGCGGAAGTCCGGGATCACGCCCCGCTCCCACGACTGCGCGACCACCCGCTTGAAGTCGGGGTGGTCGAGCATGACGTGGCTCCCCCGGTGCTCCGGGTCGCGCGGCGACGCCACGCGCACGCCGGGCAGGTGCTCGTCGGCGAGCTCGATCGCGAACGCGGTCAGCGCGAGCGACTTCTCGCGGACGGCCGGCATGCCCGCCTCCTCGATCAGGGCGAGCATGTCGCGCATCGGCAGCATGCCGATCACGGGCGGCGTGCCGCTGATGAGCTGCCGGATGCCGACGGCGGGCTCGTACTGCGGCCCCATCGCGAACGGGTCGGCGGCCCCCATCCAGCCCTGGACCGGCTGCCGCACCTCGGCCTGCAGGCCGGCGGCCAGGTACGCGAAGGCCGGTGAGCCGGGCCCGCCGTTGAGGTACTTGTACGTGCAGCCGACGGCGATGTCCACGCCGTCGGCGTCCAGGTCCAGCGGGACCGAGCCCGCCGAGTGGCACAGGTCCCAGAGGACCAGCGCGCCGGCGTCGTGCACCACGCGGGTGATCGCGGGCAGGTCGGCGATGTAGCCGGACTTGAACGCGACGTGGCTGAGCAGCACGAGCGCCGTGTCCGGGCCGACGGCGGCCGCGACCTCGTCGGCCGTGACGCCCGCCTCGGCGTCGGGCGTGATCCAGCGGAGCTCCAGGCCGCGCTCGGCGGCGATGCCCTGCAGCACGAACCGGTCCGTGGGGAAGTTCTCCGTGTCGGCGACGATCACGGTGCGGCCGGGCCGGGCGTCGACCGCGGCGCGGGCCAGCTTGTAGAGGAGCACCGTCGTGGAGTCCGCGACGACGGTCTGCCCCGGCGCCGCGCCCAGCGCGACCCGGCCGAGCGTGTCGCCCAGCTCGGTCGGCGCGTCCATCCAGCCCTCGTCCCAGGAGCGGATCAGACGCGCGGCCCAGGGCCCGTCCACGAAGGACGCCAGCCGCTCGCGGGTCGCGGCGAGCGGCCGGCCCAGCGAGTTGCCGTCGAGGTAGGCGACCAGCCCCTCGCTCGGGACGAAGCGGTCGCGGTAGTGCGCCAGCGGGTCGGCGGCGTCGAGGGCGGCGGCCCGCTCGCGCAGCGCGGCGGGCAGGTCTGCGGACGGTGCGGTGTCGGTCACGGAGGCTCCAGGTCGTTCGGTTCCGGCCCGAGCGTACGTCGTGTCCGTGCCGGACCCGCCGGAACCCTTGACGCCCCAGCCCTGGCCTCAGTAATGTCCGAGCCATTCAAGCGCAAGAACTCGACAAGAGTATGCGTTTTTGCGTACAGAACCATGGCAAGTACCCAAGGTCAATCCTGGTGACGACCCCCGTCGACGACGACGGGAGATCGGGGACGATGATGTTCCGCTCCGCCGCACGCCATGCACCACGACGGGGGCTCGCCCCCGGGCTCCTGTCCGCACTCACCGCGACGGCCCTCGCCGCGGTGGTCCTCGTTCCGACGACGACGGCAGCCGCCGCGCCCGCCGTCCTGTCCGCCGGCGCGTCGGCCGCGGCCAGCAGCGCCAACGCGCCCTACCTGGCCGACAACCTCACCGACGGCAACTCGGCCACGTACTGGGAGTCGACCAACAACAGCCTGCCGCAGTGGGCGCAGGTCGACCTCGGCTCCGGCGCCACCGTCGAGGAGGTCGTGCTCAAGCTGCCCGCCGGCTGGGAGGCCAGGACCCAGACCCTGTCGGTCCAGGCCGGCGCCGACGGCTCCGCCTTCACCACCCTGGCCGCGAGCGCCCAGCGCCGGTTCGACCCGGCGTCGGGCAACACGGTGACCATCGACGTGCCGAACACGGAGGCCCGCTACGTGCGGGTCGCGATCACGGCGAACACGGGCTGGCCGGCCGGGCAGCTCTCCGAGCTGGAGGTGCGGGGCACACGCGACACCCCGGACCCGGAGGATCCGCAGGACCCGACCGGCACGGACCTGGCGGCGGGCCGCACGATCGCGGCGTCGTCGACCGAGTGGACGTACGTGGCGGCCAACGCCAACGACGGCAACACGAGCACGTACTGGGAGGGCGCGGGCGGGCAGTACCCGAGCACCCTGGCGGTGACGCTGGAGTCCGCGGCGGAGCTGAGCGACGTCGTCGTGAAGCTGCCGCCGGCCACGGCGTGGGGGCCGCGTACCCAGACCTTCGAGGTGCAGGGCCGCACCGGTTCAGGTGACGCGTGGGCCACGCTCGCGCCGTCGGCCGCACGTGCCTTCTCCCCGGCGACGGGCAACACGGTGACGGTCCCGGTCACGGGTACCGCGCGGGAGGTGCGGCTGCGGTTCACCGCGAACACGGGTTCGGGCAACGGTCAGGTGGCCGAGCTGCAGGTGTTCGGCACGCCCGCGGCCAACCCGAACCTCACGGTCACGGGCGTCACGGCCACCCCGGCGTCGCCCACGGAGTCGGACGACGTGACCCTGTCCGCCGTCGTGAAGAACATCGGCACGCGGGCCTCGACGGCCACGGACGTGTCGTTCACGGTGGACGGCGACGAGGTGGCGACCGGCCAGGTGGGCGCGCTCGCCGCGGGCGCGCAGGCCACGGTCACGGCCGACGTCGGCACCTTGACGGCGGGGTCGTACGAGATCGGCGCGGAGGCGGACCCGTCAGGTGCCGTGGCCGAGCAGTCGGAGACCGACAACGGCTACACGCGGCCGGACCCGCTGGTGGTCACCGAGATCGCGAGCTCCGACCTGGTCCCGACCGTCGCCTGGACGCCCACCACACCGGCGGCGGGCGAGACGGTCACGTTCTCGGCGACGATCGCGAACCGCGGTTCGCTCGCGACGTCGTCGGGCGCGCACGGGCTCACGGTGGTGCTGCGGAACGGTTCCGGCGCGGTGCTGCGCACGCTGACGGGCTCCGTCTCGGGGACCATCGCACCGGGCGCGACCAGCCAGAGCGTGAACCTCGGGACGTGGACGGCGGCCGACGGCTCGTTCGACGTCACCGTGACGGCGGCACCCGACCCGACCGAGGTCGCGGCGAAGCGGGCGAACAACGAGGCGACCCGGTCGCTGTTCATCGGCCGCGGTGCCGACCTGCCGTTCGACACGTACGAGGCGGAGGACGGCGTGTCGGGCGGCGGCGCGACCGCCGTCGGGCCCAACCGGGTGGTGGGCGACCTGGCCGGCGAGGCGTCCGGCCGCAAGGCCGTCACCCTGGGCCAGACCGGGTCCTACGTCGAGTGGACCACGCGGGCGACCGCCAACTCCCTGGTGGTGCGCTTCTCCATGCCCGACGCCGCGGGCGGCGGGGGCACCAACGGGTCGCTGGGCGTCTACGTGGACGGTCAGTTCGTCAAGAACATCGACCTGACCTCGCGCTACGCGTGGCTGTACGGCAACGAGGCCAGCCCGGGCAACCAGCCCGGCCAGGGCGCGCCGCGGCACATCTACGACGAGGCGAACGCCCTGCTCGGGCGGACGGTCCCGGCCGGCTCGACGATCCGCCTGCAGAAGACGGCGAGCAACCCCGGGCCGTACACGGTCGACTTCGTGGACCTGGAGCAGGCGACGGCGCAGGCCAACCCGGACCCGGCCCGGTACGTGCAGCCCAGCGGCTTCACGCACCAGGACGTGCAGAACGCGCTCGACCGGTTCCGGATGGACACCACCGGCAACCTCGCCGGCGTCTACCTGCCGGCGGGCGACTACCAGACCGCGAGCAAGTTCCAGGTCTACGGCAAGGCCGTCGACATCGTGGGCGCCGGGCCGTGGTTTACCCGGTTCCACGCGCCGGCCGGGCAGGAGAACACGGACATCGGCTTCCGGGCCGAGGGCACCGCGAACGGCTCGACGTTCCGCGACTTCGCCTACTTCGGCAACTACACCTCGCGCATCGACGGCCCGGGCAAGGTCTTCGACTTCGCGAACGTCTCGGACATGACGATCGACAACATCTGGGTCGAGCACATGATCTGCATGTTCTGGGCCGCCAACATGGACAGCTCGGAGATCAAGGGCTCCCGCATCCGGAACACGTTCGCCGACGCCCTGAACATGACCAACGGCAGCGCGAACAACCACGTGCACAACAACCAGGCGCGCGGCACCGGTGACGACTCGTTCGCGCTGTTCGCGGCGACCGACGCCGGGGGCAGCGGACAGCGGGGCAACGTGTTCGAGAACCTGACGTCCACGAACACCTGGCGGGCCGCGGGCCTGGCCGTCTACGGCGGGCAGGACAACACGTTCCGCAACATCTACATCGCCGACACGCTCGTGTACTCGGGCGTGACGATCAGCTCGCTGGACTTCGGGTACCCGATGGAGGGGTTCGGCCCCGCGCCGACCGTCTTCGAGGGCATCTCCGTGGTGCGCTCCGGCGGGCACTTCTGGGGCGCGCAGGTGTTCCCGGCGGTGTGGCTGTTCTCGGCGTCGAAGACGTTCACCGCCATCCGGGTGAACGACCTCGACATCGTGGACCCGACGTACTCCGGGATCATGTTCCAGACCCAGTACGTCGGCGGGCAGCCGGTCAACCCCGTGCAGGACACCGTGTTCACGGACGTGTCGATCACCGGTGCGCAGCGCAGCGGTGACGCCTACGACGCCAAGTCTGGCTACGGCATCTGGGCCAACCCGCTGCCGGAGGCGGGCCAGGGTCCGGCGGTCGGGTCGGCGACGTTCAACGGGCTGACGTTCGGGAACAACTTCCGCGACATCGAGAACCCGACGTCGACGTTCACGATCAACCGCAACTGAGGTAGCACGCCGCCTTCGCTGGTCGAGCTTGTCGAGACCCGGGTCTCGACAAGCTCGACCGGCGAACGGCACTCGACCGGCGGTGGGCGGCAGAGCTCAGAGCCGGGTGGAGGACCGCAACCAGTCGATCAGGTCCGCCGCCGTCTCCGGCACGGGCAGCGGAGCCGTCAGCGCGGGCGCGGCGTCCGGCGGGCCGACGACGGCGCGGCGCAGTGCCTCCCCCGTGAGCACCAGCCCGAGCAGCTCGATCTCGCGCTCGTTCACCCCGACCGGCGTCGGCCCGTTGCCCATGTCCGTGCCGTACACGAGGCGCCCGCCCGCGGCGACGAACCGCCGCGCGTTGTCGAGCGCGCGCGTCAGGCCGGCAGACCCGCCCGGACCGTCGTGGATCGCGAGGGTCGAGATCCAGGTCATGTGCGTGGCCCGGGCGATCACCCCGGCCGGGAGCGCCTCGGTCCACGGCACGTGCACCAGCGTGTCCGCGCCCGCGTCGATGGCACGCTCGGCCTGGCCCGGACCTTCGGCGTGGACCAGCACCGGCAGCCCCGCGGCGTGGGCCGCGCCGACCAGGGCCAGCAGGACGCCGTCGGGCAGCAGGGACATGCCCGCGTGCAGGGCGACCTTGACCGCGAAGCCGCCCGCGCGGACGACGTCGGACACGGCCTCGGCGGCCTCGTCCGGCGAGGCGACGTGCCGCACCGCGTCGCCCGGCGCCCACGAGCGCCCGCTCGGGTACCCGCCGGGCGCGGTGTGGAACGGCCCGGCGAACCGCACCCGGACACCCGACGGCGGCGCCGCGGCCCAGGCACTCACGTCGCGCGGGTCCCAGCCCAGGTCGTGCACCTCGGTGACCGGCCCGCCGGCGAGCAGGTCGCGGTCGACCAGGCCCAGGTGCACGTGCCGGTCGACGACGCCGGGGAGCGTCGTCGACGGGGCCTCAGGCACCGAGGGGACCGTCGATCTCGGTGCGGACCGAGATGAGCTCGGGGAAGAACGTCAGGTCGAGCGCCCGCTTGAGGAAGCCGACGCCGCTGGACCCGCCCGTGCCGGTCTTGAAGCCGATGGTGCGCTGCACGGTGCGCAGGTGCCGGAACCGCCAGAGCTGGAACGCGTCCTCGATGTCGACCAGGTCCTCGCACGCCTCGTACAGCTCCCAGTGGGCGTGCGGGTCCTCGTAGATCGTCTTGAACACGGCGATCAGCTCGGGGTGCTCGGTCCAGGCCTGGGTCACGTCGCGGTCCAGGATCTCGGCCGGGACCGGGTGACCGCGCCGGGCCAGCAGCCGCAGGAACGCGTCGTAGACCGTGGGCTCCTGCAGGAGCTGGGCGAGCTGCGCGTGGATCTCCGGCTTGTCCCGGAAGACCTGGAGCATGCCGGCGTGCTTGTTGCCGAGCAGGAACTCCACGGCGCGGTACTGGTGGGACTGGAAGCCCGAGGACTGGCCCAGCGAGCCCCGGAACTCCGCGTACTCGCTCGGGGTCAGGGTCGCCAGGACCGACCACTGCTCGGTGATGGTGCGCTGGATGTGCTTGACCCGGGCCAGTCCCTTGAGGGCGCGGGGCAGGTCGTCCGAGTCGAGGAACCGCCGCACGCCGCGCAGCTCGTGCACCACCAGCTTGAGCCACAGCTCCGTGGTCTGATGCTGGATGATGAACAGCAGCTCGTCGTGGTGCGGCGGGTCGCTCACCGGGTGCTGCGCCGACAGCAGCGCGTCGAGCCCCAGGTAGGAGCCGTAGTCCATCTCGTCGCGGAAGTCCGTGCGGATGGAGGCCTCGATGGGCCGGGTGTTGCCGCTCATGGGGCGAGCGTAACCCCGCTACGAAGACTCTCATCGATGAGAGTCTCATCGATGAGAGTCTCCCGGTCAGACATCAGGCGGCCTGCGCCTCGTCCCGGTTCGGGTTCTCGAACGCCTCCGCCATCAGCGCGATCTCCTCGGCCGGCAGCGACATGTCCTGCGCGATCCGCGTCCAGCCCGACGTCGCGGCCGCCACCTCGGCGAGCACCCGCCGCGCGTCGTCCTGCCGCAGGCCGTACGAGTCGGCGGTGGCGAGCAGCACCCGCACGTCCCGGTCGATGCGGGTGCCGCCCGGGCGCAGCGGCGTCGACTCCACGACCGCGAACGGGTTGGGGTTGACGTCGAACAGCGGGGCCAGCGACCAGCCGTCCGCGCGGCGCAGGAACCCGTGGTTCTTCATGTGGTCGTCGACGTTCCGCACGAGCAGAGTGAACGCCACCCGGCGGAACAGGTCGTGGCCGTCGGTCGCCGGCCGCCCCGAGTGGTCCGCCAGCGTCTCCGCGAGCGTGCGGTAGTCGATGACCTCGAAGAACGCCTTCTGCGTGAGGCTGTCCGCGGACAGGAAGCCGATGCGCCCGCCGTCGGGCCGCCGGTCGAAGCGGCGGGTGAGCAGGATGGAGCGCGACGGGCCGATGCGGTGCAGCCGCGCGACGGGCACCTCGATGCCGGCGTCCGAGGCGAGCCGCAGCGTCAGGTACTCCCACGCCTGCACGTCCCACCGGTCGCCGCTCTCGGGCAGCTTGGCCATCCACAGGTCGCCCTCGGCGTCCTTCACGGTCACCTTGGGCCGGGCGCCGCCCATCGAGGTCCCGGCCGCGACCAGCAGCCGCACGTCGTGGTCGGTCTCCCGGTGCTGCGCGACGGCGTCCGCGGCGTCGGTCAGCGAGGGCAGGTCCACCAGGTCGGGGACCTCCGCGCGCGGCGGCCCCATGAACGTCTTTCCCTCGTCGAGCGAGAAGCGCAGGGCGCCCAGCCGGGTCTCGTCCTGCACGCCCAGCAGGAAGTCCACCTCGGTCAGCGTCATGAAGCCGCGGCCCTCCGCGCGGGCGGCGCGCCGCTCGGCGTTGAACAGCAGGGTGCGGCCCCACTGGTCGGGCTGGCAGTCCGCGAGCACACCGAACAGCGGACGGTCGCTGCCCGACGGGATGTTGCCCGGCGTCAGCGGCAGCTCGGGGCACAGCGCGTACGCGCGGGTGTCGCGCAGGTACGCGGCGTCGTAGCGGAACGCGCAGCCCACGAGGGCGCCGCCGCGGTTGAGATGCATGTCGAGATCACCTGCGCGGACCTGTCCTCCGCCGGGAAGCTCGACCTCGACACGTATCGACAACGGCGCTCACCTTCTCGGTTGGTTCAGCTGGGGACCCTGACCCGCTGCGGCAGGGCGCGGTCCGCGTGGAACCGGCCCATCTCGGTGGTCAGGGGGTCGCTCGCGCCGACGATGGCATCGGCCACGCCGAGCACCCGCAGGACGGCGAACGTGTTCTCGAGACTGACCGTCCCCGTGCCGGTCTCGATGGCTCGCAGCGTGGTGCGGGTGATGCCCGCACGGTCGGCGACGAGCTGGGCCGTGAGGCCGTGGATCTTGCGCCAGGCGCGCACGTGGTCGCCGAGCGACGCGAGATCGCGCTGGGTACGGAGGGATGTTCTGGCCATGACTGCTCCTTTCGGTTATCAGGCTAACCGACGAGGCGGGTAACGGTCACCAGGGTGACCACTATTTTCTGACGGCGGCCCAAGGTTCGCGCGGCGGCGGTCGCCGGGCACCCGGCGGCACACAGCAGGACGGGCCGCCCCCTGGTGTGGGGGCGGCCCGTCCGGCGCGGTTTCAGCGGTGCGTCACGGCTGCTGGTTGTTGACCGTGGCCGTCTCCAGGGCGCCCGCGGAGAGGTCGTGCTTCTTCAGGATCTCGGCGTAGGTGCCGTCGTCGATGAGGCTCTGGAGCGCGGCCTGGTAGGCCCGCACCATCTCGACGTCGCCCTTCAGGAACACGAAGCCCAGCGGCGTCGGGTTGATGATCTCGGTGTTGCCCACCTCGAAGATGTCGCCCGAGCCGACCTGCTTAGCGTTGTAGGCGCCGGTCGACCACTGGGTGAGCTCGGCGTCGGCCTTGCCTGCCTGTACCTGGGCGAGCGCGTCGGCGTCGGTGTCGAACTGCAGCACCTTGGCCGGCTTGGCCGCGCACTCCTTGGCGTTCAGCGCGGCGAGCGCGTCGGCCTGGGTCGAGCCGGTGAGCACGGCCACCACACGACCGCAGAGGTCGGCCAGGACCTTGATGCCCTCCGGGTTACCGGCCGGGACCATGATCGCGTCGCTGTCGTTGTAGTAGTCGACGAAGTCGTAGTCGATCTGGCGCTCGCTCGTGTCCGACATGGCGGCGGCGAGCGCGTTGACGTTGCTCGCGTAGAGCTCGCCCAGCAGCGAGTCGAACGGCATGTCCACGAAGTTGTACTTCAGCCCGAGCCGCTTCGATGCGGCGTCGAACAGGTCGATCTCGAAGCCGACGATGCGGCCGGCCTCGTTGGTGTACTCGAAGGGTGGGTAGCCCGACTCCGTGCCGACGGCGATGCGTGCCGACTCGGCCCGCAGCTCACCCGGCAGCATCGCGCGCAGCTCCGGGCGCACCTCCACCGCCTGCGTGGCACCCTCGGCCGGGTCGGAATCGGTCGCGCAGCCGGTCAGCAGGGCGCCGAGCGCGGTCGTCGCCGCGATCGAGGCGATGACCGCGCGTGCGCGGTGTCCACGCACGCGATGTCCGAGAGCCATGCGGTGTCCTCCACAAAACGACATGATGAGCGGGTTACGCGGGTGGAGCCTATACGGTCCGGGTCGTTTGCTGTGAATTCGAGTTTCACCTACTCCCACGGCAGCGACCCCGGCGTCACGAGCGTGTGCCGACCTTAGCGGCAGCCCCCACGTCCGCCAGAATCACGGCGTCGATGAGGCCGCGCGCCCACTCCAGCACCTCGGTCCCGCGCAGCGGGCGCCCGCCGATCCGCGCGGTGGTCGGGAACGGCACCAGGACCGCGCGGATGGCCGGCTTGAGGATGGTGCCCGGGTAGAGCCGCTTGAGGCGGAGCTGCGCCGACTCGGGCAGGTTCACCGGCGCGAACCGGATGTACTTGCCCTGCGCCGTGATGTCCGTGAGCTCGGCGTCGCGCGCGTGGTTGCGGAAGTCCGCGACGTCGAACAGCGCGGCGGCGACGTCGGGCAGCACGCCGTAACGGTCGGTGAGCTCGGCACGGACCTCCGCGAGCGCCCCGGCGTCGTGCGCGGTCGCGATCTTCTTGTAGGCCTCCAGCCGCAGCCGCTCGGTGGCGATGTAGGACTCGGGCAGGTGGGCGTCGACGGGCAGCTCGATGGTGACCTCGGGGGTCTCCTCCTCGCGGTCGCCGCGGAACGCGGACACGGCCTCGCCGACCATGCGGACGTAGAGGTCGAAGCCGACGCCGGCGATGTGCCCGGACTGCTCGCCGCCCAGCAGGTTGCCCGCGCCGCGGATCTCGAGGTCCTTCATGGCGATCTGCATGCCCGCGCCGAGGTCGGTGTGGGCGGCCATGGTGGCGAGCCGGTCGTGCGCCGTCTCGGTCAGGGGCTTCTCGGGCGGGTACAGGAAGTAGGCGTAGGCGCGCTCGCGCCCGCGGCCGACGCGGCCGCGGAGCTGGTGCAGCTGGGACAGGCCCAGCATGTCGGAGCGCTCCAGGATCAGGGTGTTGGCGTTGGAGATGTCCAGGCCGGTCTCGATGATCGTGGTGCAGACCAGGACGTCGAGCTCCTTCTCCCAGAAGGCGCGGATCACCTGGTCGAGCTGGTGCTCGCTCATCTTGCCGTGGGCCACGCCGATCCGGGCCTCGGGCACGAGCTCGGCGAGCCGGCCGGCGGCGCGCTGGATGGTCTCCACCTTGTTGTGCACGTAGAAGACCTGGCCCTCGCGCAGCAGCTCGCGCCGCAGGGCGGCCGCGATCTGCTTCTCCTCGTAGGCGCCCACGTAGGTGAGCACGGGGTGGCGCTCCTCCGGCGGGGTGGCCAGCGTGGACATCTCGCGGATGCCGGTGACCGCCATCTCCAGGGTGCGCGGGATGGGGGTGGCGGACATGGCGAGCACGTCGACGTTGGTGCGGAGCTGCTTGAGCGTCTCCTTGTGCTCGACGCCGAAGCGCTGCTCCTCGTCGATGACCACGAGGCCCAGGTCCTTGAAGGCGACGGAGCCGGTGATGAGGCGGTGCGTGCCGATGACGATGTCGACGCTGCCGTCCTTGAGGCCGGCGAGCGTCTCCTCGGAGTCCTTGGCGGACTGGAAGCGGCTGAGCGCACGCACGTTCACGGGGAACCCGGTGTACCGCTCGGAGAAGGTCTCGAAGTGCTGCTGCACCAGGAGCGTCGTGGGGACCAGGATGGCGACCTGCTTGCCGTCCTGCACGGCCTTGAAGGCCGCGCGGATGGCGATCTCCGTCTTGCCGTAGCCGACGTCGCCGCAGACCAGCCGGTCCATCGGCACGGACTTCTCCATGTCGGCCTTGACCTCGTCGATGGTCGCGAGCTGGTCGGGCGTCTCCACGTAGGCGAAGGCGTCCTCCAGCTCGCGCTGCCACGGGGTGTCGGGGCCGTAGGCGTGACCCTGCGTCGCCATGCGCGCGCTGTAGAGCCGGATCAGCTCGCTCGCGATCTCCTTGACGTGCTTGCGGGCCTTGGCCTTGGTGTTCTTCCAGTCGGCGCCGCCCATCTTGGACAGCGACGGCGACTCTCCGCCCGTGTACTTGGTGACCTGGTCGAGCTGGTCGGTGGGCACGAAGAGCCGGTCACCCGGCTGGCCGCGCTTGCTGCTCGCGTACTCGATCACGAGGTACTCGCGGGTGGCCCGGTTGCCGCCGGTGCCCATGGTGCGCTGCGCCATCTCGACGAACCGGCCGACGCCGTGCTGCTCGTGCACCACGAAGTCGTCGGCCTTGAGCTGGAGCGGGTCCACGACGTTGCGGCGCCGGCTGGGCATCTTGCGCATGTCGCGCGTGCCCGAGCCGGCGCGCCCGGTCAGGTCCTGCTCGGAGAAGACCGCGAGCTGGAGGTCGGGCGCCACGAAGCCCTTGCCGACGCCGCCCGCGAGCACGTGCACGACGCCGGGCTCGGGCTCCTCCTCCAGCGACACCGCGAGCCGGGCCGCGGTGCCGGCCGCGGAGAGCTGCTCGGTCATGCGCTTGGCCGGCCCGTGGCCCTCGGTGGTCAGCACGAGCCGCCAGCTCGCGACCTGCAGCCCGTGCACGTCGTCCAGGGCGCGGGCGAGGTCGCCGCGGTAGGACTCGACGTCGCGCGCGCTGACGGTGAGCACGGTCTCGTCGGCGCCCGACGACGCGTCGTCCGACCCGTCGGTGAGCTCGGTGTCCTGCGTGAAGGCGGACAGGGTCCACCAGCCCAGGCCGCGCCGGGCCGCGATCTCGCGCACCTCGGCGAAGGTCTCGAAGGACGCCGCGGACAGGTCGATCGGGGCCGCCCCGCCGGCCACCGCGCCGGTCCAGGCGGCGGCCAGGAACTCCTCGGTGGTCGCCACCAGGTCGTGGGCGCGGCGCCGCACGCGCTCGGGCTCGTTCACCACGAGCAGCGCGTCGTCGGGCACCAGCTCCAGGACGGGGACCATGCGGTCCACCAGCACCGGCGCGAGCGACTCCATGCCCTCGACGGCCACGCCGGCGGAGAGCTTGTCGAGCATCTCGACCGCGCCCGGCAGGGTCTCCACGAGGTCGGCGGCGCGGGCCCGCACGGCGTCGGTCAGCAGGATCTCGCGGCACGGCGGGGCCCAGACGCCGTGCTCGGCGATCTCCAGGCTGCGCTGGTCGGCCACGGCGAACCAACGGATCTCCGTGACCTCGTCGCCCCAGAACTCGCACCGCAGCGGGTGGTCCTCGGTGGGCGGGAAGATGTCCAGGATGCCGCCGCGCACCGCGAACTCGCCGCGCCGCTCCACCATGTCGACCCGCGTGTACGCGGCGGCGGTGAGCCGCTCGGCGACGTCGGTCAGGTCGGCGGTGGTGCCGGTCTCGAGCTGGACGGGCGCCAGCTCCCCCAGCCCCTCGACGACCGGCTGGAGCAGGGCGCGCACCGGCATCACCAGGAGCCGGATCGTGCTCGCCTGGCCGTGCCCCTCGGCCGGGTGCGCGAGCCGGCGGAACACCGCGAGCCGCTTGGCCACGGTGTCCGCGCGCGGGCTGAGCCGCTCGTGCGGCAGGGTCTCCCAGGCGGGGAGCACGGCGACCTCGTCGCCCCGGTCCTCGGGGAGGTAGCCGCGCAGGCTCGCGGCCAGGTCGTCGGCCTCGCGGCCCGTCGCCGTCACCACCACCAGGGGGCGCTGCTCGGACGCCGCCACCAGCAGGGGCGGGCGTACGCCCACCGGGCCCACCACGTCCACGAAGCCGCGGGCGCGCACGTGCTCCACGGCGGCGGACGCGCCGGGATCACGCAGAAGAGTGGGGAGCAGGCCGGTGAGGTTCATGGGTTCTGTCCTTCGAGGGCGCACGACGACGGGCCCTTCACGGGCACGACCCGGGGTAGGGGCATGGGTGAGGGGCTGGGTCCCAGGCTACTCCTGGGCACTGACACCGCTCTGGCCGTGCCTTCCGTCCCGCTCTGTCCTACGATGACCGGCGATGTTCACCCCCTCCGGTACCCCGCGGCACGGCACACCCGCCCCGGGACGCGCCGCCGCGCCCCGCTCCGCCGTCCGGCTCGACTGGCCCGACGCCGCGCGCGGCCTGGCCATCGGGCTGGTGGTGCTCTACCACGCGACCAACTGGACGTGGTCGACGGGCTACGAGGTGAGCGTGCTGCGCGAGGTGAACGAGACGCTGCGCAGCCTGCGGATGCCGCTGTTCTTCGCCGTCGCCGGGATGTTCGCCGGCAAGTGGACGACCGTGCCGTGGTCCCGGCTGGCCCGCGGCAAGCTCCTGTACTTCGCCTGGGTGTTCGTGCTCTGGGAGCCCATCTCCCTGGTGGTCCGCCTGGTCACGGGCTACTACCAGGTGGCCGACGCCGACTGGGGCATCCTCGCGGACGAGCTCACCTGGTCGCTGCTGGCCCCCCGGTCGGAGCTCTGGTTCCTCTGGACGCTGGCCGCGTTCTTCGTGGTCGCGCGGGCGCTGCGCCGGGTGCCCTGGTGGGTGCAGCTCCTCGCGGCCGCGGCCGTCAGCGGGTGGGCGCTGGCCGGCTGGGAGCCGGAGAGCATCGCGTGGCGGGGCACGGCCCAGTTCGCCGTGTTCTTCCTCGCGGGCCTGCACCTGCGGCCGTGGCTCGAACGGTTCGCCGAGCGGGTCACGTGGCTCTGGGCAGTGGGCGCCGTGGCCCTGTGGCTCGGCATCCAGGTCACGGTGCGCCAGCTCGGCCTCGCCGACATGCCCGGCCTCTACCTCCTGGCCAACGTCGCCGGCGTGCCGGCCGGGGTGGCCGTGAGCGTGCTGGCCTCCCGCGTGCCGGGCGCGCTCGGGCTGCGCTGGCTCGGCGCGCGCACGCTGCCGGTCTTCGTCACCCACACCTCCGTGGTGCTCTACCTGCTTTTCCTGCTCTACAGCAACGGGATCTGGGTGCCCGCACCGCAGTCGCAGGTGCTGCCGGTGCTGCTCTGGGCGGCGGCGATCGCCGTCGGCCTGGGCCTGGGCGCGCTGGCCCCCCGGATCGGCCTGCGCTGGCTGTTCGCCCCGCCCGAGTGGCTAACGGGCCGCTGAGCGCCGCTGAGCGCCCCGTGTCAGACCCACAGGTCCCCCGGGTGACCTGTGGGTCTGACACGTCTAGGGCCGCCCCGCCTCACCCGGGTGAGAAACGCAGTTCACCCCTGTCTGACCAGTCCTGACCTGGGACCCCGGTCGTAGCCTGAGCGACATGTCAGGGCTCCTCCGCGCTGCTCCGGGAGGGACCGGCACACAGGCCGGAAATCCGTCCCCCGACCGGCCGGGCACACGACCACCCGCTCGGCAGGACGCCGCGCGCCGCCGTACCGGGCGGGTCTCGTCGACCGTCGTGACCCTCGGTGTGGTGAGCTTCCTGACGGATGTCTCGTCCGAGGCGGTCACCGCGATCCTGCCGCTTTACGTCACGGCGGCGCTCGGCCTGTCCGTGGTCGCGTACGGCGTGGTCGACGGCCTCGTGCAGGGCGCCGGCGCGCTGGTCCGGGTGGCCGGCGGCTGGGCCGCCGACCGTACCGACCGGCCCAAGTGGGTCGCCGCCGTCGGCTACGGGCTGTCCGCCCTGACCCGGGTCGGCCTGCTGTTCGCCGCGGGACTGCCCGCCATCGCGAGCCTGGTCGTCACGGACCGCGTGGGCAAGGGCATCCGCACGGCCCCGCGCGACGCCCTGATCGCGGCGTCGGCCAACCCGCGCAACCTCGGGCGCTCCTTCGGCGTGCACCGGGCCCTGGACACGGCGGGGGCCGCTCTCGGCCCGCTGCTCGCGTTCATCGTGCTCTGGGCCATCCCGGACGGGTACACCACGGTCTTCGTGATCTCGCTGGGCGCCGCGGTGCTCGGCGTCGGCGCCCTCGTGCTCCTGGTCCCCGACCTGCGGCCCCGGCAGGCGGCCTGGCTGAAGACCCACCGCACCCGCGAGACCCGCGGGCTGCCCAAGTGCAAGGGCTGCACGTGCGACGCGCCCGGCGGCCTGGAGCTCGCCGGACGGCCGTTCTCGTGGAGCTTCCTGCGCGGCGGCGCCACGGTGCGCCTCCTCGTCGTCGCCGGGCTGCTCGGCCTGCTGACCGTGGGCGACGGGTTCGTCTACCTCGCCCTGCAGGACCGGGACGGGTTCGCGACCCAGTGGTTCCCGCTCCTGTACGTCGGCACGAACGCCGTCTACATGCTGCTCGCGGTGCCGGTGGGCCGGTTCGCCGACCGCGTCGGCCGCGGGCGCGTCCTGGTCTGGGGGCACCTGCTGCTCGCGGCCGCCTACGCCTGCGCGGCCGCTCCGTTCGCGGGCGCGACGACGACGGTGGTCGCCCTGGTCCTGCTCGGCGCCTTCTACGCCGCGACGGACGGCGTCCTGTCGGCCCTGACCAGCGCGCTGGTCCCCGCGGCGGTGCGCGGCACGGCGATCGGCACGGCGCAGACGGTCACGGCCGTCGCCCGGATGGTCGCCTCCGCCGGGTTCGGCGTGCTCTGGTACGCGACGGGCCGGACCGACGCGCTGTGGATCGCGACGGCGGCGCTCGTGATCGCCCTCCCGGTCTGCGCCTTCCTGCTGCGGAAGTCGCCCGCATGAGCCCCCACGCGACCCGCTGGACGGGGTTCGGCCTGCTCACCGCCGTCGTCCTGGCCGGCACGGGCTGGTACGTCACGACCGAGGTCGTGCGCGCGCAGGCCGACCAGGCCGCGCCGAGCCAGGTCGAGGTGGCCGACGACGTGCTCGACGGCCCGCACGTCCTGTTCCGGGGCACCGAGCCCGGCGAGCTGTACGGCCGCGTGTCCGCCGTCGCGCTGGACGACCTCGCGGGGCCCCGCGAGGTGACGCCGGCCGTGTGCGACCGGGTGGACACCGACGGCGAGACGACCGTGTGCCTGCACACCAAGCGCGGCGTCGTCACGTCCTACGCGGCCGAGGTGCTCGACGACGCGTGGCAGACCACGGCGAGCTGGCCCCTGCCCGGCATCCCGAGCCGCACCCGGCTGTCGCCGGAGGGCCTCGTGGCCACCACCTCGTTCGTGACGGGCCACTCCTACGCCGCCACGGGCTTCTCCACGGAGACGACCGTGCACCGCGCCGACGGCTCGGACGTGTCCGGCAACCTCGAGGACTTCACGCTGCTGGTCGACGGCGAGCGCATCGCCCCCGTCGACCGGAACGTGTGGGGCGTGACCTTCGCCGACGAGACCACCTTCTACGCCACGGTCCAGTCGCAGTCGCTGGGCCGCACGTGGCTCGCGCGCGGCGACCTGGACGAACGCACCCTGGTCACGCTGCTCGACGGCGTGGAGTGCCCCTCCCTGTCGCCGGACGGCACCCGTCTGGCCTTCAAGCACGACGCCCGCGAGCCGGGCGCCGCGACTCCGCACTGGACCCCGGCGGTGCTCGACCTCGACACGATGGAGACCACCGTGCTCGACGGCGAGGAGCGCAACGTGGACGACCAGATCGCCTGGCTCGACGACGCGACGCTGCTCTACGGGCTGCCCCGCGCCGACGAGCCCGGCACCACCGACGTCTGGGCCCTGCCCGCGGACGGCGCGACCGCACCGGTCGTCGCCATCCCGCAGGCCTGGTCCCCGAGCGTGGTCAGGGGATGACACCATGCGCACGACCCGCACCCGCAGGAGCAGTACCCGCCCGATGACACCGGCCCCCGGCCGGCCCGCCGCGTCGCCGCGGCTCGCCCCGCGGCACGCCGTGCCGCTCGCGACCGCCCCGCTGCTGGCCGCGGTCCTCGCGCTGACCGGCTGCACGGCCTCGCCGTCCGCGGCCGGACCGGACGAGGCGGCGCAGGGGCCGGGTGCGACGACGTCGTCGTCCCCCGAGCCGAGCGCCACCGGCTCCGGCGCGCCGGACGACGGCGCGACCACGCCGACCGCCCCGCCCTCGGCGGAGGCGGAGGTGGACCCCCAGGAGGACGGGCAGACCGTGCCCATGCCGGACGGCGGCAGCGGCGGGCAGAGCGGCGGCGACGGCAGCGAGCTCGCCCCGCCCGCCACGTCCGGGAAGGCGGGCGCCTCGCCCGGCGAGCGCGTCGCCCAGATCCCCGCGGCCGGCCGGATGAGCCGCTCCCAGCGGACCGGCGACGGTTCGGGCCTGGTGGCCCAGTTCCCCGCCGACGTCGTGCGGGTGCCGGACGACGCCACCGTCGACACCAGCTCGGTGACCGGGCAGGGCGGACGGTTCCAGGTGGCCCTCGACGTCACCACGAAGGACGGCTGCACCGACGTGCTGCTCGGCTACCGCTCGTGGTTCACGACCGGGGGCTTCGCCGAGACCGGCACCACCGCCGGCCCCGAGCGCACCACCGTGACCCTGGAGCGGGACGACGGCACCGTCGTGCTGGTGGCCTCCCCGAAGCGCAAGGGCTGCGACGTCGAGCTGCTGGCCACGCTGACGGCCGGCTGACCGGCCCGGGCGCGTTGAGCCGCCCGCCACCCGAGACGCACGAAGCGGCGCCGTCCTCCCGGAGGAGGACGGCGCCGCTCTGTGTGTCTGTCAGCTCGGTGTCAGCGCCTCAGCCCTGGGTCACTGGGCGACGAACACGGGGTCGACCCAGTACCCGGTGCTGAGCCACGAGTACTGCGGGAACCCGCCGCCGTAGGCGTACCGTCCGGCGTCCACCGGGGCGGTCAGCGGCCCGACGGTCCGCGCCTGCGCGAAGTACCCCTGCCCGGCCGCGTACCGGCCCTGCGGCGCGAGGTACGACACCACGTACGTGGTCCCCGCGGTGACCGGGACCGGCTGCGCGAGCTGGACCGTCTGCCAGCCCTCCGCCCCGCCCGACGGCCCCACGGCGGACGCCAGGGCCGTCCCGGAGGCCGACCACACCGTCACCGTGTGCGGCCCGGTGTTGCCCGGGCCCCGGTAGAACCGCACCGCCGTGATCGAGCCGGCCCGGTCGGCGGAGAACTGGGTGCCCAGCTCCACGGCCGCGCCGTCGTCGGCGGCCGCGATCGGAGGTACCGCGCTGCCGAAGACGAAGCACGGGCACGAGCCCGCGGCCGCCTGCGTGGTGAACGTCCACGTCGCAGGGCCGACCGTGACGCCCGCCGCGGTCTTCCCGGTGAAGGACGCCGTGTAGGTGGCGCCCGCGGTGAGGTCGCTGGTGATCGCCAGCGTCGCCGTCGCGCCGTTCCGGGTGAGCGTCCCGGCGACGGCCTGGCCGCCGGGTCCGGCCAGGGTGAGCGTGGTCCCCGAGGCGAGGGCCTCCGAGGCGGTCACCGACACGTCGGTGTCCACCGGCACGTCGACGGCGGCGGCCGACGGCGTCCGCGACACGATCGTCGGGGTGGACGCGGCGGGCTCGAACTGGACGTCGACGAGGTAGGCGGTCGAGACCGCCGTCGTCGGGCGCCCGGTGCCGTAGGTGTAGACGCCGGCGTTCTGCGGCGTGCTCAGCTTCCCGACGGTCCGCGCGGCCCCGAGCCCGCCGAGCGTCGCCGGGTAGGCGCCGGACGGCGCCCGGTAGCTCACCGTGTACTCCTGGCCCGCCGTGACGTCGACCGGGGTGTCGAACACGACCTCCTGCCAGCCCTGCGCCACCGGGTCGGTGATCGTCGCCTGGGCGAGCTGCCCGGAGGGGCCCCAGAGGGTCGCCACGAACGGACCCTCCATCTGCGTCGACTTCCAGAACTGCATCCCGGAGACCTTGCCGGCCGCGGTCGGGGAGAACCGGGTGCCCAGCACCACGGCGTCCGGGTCCGCCGCGGCGGTGATGTCCGGCACCACGGTGTCGTCGTACAGGCCGCACGGGCACACGGTCGACGGCGGCCGCACGGTGCGGAAGCTCCAGGTGCCACCCTCGGACACGGGGAGCCCGTCGACCGACTGCGCGGTGACCGTCACCGTGTGCTCCACGAAGCCGGCCCACGCGGCGGACGGCGTGAAGGTGGCGGTGCGGGTCGGCGCGTCGTAGGAGACCGTGCCGGGCACCGTGGCACCCGCGGCGTCCTTGACCACGACGCCGATCGAGGAGGCGACGACGTTCTTGGAGAAGGAGGCGCGCACCGGGGCGTTCAGCGGCACGCTCACCTCCTTGGCCACGGGGGCCCGCGTGGCGACACGCAGCGCCGAGTTGTCCGTCGCCGTGAACACCGGGTCCACGTAGTAGGCGGAGTTGTCCCACGACTCGGTGGGGACGGTGCCCGGCGCGCCGTACAGGCCCGCGGGCGCGGCCCCGAACCCGCCCTCGACGGTGATCGGGCCGGCGGAGCGGCCCTTCGACTGGAAGGCCCAGGGGGTCGAGACGTAGTTGCCGTTGGGCGCGGTGTACGAGACCACGTACTTCTGCCCCGCGAGGACGGGGACGGGCGTGGTGAACGACGCCGTCTGCCACCCGGTGGCCGACTCCCCCGAGAACTGCACGCGGGCGAGCTGGGCGCCGGCGGCGCTCCACAGCGTGCCCTGGTGCACCCCGGTGTTGCCGGCGGCCTTGTAGAAGCGGACGCCGCTGACGTAGCCGTCGTCGGCCGCGGTGAAGCGCAGGCCGAGCTCGACCGCGGACGAGTCGTCGGCGGCCCCGTTCGGAGGCGGCCCGTCGCCGAAGACGTTGCACGGGCAGGCGACCTGCACGTTGCGGCTGACGGCGGTGCCGATGTTGGCGCTGTCGTCGGTCGCCCGCGCCCGCAGCTCGACGGTGCCGGTCCCGAACACCTGACCGGTGTACGTCCAGCTCGCGCGCCCGTTCGCGGGGTGCCAGGTGCCGCCGCCGTCGAGCGAGACCTCCACGCCGGCCACGCGGCCGCCGGTGTCGGACGCCGTGCCGCTCACCGTGACCCGGGAGCCGCCGCCGACCTGGGTCTGCGCGGCGGGGCTGGTGATCTGGGTCGTCGGCGCCGTGGTGTCCGTGGACTTCGTCGCCGGCGTGATGCCGGAGGCGAGCGTGTCCGGCTGGACGCCCATGTCCGCGAGCAGGTTCACGGTGGCCTGGCGCATCCGGGAGTCGGCCGGGGCGCCGTTCCCGTCGTGCGTCTGGTCCAGGCCCCACGCCCACTGGACGGTGCCGGCCGAGAACACGAGCGCGCCGCTGGCCGCCTTGTACATGGTGATGGTGTGCGTGGTCGTGCCGGCCGCCACCACGTTGCCGAAGTCCTGCAGGTACTCGGGTACCTCGCCGACGGTCTTCGACATGCGGATCAGGCCCGGTGGCCGCGACCCGTTGTCGAGGTCCTCGTTGGACTCGTACCCGACGGTGTGCTGCGCCAGCGCCTGGGACGTCCCGGCGGGCAGGGCGTCGAGCCCGGTGTTCCGCCAGATCCGCAGGTCGCCCTCCTCCGCTGGGACGGTGACCGGCAGGTCGGAGTAGTTGGTCGTGTAGAGGGTGCCGATGAGCGCGTTCTCGGGGCGGCCCGCGCCGGCCGACGTGCCGGCGTACCGGGGGTCGCGCCAGGTCCCGGTCCACTCGCTGGACGGGTCGATCTTGGCGTTGCCCCACGTCTCCTTGTACGAGACCAGGGTGCGGTAGCTCGTCGACGGGCCGGCCGTCGAGGGCTCCCAGCGCGTGCGCCAGTACACGTCGTTGCCGGCGAAGAAGGCGAGGTGCACGCCGGCGTCCCTGGCCTGCTCGACGGCGGCCCGCTGCGGGCCCGACCAGTACTCGTCGTGCCCCACCGAGAGGAACGTCTTGTGGTTGAGCAGGCGGGCGCCGTCGCGGCTGGTGTCGGCCCCCGCGATGTACGTGACGTCGTAGCCGTTCTGCTCCAGGAAGCGCACCATCGCGTACTCGGAGCTGAAGTAGAAGTCGCGGCCGCGCTCCAGGCCGCGGGTCGCGAACGGGCGGTTGTAGCTGAGCTTGTACGCGCGGTTGTTGGCGCCGCCCGAGTAGAAGCTGGAACCGCCGTACGTGTTGTAGGCCTGCCAGGTGGTGTCCGCGGTCTGGAAGACCATGTCGGAGGTGGAGCCGTCGTCGCGCACGACGAACGTGATGTGGCTCTGGCCGCCGTTGTCCGTCCGCGTCAGGAGGGCGACGTAGACGCCGGACACGGCCGTCGCCGGGACGTTCCAGCCCGCCGAGACGGCCCAGCTCCCGCAGTCGACCAGCTCGGTGGTCACGTCCCAGCCGCACTCCGGCTGGTTCTGCGGCAGGGTCCCGCTCGGCGTGACCGAGTCGATCTTGCGGGCGCCCAGGCCCTGGTACCAACCGGTGCGGTAGATGTCGACCGTGTAGTTCCGGGCGTCGGTGTCGATCTTGAAGTCGACCCGGTTGCCGGCGTCGGTGCTCATCTGGGTCGCGAAGCCCTGGATGCTGGGATCGCCGGCGCCCTCGATGTCCCAGACCTGGGGAGAGGTGCCGGGCTTCGAGTTCTCGCAGACGATCGGGTTGCCTCCGGGAGCGCAGGGCTCGGCGGTCGCCGCGGGTGCCACCGTCAGCAGTGCTGAGGAGACCGCGAGGACGGCGACGACGAAGGCCGCCAGAGGACGACGGCCCTGGCGGACCCGGTGTGACGAAAGTGCGAAGGTGCTGCCCACATCGACACCCTAGGAGCGCAGATACCCGTTACGTCGTGTCGAAACGGGATGATCACCCCCGGTTCACCCGGTCCCGAAAGGCCCGGCAGAACGTGTCAGACCCCCAGGTCACGGGAGGGACCTGGGGGTCTGACAGGTGAGCGGGATCAGGCCTTGGCGACGTGGAACTTGCCCTGGGCCGCGAGCAGACCCTCGGTGAGCAGCATCTCGACGGCGTCGGCGGCGTCGTCCACCAGGATCGGCAGGTCCTTCTTCTCCGTGCCGCTGAAGTCGCGGAGCACGTAGTCGGCGGTGTCCATGCGGCCGGGCGGGCGGCCCACGCCGACGCGCACCCGGTGGTACTCCTTGGTGCCGAGCGCCTTGGTGGTGTCGCGCAGGCCGTTGTGGCCGCCCTCGCCGCCGCCGACCTTGAGCTTGATGGTGTCGAAGGGGATGTCCACCTCGTCGTGCACCATGACCACGTGGTCGGGCTCGATGTCGTAGTACTTGGCGAGCGCGCTGACGGGGCCGCCGGACGTGTTCATGTACGTGGTCGGCTTGGCCAGGATCACCCGGGGGCCCGGCGCCCCGCCGGGCAGCACCCCGAGCCGCGCCTCCGCGACGACGGCCTGGGCCCGCGCGTGCTTGGAGAAGCGCGCGCCGGTGCGCTCGGCCAGCAGGTCCAGCACCATCTGCCCCACGTTGTGCCGGTTGCCGGCGTACTTGGGGCCGGGGTTGCCGAGCCCGACGACGAGCCAGGGCCGGTCGCTCATGTCACGTTCCTTTCACCAGGACGGGCCGAGGTGGAACCCGCGCCGCGCACGATCCTCTCGTGCGCGCGCCAGGAAGTTCCACCTCGGCCCGGTACGTCCGGCTCAGGCCGGGACGCTGTGGCTCGCTGGAGGGGCTCAGGCCTCCGAGGACGACTCCGTGGCCGAAGCGGCGGACGCCGCCGACTCCTCGGCCTCGTCCGGGCTGGCCTCGCCGCGCGGCTCGGTGACGAGCACGACGACGGCGTTCGGGTCGGTGAGCAGCGTCGAGCCCTCCGGCAGGGTGACCTCGCCGGCGTGCACCTGCGCGCCGTTCTCCAGGCCCTCGATGGAGACCTCGACCGACTCGGGCAGGTGCGTGGCCTCGGCCTCGACCGACAGGGTCTGCTCCTCGACCAGGTGGATGGTGCCCGGGGCCGACTCGCCCACGATGTTCACGGTGACGTCGACCGTGATCTTCTCGCCGGCGCGCACGACCTGCAGGTCGATGTGCTCGATGATGTTGCGGACCGGGTCGCGCTGGATGTCCTTGGCGACGGCCAGCTGGCCCTTGCCGTCCAGCTCGATGGAGAGCAGGACGTTGGTCTGGCGCAGGGCCAGCATCGACTCGTGGCCCGGCAGGGTCACGTGCACCGGGTCGGTGCCGTGCCCGTACAGGACGGCGGGGATCTTGTTGTCGCGGCGGATGCGGCGGGCCGCGCCCTTGCCGAACTCGGTGCGGGACTCGGCGGCGAGCTTGATCTCGGCCATGGGAACTCACTCCTGGAAGGTCTGTGTGTGCAACTCGAAGATGGCGGCTGCGTCGGCGCGGGACACGTGACGGGCGCGGAGCGGGCACGTGGGGCGAGGTGCAGGAGGAGAACTCCGCCGCGGGCCGCCGACGGCCGCCCAGTCGATCACGGACGCCGACCGCGTAGCTTGCGGGATCTGGTCCCGCCGCGGCCGTCAGGCGTCCCTCGCCGAGGCAACCTGACTACTGTACCCGCTCGTCGGCCCGGTCCGCACCGAGAGGCGGTGTGACGCCGATCCCCGGCTGCGTGCGCCGGGGCTTGTAGACGACCTGCACGTGGAAGACGAACCGCAGCAGGAACGCGACGACGAGCGTCACCGCCTGCACCAGGACGGGCCACATGCCCGTGTGCTCGACCAGCCACCACAGCACGGGCAGGCGGATCGCCGCCTCGGTGCCGTTGAACGCGAAGGAGTGCGCGAACCGCGTCCAGACGCCGCGTCCCTCGTTGCGCAGGTCGCGGAACACGAACCGCTCCTGCAGCAGGAAGTTGATCAGGATCGTCACGACGGCGGAGATCACCGCGGCCTGCACGTAGTGCACGCTCAAGGCGGTGAGCAGCCACAGGATGAGCACGTTGAGCACGGCGCCGAAGCCGCCGATGATCGCGAACCGCGACATCCGACCGAACCGCAGCGCCGCGAGCTGCTCGAGGTAGCGCAGGCCGGTCTTGAAGGTCGCCTTGGAGTGCCCCGCGTACCGCTCGCCGAAGACGAACGGCTCCTCGCCGACGGCCAGGGTGTTGCGTGCGAGCAGCTCCAGCAGGATCTTGAAGCCCCGCGGGTGCAGGGCGTCGAGGTCCAGGCTCCCCACGCGGGCGGCGAAGAAGCCCGTGAGCGGGTCGGTGACGTTCCGCAGCCGCACCGGGAACATGGAGCGCGCGAGCAGGGCGGAGGCGATCGAGACGCCGTGCCGCCACCAGCCGTCCAGGCCCCCGGCGTCGCCGTCGCCCGTGTAGCGGGAGGCGACCACCAGGTCGAGGCCGGACTCCCGGCCGCGCGTCACGAGCGCGGGCACCAGCTCGGGCGGGTGCTGCAGGTCGCCGTCCATCACCACGGCCCACTCGGTGGTCACGGTGCGCAGGCCGGCCACGACGGCGCCGCTCAGCCCGCCCTCCGGCTTCTCCCGGTGCAGCAGCCGCACCCGGACGGGCGCGGCGGCCGCGACCTCGCGGATGCGGTCGGGGGTGTCGTCGGTCGAGTCGTCGACGAAGAGGATCTCGGCGAGCTCGGGCGCCCCCACCGGGGCGGGACCGCCCTCGGGTCCGTTCGGGGCGCCGGAGCGGCGACCGTCGTCGGGCAGCACGCCGAACGCGGCACAGAGCCGCTCGGTGAGCGCGGCGACGTTGGGTCCCTCGTTGAACGTGGGGACCACGACGGTGACGGTCACTGACCCTCCCAGATCGATGTCAAGACACGGTCCTCCGTTGACCGGGTCTGAGTCAAGTGCCCCGCTCGGCGGTGCGGATCAGGAGTTGCCGTCGAACAGCGAGGTCACAGAGCCGTCGGAGTGCACCTCGTTGATCGCGGAGGCCAGCAGCGGCGCGATCGAGAGCACCTTGAGGTTGTCGAACCGGCGGTCGTCCTCGATCGGCAGGGTGTCGGTCACGACGACCTCGCGCGCCCCGCACTCGGTGAGCCGCTGCGCGGCCGGTCCGGACAGCACGCCGTGCGTCGCCGCGACGGTCACGGACTTGGCGCCCGCGGCCATGATCACCTTGACGGCCTCGGCGATGGTGCCGCCGGTGTCGATCAGGTCGTCCACCAGCACGCAGTCCCGGCCCTGGACGTCGCCCACGACGCGGTTGGCCACGGACTGGTTGGGCCGCGTGACGTCGCGCGTCTTGTGCACGAACGCCAGCGGGCCGCCGCCGAGCTTCGACGCCCAGATCTCGGCGACGCGGATGCGGCCGGCGTCAGGCGACACGACGGTGACGTTCTCGACGTCGACGCGCGTTCGCACGTAGTCGACCAGGATCGGCATGGCCCACAGGTGGTCCACGGGCCCGTCGAAGAAGCCCTGGATCTGCGCGGTGTGCAGGTCCACGCTCATCAGGCGGTCCGCGCCCGCCGTCTTGAACATGTCCGCGATGAGACGGGCCGAGATCGGCTCGCGGCCGCGGCTCTTCTTGTCCTGCCGGGCGTAGCCGAAGAACGGCGCGACCACGGTGACCGAGTGCGCCGAGGCGCGCTTGGCGGCGTCGACCATGAGCAGCTGCTCCATGATCCACTGGTTGACCGGCATGGTGTGCGACTGGAGCAGGAACAGGTCCATGCCGCGCACCGAGTCGCTGAAGCGGACGTAGGTCTCGCTGTTCGCGAAGTCGTAGGCGGACACGCCCAGGAGGTCAATGCCCAGCTCCTTCGCGACGTTCTTCGCCAGCTCGGGATGCGCTCGGCCCGCCGCCAGGACGAGCGGGTGGCGGTTGGGTCCGGGAACGGTGCTGGACATCAGTGCGACTTTCCTTCCTCGTCGGCCCCGGGAGCTGGGGCCTGGTCGGCCGGGACGGCCTGGCTGGCCGCGGCCTGCGGGGCCGTGGGGGCCCCGGCTGCGTTCTGCTGGGCAAGCTGACGCTGTGCCTGGTCACCGAGGCCCGACGGCGCGTTGGCGGACGCCGCGGCGTCCGCCGCCGCCGTACCGGGCCGACGGCGGCCGACCCAGCCCTCGATGTTGCGCTGCTGCCCGGCCGTGACGCCGAGCGCGCCCGCGGGCACGTCGCGGCGGATCACGGACCCGGCAGCCGTGTAGGCGCCGTCACCCACGGTCACGGGTGCGACGAACATGTTGTCTGCGCCCGTGCGCGCGTGCGAGCCGATCACGGTGCGGTGCTTGTGCACGCCGTCGTAGTTGACGGTGACCGACGCCGCGCCGATGTTGGTGTGCTCGCCGATCACGGCGTCACCGACGTAGGAGAGGTGCGGCACCTTGCTGCCCTCGCCGATCTCGGCGTTCTTGGTCTCGACGAACGTGCCGATCTTGCCCTTGCGGCCCAGGCTCGTGCCGGGGCGCAGGTACGCGAACGGGCCGACGGAGGCGCCCTCGCCGATCACGGCGAGCGACCCGTGCGTGCGGATCACCGTGGCGCCGGGACCGACCTCGACGTCGGTCAGCGTCGTGTCCGGGCCGATCGTGGCGCCGGTGGCGACCACGGTGGCGCCCTGGAGCTGCGTGTTGGGCAGGAGCGTGACGTCGGGCGCGAGCTCGACGTCGACGTCGATCCACGTCGTCGCCGGGTCCTGCACGGTCACGCCGGCGCGCTGCCACTCCTCGACGATACGGCGGTTCATCTCGCGGGCGAGGACGGAGAGCGCCACGCGGTCGTTGACGCCCTCGACCAGCATGGGGTCGTCGGCGAGCAGCGCGCGGACGTGCAGGCCCTCGGAGCGGGCGAACGCGACGACGTCGGTCAGGTAGACCTCGCCCTGCGCGTTCTTGCTGTCCAGCCCGCTCAGCCCGCTGCGCAGCGTGGCGGCGTCGAACACGTAGACCGACGAGTTGATCTCCCGGATGCCGAGCTGGTCCGCGCTCGCGTCCTTGTGCTCGACGATCTCGAGCACGTCGCCCGTGTCCTTCTCGCGGACGATCCGGCCGTAGCCGGTCGCGTCGGCGACCTCGGTGGTGAGCACCGTGACGGCGTTGCCGTCCGCGTGGTGCGCCGTCAGGAGCTGGCCGAGCGTGGCGCCGTCGAGCAGCGGCACGTCGCCCGCCACGACGACGACCGGACCCTCGATGCCGTCGCCCACGACCTCGCCGTCGGCCAGGCCCGCCGCGGCGGACGCAGCCTGGGCCTTGGAGTCGAGCGCCGCGAGCGCGCACTGCACGGCGCGGCCGGTGCCGGGGATGTCGTCCTGGTCCACGAGGATCGCGGCCGGGTCGAGCCGGCCGACGGCCTCGGCGACGAGGTCGCGCTCGTGCCGGACCACCACGGCGACCTGCCCGGGCTCGAGCTCACGGGCCGCGGCCAGCGCGTGCCCCACCATCGGCTTGCCGCCGAGCGGGTGGAGGATCTTCGGCAGCGCTGACTTCATGCGGGTGCCCTGGCCGGCGGCGAGGACGATCACTGCTGCCGGCTGAGGTGTCTCGGTCACGAGTGCTCCGATCGGTGGGTTCGTCAGATCCGGATGGCTCCGCCCCCAGGATTCGAACCTGGACTAAAGGCACCAAAAACCTCTGTGCTGCCGATTACACCAAGGCGGACCGGGCGCGCGCGAGGCTCCGTCGTGACCCGAAGCGGGCGTGTGCCACCGTCGCACGTCCGTGAACAGTCTGCCAGGTCCCGGGGCATGCCCCATGCCGGAGGCGTGGAGTCGTCAGCCACATCCCCGGCCCGGCACCTCGCCCGCGACACGCCCGGAACGGCCGCTCGGGCACAATGAACCCCATGGCCGCCGAAAACCGACGTACCCATCGACCTCGCATGACGGCCAGCCAGCGGCGTGAGCAGCTGCTCACGGTCAGCCGCGGCCTGTTCGCCCAGAAGGGCTTCGAGGGCACCAGCGTGGAGGAGATCGCGGCCCGCGCCGAGGTGTCCAAGCCCGTGGTCTACGAGCACTTCGGCGGCAAGGAGGGCATCTACGCCGTGGTCGTGGACCGCGAGGTGCAGGCCCTGACCCACGCCCTGACCGGGGCGCTCGGCTCCGGCGGGCACCCGAAGGTGCTGCTGGAGCGGACGGCGCTCGCCCTCCTGGACTACATCGAGTCGTCGGAGGACGGTTTCCGCATCCTCGTGCGCGACTCCCCCGTCGCCCAGGCGACCGGCACGTTCTCCAGCCTGATCGGCGACGTCGCCACCCAGGTCGAGGCGATCCTGGAGCCGCAGTTCCGGCAGAACGGGCTGGACACCAAGGCCGCCCCGCTCTACGCGCAGATGCTGGTCGGGATGATCGCGCTGACGGGCCAGTACTGGCTGGACGCGCGGAGCCCGAAGAAGACCGAGGTCGCGGCCCACCTGGTGAACCTGGCGTGGAACGGCCTGCACAACATCGAGAAGAAGCCGACCCTGACCAGAACGACGCGCTGACGCGGGCTCGCCCCGGGCTGTGCTGACCGGGTGTCAATACGACCGGCGAATTGCCGCAGACCAGTGAAATGCCCGGAGCCGTCAAGTCAGTTTGCGCGGAGGCAACAATGTCTGCGCGGGCGCAAATGAACGAACACCTCCTGCGTTGTTCCGCAGGAGGTGTTCGCTTTGGCTGGGGATGTTGCTTACGCCGTCAGAGCGGCGTACTTCCTGCTCAGAAACCCAGGAGGACGCGGATCTGCGCCAGCGTGATGCCGAGGGAGTCGAGCAGGGTCGAGACGATGTCAACAACAGACATGTGCTTTTCCTTCCGGAAAACGGGAATCACAGGATGATCACCTGTGAGCGGAACAGTGTTCGCGTTCCATACGCTAAGCACACGACCCGGACTCTGCAACGGGAAATGGATATTCACGCTTAATGAGCACCCTGTTTCACCCTGTGATATTGAGGGTGAAACTGAGCCGTCATCCGCCATGAAGCGGACATATTCCTGAACGAAAGTCAGTGGCCTGCAGGGCCTGGAGGCGGACCGCCAGCCCAACAGGCAGCACAGCATCCAGCGCCATAGAGTTCATGCACGAGAAGGCGAGCCCCAAGATTCCGGGGCTCGCCTTCGTGCATCCACAACGACAGGAAGCCCGTGCGGCCGACCGACTCCAACCCCCACAAACCGGATCCCCAGACCGTTGATGAGTTACCGCGGCGTGCCCACGTCTTCATCGACGAGTCGAAATCCCGTGGTTACCTCATGGCAGCTGCCTTCGTTCATCCCAAACACCTGCAGTCCCTACGCCGAGCGCTGCGCCAGCTCCGACCCCGCGGACGGCGCAGCGTCCACTTCAACGGCGCGCGGGACGAGCTACGCCATGCCGTCCTGGACGTCTTGACCGCACACGAGGTCACGGCAATGGTGGTTCTGTCCACGGGGCGGCGCGGGCTGCAACAACGGGAGATGTGCGTCCGGAAGCTCGCGCAGTGCTGTGCCGCGGCGGAGGCCGGTGTGGTCGTCCTCGATCTCGACGAGAGCGTCGTCAGCAAGGACCGCAGGTGGTTGTACGAGGAGCTGCACAAGAGCGAGACCCGCTACGACCATCTGCATCGTCATGAGGAACCTTTGCTCTGGGCCGCTGACGCGGTCGCCTGGGCATGGCAGCGGGCCGGCTCCTGGCGCGATCGCGTGCGGCCCCTGGTCACCCGGCTGCACGAGGTGTCCTGACAGCGCAAAGCCCGGGCCACCCACCTGAAGGGTAGGCTCCCGGGCTCACTTCTCAGGGCTAGTGCCCGTCGCACCAGCCATCATACGGCTGTCCGTGCCCTCAGCAAGTACATCGGACGATCTAGGCTGCCGCGCGTGACGTCTTCCGAGCAGCTCGCGGCCGTCCGTGCCGACTACGACGACAAGGCCGAGGCCTACACCGCGTTCATCGGCGAGGCGTTCGGCGGCCAGCCCCTGAACCACGTCATGGTCGGGGCGTTCGCCGATCTGGTCCGGCAGTCCGGCGGCGGGCAGGTGGCCGACGTCGGCTGCGGGCCCGGGCACGTGACCGCCTACCTGCGGGACCGGGGCGTCGACGCGTTCGGCGTCGACCTGTCGCCGCGGCTCGTGGCGGCCGCACGCGAGGCGAGCCCGGGGGTGCGGTTCGACGTCGGCGACATGAACGACATGGGCGCGCTCGGCGTCGGGGCCGGCAGCCTCGCCGGGGTGCTGGCGAACTACTCCGTGATCCACACCCCGCCGGACGCGCTCCCGGCGACGCTCGCCGAGCTCGCCCGCGTGCTCGCCCCCGGGGGCCACCTCCTGCTGTCGTTCCAGGCGCTCGACGCCGCGGACGCCGTCGCGCCCGACGCCGCACCCGGCGCCGCAGAGACAGCCGAGCCCTTCGACCACAAGGTGTCGCCCGCCTGGCGATACTCGCCCGACCACGTCGCCGGGCTGCTCGGCCTCAGCGGCGTGACCGAGGTCGCCCGCTTGATCATCGCGCCCGGCGAGGACCCGGCGCGCGGGTTCCCGCAGGCGCACCTCCTGGGCCGCCGGGCGGCCTGAGGCCCACCAGGCCGACGCTCACCGGCCGCCCCTCACCGGCTGACCCTCACCACGCAGCGAGCAGCAGCTCCTCCACGGCGTCGGCCGTGACCGGCCGCGGGTTCGGGTAGGGCGCGGCCGCGACCCGTTCGGCCACCTCGCGCAGCGCGGTGCGGTGCAGGCCCAGCGCGCCGAGCGTCGTCGGGCCGTCGTGCCGGGCCGCGAGCGCTGCCACGGCGTCGGCCGGGTCGCCGTCGGCGACGCGCCGCAACCGGGCGGCGGCGTCGGGGGCGGCGGCCAGGTCGAAGCGCATGACGTGCGGCAGCAGCAGGGTGTGCAGCTCCGCGTGCGGCAGGCCGTAGGTGCCGCCGAGCACGTGCGCGAGCTGGTGGTGCAGCCCCATCCGGGCCTGCGCGAGGCAGGCGCCCGCCAGCCAGGCGGCCTCCTGGAGCCGGGCCCGCGCGTCGACGTCGGACAGCCGGTCCAGGACGGCGGGGAGCGCGGACAGGATGCCGTCCGCGGCCTCGACCCCGTAGGCGCGGGTCGCCGCGCTCGCCTCGGCGTCCCACAGCGCCTCGACGGCGTGCGCGAGCGCGTTCACCGCGGACGTGAGCGTGAGCCCGTGGGGCATGGTGAGCGTGAGCTCGGGGTCGTAGACGACGGTGCCGGGGGCGAACGCCGGGTCGCGCCGGGTCGTCTTGACGCCGTCCTCGGTCTCCCCGAGCACGGGCGTGGCCTCCGACCCGGCGTAGGTGGTGGGCACGGCGACCTGCGGCATGCCGGTGCGGATCGCGAGCGCCTTGGAGAGCCCGATCGCCGACCCGCCGCCGATCGCGACGAGCGCGTCCGCGCGCACCTCGCGGGCCAGCGCCAGCGCCTCGGCGGTCACCTCGACGGGCGTGTGCTGGGCCGGGCGGCCGAAGGTCGCGGCGTGCCGCTCCCCCAGGCCGGTGGCCAGGTCCTGCGCGGTCTCGGCGGACGACGGCGCCGCCACCACCAGGACCCGCTGCGCCCCGAGCCGTTCGATCTCGTCCGGCACGACGGCTCGTGCCCCGGCGCCCTGCAGCACCCGGCCGGCGTACACCTCGTGCACCCTGATGTCTGTTCCCACGAGGCATGAGCCTACGGTCGTCACGGCGTCGCCGACCATGGCCCGCGCCCACGTGTCCTGTCGAGATTCTTGATATCGAGACATCCGGTAGCCTCACGCCATGGAGCACACAGGTCCCGCCGACGAGGTCGACCGCATCGTCGCCGCGTGGAACCACGTGCGCCCGGACCTCGACCTCGAGCCGCTGACGGTGTTCAGCCGGGTGTCCCGCCTGGCCCGGCACCTCGATCTCGCGCGCCGCACCGCGTTCGCGCGGCACAGCCTGGAGACGTGGGAGTTCGACGTGCTCTCGGCGCTGCGCCGCGCCGGCGAGCCCTACCGGCTGTCGCCCGGCACGCTCGTCACGCAGACCCTGGTGACCAGCGGCACCATGACCAACCGGATCGACCGGCTGGAGTCGCGCGGGTTCGTGCAGCGGCACCGCTCCCCCGACGACCGCCGCGGCGTGCTGGTCGAGCTCACCGACGAGGGTCTGGCCCGGGTCGACGCCGCGATGAGCGACCTGCTCGACATCGAGGCCAAGGTGCTGACCGCCCTGTCCCCGGGCGAGCGCCCGCAGCTGGCTGCCTTGCTCCGCACGGTCACAGCGCAGTTCGACGACTGAGCAGAGCCTGGGCGGCCGCAGACCGTCAGCGGTCCCGCGTCACCATGACCTTCTCGCGCCCCACCTGGTCGGGCAGGAAGAAGAGGTCGTCGGCGTCGGCGACGTACAGCGGCAGCTCGCCGAGCTTCGCCGGCATCCCGTCGGCGTCGGTGACGGTGAGCTCGACGTGGTCCGCGGAGCTCCTCGAGTTGTACTTCCAGGTGCCCTCGATCTCGGCGGGAGCGCCCTGGGCCGCCGCGCCGAGCAGCTCGTCGGGGACCCCGGTGGCGGTGAACGTCCGGTCCTCGCCGAGCGCGACGACGGTCGTCTCGCCGTCCCCCACGTAGGAGCCCACGAACTGCGGCTCGGAGTAGTCCCTCTTGCCGAGATCGAACCCGCACCCGGACAGCGCGAGCACGCAGACGAGTGCCCCCACCCCGGGGATGACCTGCCGCTGGTTCATTCCACACCTCAGTTGTTGCCGTCGTGACCGGTCGCCCAATCTAGTGGGAATGCCGCAATCCCTCCTGGGCTGGCGAGGTAACGAACGGCACACCCTGTGGCGATGTGATGGACGCCCGGCGCAACCAACCGACCCCGTCACGCACAATGAACGCATCATGAGCAACATCCGCACAGCGGCGGGCGGCTCCGCGCTGCTCGTCGCGGTCCTCGTCTTCGCCCTGAACCTGCGCACCCCCATCACATCCCTCCCGCCGGTGATGTCCGACGTCGCCGCCGGACTGGGCCTCGACCAGACCCTCGCGGGTCTCCTGGTGGGCATCCCGGCGCTGTGCTTCAGCGTGGTGGCGCCGGCTGCGTCGACGCTGATCGCCCGGGTGGGGCCGTACGCGGCGGTGACGGTCGCCCTGGTCGGGGTGATCGCGGGGACGCTGATCCGGTCGGCGGGCTCGGGCACGGCGGGCGTGGTGGCGGCGTTCGCGGGGACGGTCGTGCTGGGCTCGGCCATCACGGTGGGCAACGTGGTCGTGCCGGTGATCATCGCGCGGGACTTCCCGGCGCGGACGGCGCTGGCGACGGGCCTGTACTCGTCGACGATGAACCTGGGCTCGGTGTTCGCGACGTCGCTCACCGCGCCGTTCGCTGCACTGCTCGGCTGGCGGGGCGCCATCGCGTCGTGGGCGGTCGTGGCGGTGGTCGCGCTCGTGGTGTGGCAGGTCACCACCCGCCGTCTGCCGGACCCGCAGGGCAGGCGCGCGGTCCGGCGCCCGGGCACGTCCGGGGCCGACGACGGCGCCGCACCCGGCGAGACGCCGCCCGAGACGCTGGTCGACGGCCCGACCGGCACCCCGGCGCCGCCCCTGGTGGAGCGGCCCGAGGAGACGTGGGGCGGCGTGCTGCGCCGGCCGATCACCTGGCTGCTGACCGTGGCGTTCGCGGGCCAGTCCTTCTCGTACTTCGCGGTGACGGGCTGGCTGCCCGAGCTGCTGCGCGACCTGCTGGGTGTGTCGGTGACCACCGCGGGCAACGCCGCGGCGCCGTTCCAGGGCCTCGCCATCGTGGGCAGCGTGCTGGTCCCGCTCGCGCTGGCGGCCCGCGTGCCGATGCGCGGCGCGGCCGTGGTGATGAGCGTCCTGTGGGTGTCGCTGCCGGCGGGCCTGCTGCTCGCACCGCAGTGGTGGCTGCTGTGGGTGAGCCTCGCCGGGATCGCCCAGGGCGGGAACTTCGTCGTGATCTTCACGGTGGTCGCGCAGCAGTGCCGCACCGTGGCCCAGACCCGCCGGACCGTGGCGGCCGTGCAGGCGTTCGGCTACGCGGTGGCGGCGTCGGCGCCCGCGGTGATCGGCGCGGTGCACGTGGCGTCGGGCGGCTGGACCGCGGCGCTCCTGGTGATGCTCGGTTCCACGCTGGCACTCGGGACGGCGGAACTGGTCGCGACCCGCCGTCGGCTCACCCGATGATGACAGGAACTTTTCCATAGTCATTGAAATTTGGCAGGATCATTGCCTACGTTGCGAGCATGACGACACACCTTGAGCCCACCGCTGTGCTCCCCACCCTTCGTGAGCACCTCCTGGTCGACGGGTTCGACCTGGTCCTGGACCTCACCCGGTCGCACGGCTCCACGCTCGTCGACGCGCGGGACGGCCGCGAGTGGCTGGACCTGTTCACCTTCTTCGCCTCCTCGCCGCTCGGCATGAACCATCCCGCCCTGGCCGACGACCCGGCCTTCCGCGAGGAGCTCGCCACCGCCGCGATCAACAAGCCGTCCAACTCCGACATCTACACGGTCGAGATGGCGCGCTTCGCCGACACGTTCGCGCGGGTGCTCGGCGACCCCGCCCTGCCGCACCTGTTCTTCATCGACGGCGGCGCGCTCGCCGTCGAGAACGCGCTCAAGGTCGCCTTCGACTGGAAGTCCCGCCACAACGAGGCGAACGGCCGCTCCCCGGAGCTCGGCACCAAGGTGCTGCACCTGGAGCACGCGTTCCACGGCCGCTCGGGCTACACGATGTCGCTGACGAACACGGAGCCGGGCAAGGTCGCGCGGTTCCCCAAGTTCGACTGGCCGCGCATCCCCTCGCCGTACATCGCGGAGGGCAAGGACATGGACGCCGCCGAGGCGGCGGCGCTCGGGGCCGCCCGCGCGGCGTTCGAGGCCAGCCCGCACGACATCGCGGCCTTCATCATGGAGCCCATCCAGGGCGAGGGCGGCGACCACCACTTCCGCCCGTCGTTCCTGCAGGGCATGCAGGAGCTGTGCCGGGAGTTCGACGCGCTGTTCGTCATGGACGAGGTGCAGACCGGCGCCGGGATCACCGGCACCGCCTGGGCCTACCAGCAGCTCGGCATCTCCCCCGACGTCGTCGCGTTCGGCAAGAAGACGCAGGTCTGCGGCATCATGGCCGGCGGCCGCGTGGACGAGGTGCCGGACAACGCGTTCGCCGTCTCGTCGCGGATCAACTCCACCTGGGGCGGCAACCTGACCGACATGGTGCGCTCCCGCCGCATCCTGGAGACCTACGAGGAGGAGGGCCTGGTCGAGCGGGCTCTCACCATGGGCAAGCAGCTCCAGGACGCGCTCACCGAGCTGGCCGGGCGGCACGACGGCGTGACCGACGTCCGCGGCCGGGGCCTGATGTGCGCGCTGACCCTGCCGTCGCGCGAGGTGCGCGACCGGGTCCTGGCCGCGCTCACCGAGCGGAGCGTGCTGCTGCTGGGCTGCGGCGAGCGGTCAGTCCGGTTCCGCCCGGCGCTGACCGTCACCCCGGAGGCCCTGGAGGCCGGCGTCCAGGCCCTCGACGAGGCCCTCACCGCCGCCCTCTGACCAACCTGACCACGTGTCAGACGCTCAGGTCCCCCGGGGGACCTGAGCGTCTGACACGGTCATTCGTCGTTCGCGGCGACGCTGTCGGCGATACGGATCAGCTCCGCGATGCTCGGGCCCGCGTTCTCCGTGGGCGTGCGGCCGATCGTGGCGAGCAGCAGGTAGGAGCCCAGGTCGTCGGTCCACTCGACCCGCACCGGGCCGAACCCGTTGTTGTCCACGCGGGTGACCCGCGCCTCCAGGCCCGACTCCGTCAGGTCCTGCCACTCGATGGTCACCGTGTCACCGGCCAGCTTGCCGGACAGCTCCTCCGACCCCGGGTACGCCACGTAGATGATCGCCGACGCCGGGTGGTACGCCCCGGCGCGGACCTCCTCGTCCGGCCACGCGCCGCCCGGCCGGCCCCGGAACGTCTCCTCGTTCTCGGCGCCCTCCAGCGGGTACGTGATCCAGGTGCCCAGGTGGTCCTCCGCCGTCGTGCGGCCCATGCCGGCCGAGATCTCGGCGGGGCACTCCGCGACGGCCCGGGTCACGTCGTCGGGCACCCAGTGCGGCTGGCGCAGGTCGGCGGCACAGGTCTCCGCGGTGAGCTCCGTGGCGTCCGCCGGCACGACGACGGGCTCGTCCTCGCCGGCGCCGATCACCATCGTGACCACCACGATGATGATCGCGCCGAGCACCGTCACGGCCCCGCCGAGCAGCCACTCGGGCCTGATCCTGGGTTCCTCGATCGTGGTGACCACGTCAGCCCCCGCACTCGATCTCGGTGACGCCGTCGCGCGAGAACGCGATCACCTTGTTCGACGAGACCGGGCTCCGCGCCACCCCGGGCCGCACGTAGGAGCCCCAGTCGCAGTCGTTCTCCGCGAGGTAGGCGTCGCGCGCGCCGCCCGGCGCGTCGTAGCGGATGCGGTGGTCCGGGCCCTGGCAGTTGTAGTCCGGGTCGCAGAGCGAGATCGCCAGCGCGCGCATCGTCACCCAGGTGCTGGTGTCGACGCAGCCGTCGACGGGCAGGCCGTTGTACGCCTGGAAGGCCCGGGTCGCGACGTCCGACTCGGCGTCCCAGGCGCCGTCGACGGGCTCCAGCCCGGTGGCGGCCGACAGGATGTTCTGCGCCGCGACCACCTGCCCTCCCGACGTCTTGCCGCACTCGCCGACCGGGTCGTTGGACACCCAGTTCGCGCTGGAGTGGGCCGCCTGCACCACGGCGGCGACGATCAGGGCGACGACCACGGTGCCACCGCCCGCCTGCAGCCAGGTTCGGGTCGTGGGCATTGCCTCGGCGCTCCTTCGTGTACCCGACGGCGGAGCCGGGCGGATCTACTGGCAGCTGCGAGCGTAACAATCTGCACTTACTAGACGGAAGCGACGCACCAGTCGAAACCGGATCTCATGCTTTTCGATGGTCTGGCTCCTCCTGGTTCGTGACGACGCCACGCAGTCAGATTTCAGATGAGTGAAAGAAAGCACCACCACTGAGCGCAAGACGATCCGCGCTGTAGTGTCGGCCGCATGCTGCGGCCCCTGACCAGCCCGCCGCGCCTGCGCCCGGGCGACACCGTCGCCGTCGTCGCCCCGTCGGGCCCCGTCCCGGCGGACCGGCTCGACGACGGCGTCGCCCACCTCCGTGACTGGGGCCTCGACGTGCAGGTGATGCCGCACGTGCTGGACACGCACCCGGAGCACCCGTACCTGGCCGGCTCCGACGAGGCGAGGGCCGCGGACTTCCAGGAGGCCTGGCTCGACCCCGACGTCCGGGCGGTCGTCTCGGCGCGCGGCGGCTACGGCGCGGCCCGGATGGTCGAGCTCGTCGACTGGGACGCGCTGGCCGCGACGGACCCCAAGGTGCTCGTCGGGTACAGCGACTGCACGGTGCTGCACCAGGCGGTGGCCGCGCGGCTGGGGCTGGTGTCGCTGCACGGGCCGATGTCGGGGACCATGTCGTTCCTCAAGTCCGACGTCGCCCGCGAGCACCTGCGGCGCACCCTGTTCGAGCCCGAGACGACCCAGGTGATCACCGGCCCGGACGCCCACACCCTGGTGGGCGGCACGGCCCGCGGCATCACCACCGGCGGCTGCCTCTCGCTCCTGACCACGTCGGTCGGGACGGGGACCACGCTGCCGTCGGCGGCGGGCGGCATCGTGCTGCTGGAGGACGTCGAGGAGAAGGCCTACCGCATCGACTCGTTCCTCACGCACCTGCTGCGCGCCGGCTGGTTCGACGGCGCGGTCGGCATCGTGCTGGGGTCGTGGCAGGACTGCGAGCCGGTCGAGCCCGTGGTCCTGGACCTGCTCGGCCCGCTCGGCATCCCGATCCTGGGGGAGCTCGGGTTCGGCCACGGGCCCGACCCGCTCACCGTGCCGTTCGGCGTCACCACGCACCTCGACGCGGACGCCGGCACGCTCACGCTGGACCACCCGGCCCTGACGCTTCGCTGAGCCGGGGCCGATGCCCGCGCCCAGCAGGACCGGGGCCCGGGCACCGGGCGGCTCGCTCAGTCGAGCTCGGCCGTCTGTCCCTCGAAGTACGTCTGCAGCACCACCGTGGTGCGCGTCGACACCTTCGCCGTCCGCCGGATCTTCCCCAGCAGCTCCTCCAGCGAGCGCGGCGACGCCACGCGCACGGTGAGCAGGTAGTTCGCGTTGCCCGCCACCGAGTAGCAGGACTCGATGCCGGGCATGCCGCGCAGCTTCTCGGGCGCGTCGTCCTCCTGCGCCTGGTCCAGGGGCGTGATCTCGATGAAGGCGGAGAGCGGCAGCCCCACCGCCTCCGGGTTCACGACCGCCCGGTAGCCCATGATGACGCCCCGCGCCTCCAGCTTGCGCACCCGCACCTGTACCGCGGACAGGGACAGCCCCGAGATCTCGGACAGCACCGCGAGCGTCGTGCGCCCGTCCTTGCGCAGTGCGTCGACGAGCGCCCTGTCCACCCCGTCGAGCGGTGTCAGATCGTTGTCGGTCATCCCGCCACCTCCGCCGCTTCCAGCCAGGCCGCCTCGAGCTCGTCGCGTTCGCTCACCAGGTCGCGGAGCTCCGCGTCCAGCCGCGCGACGGCCTGATAGTCCGTGGCCTGCTGCGCGATGTTCTCGTGCAGCTCGGCCTCCTTCTGGGCAATCTTCGCAAGTCGTCGCTCGATTCGGGAGACCTCCTTCTTCGCGGCCCGGATGTCGCGCTGGGACAGCTCGTCGCCGGAGCCGTTGCCGGCCGCCGCCGGGCCCGTGCCCGACGTCGTCCCCGCGGCCCCGGTCCCGCCGGCCGCGCCGGACCCGCCGGGTGTGCCGGACCCGCCGGGTGTGCCCGAGGCCGAGGCGCCGGCGGCCTTGGCCGCCGCCCGCAGCCGCAGGTACTCCTCCACTCCCCCGGGCAGGTCGCGGATGGTGCCGTCGCCGAGCAGCGCGACCTGGCGGTCGGCGACCCGCTCCAGCAGGTACCGGTCGTGCGAGACCACGATGAGCGTGCCCGGCCAGCCGTCCAGCAGGTCCTCGACGGCGGCGAGGGTGTCGGTGTCCAGGTCGTTGGTGGGCTCGTCGAGCAGCAGCACGTTGGGCTCGGACACCAGCAGCCGCAGGAGCTGGAGCCGGCGCCGCTCACCGCCGGACAGGTCCCGCACCGGCGTGTACGCGCGCTCGCGCGTGAAGCCGAGCTTTTCGGTGAGCTGCGACGCGGTGAGCTCCTTGCCGTCGACGACGACGCGCCCCTTCTCCTGCTCGATCACCTCGACGGCCTTGAGCGACCCCAGCTCGTCGAGCTCGGCGACGTCCTGCGAGAGCTCCCGCACGTGGATGGTCTTGCCGCGCTTGACGCGGCCCGAGTCGGGCTCGCGGCGGCCGGCGAGCAGCGCGAGCAGCGTCGTCTTGCCGGCGCCGTTGACGCCCACGATGCCGTACCGGTCGCCGGGGCCGAGGCGCCAGGTCACGTCGTCGAACAGGACCTTGCCCGGCACGGCCACGCTGACGGACTCCAGGTCCAGCACGTCCTTGCCGAGCCGCCGCGTCGCCATGCGGGCCAGCTCCATCGAGTCGCGCGGCGGCGGCTCGTCGTCGATCAGGGCGGACGCGGCGTCGAGCCGGAACTTGGGCTTCGACGTGCGGGCCGGCGCCCCGCGGCGCAGCCACGCGAGCTCCTTGCGCAGCAGGTTGTCGCGCTTCTCGGCGGCCGTCGCGGCCTGCCGGGCCCGCTCGGCGCGCGCCAGGATGTAGGCCGCGTACCCGCCCTCGTACCCGTCGACGGCGCCGGTCCCGTCGCCGCGCACCTCCCACATCCGGGAGCAGACCTCGTCGAGGAACCAGCGGTCGTGCGTCACGACCACGAGCGCGCCCGTCGTGCCCGGGCGGCCGTACCGCTCGCGCAGGTGGGCGGCGAGCCAGGCCACGCCCTCGACGTCGAGGTGGTTGGTCGGCTCGTCGAGCAGCAGCACGTCCGGGTCCTGGACGAGCAGGGCCGCGAGCGCCACGCGGCGGCGCTGGCCGCCGGACAGCTTCGCGACCGGGGCGTCCCAGCCGAGGTCGGCGATCAGGCCGTCGTGCACCTCGCGGACGCGGGCGTCGGACGCCCAGACGTGGGTCTCGGCGTCGCCGTGCACGAGGTCGAGCACGGTGGCGTCGTCGGGCAGCTCGTCGCGCTGGTCCAGCATGCCCAGGGTGGAGCCGCCCACCCGGGTGACGCGGCCGCCGTCGGGCAGCGCGGTGCCGGCGAAGATGCGCAGCAGGGTGGACTTGCCCGCGCCGTTGGGGCCGACGATGCCGACGCGGTCGCCGTCGTCGAGCCCCAGCGAGACGTCCGCCAGGAGGGTACGGGTGCCGATGGTCAGCGCGATGCCGTCTGCGCCGAGGAGATGTGCCACCTACCAAGGGTAGTCGCGCGCTACGCTCACCCCGGCCGACCCTTCGACAAGCTCAGGACTGCGCGCCGACCGCGCAGCAGGACTTCGCCGCCGGCCCAGCAGAACGACGACGCCGAGGAGCACAACGTGGCCCAGTTCGACATGCCGCTGTCCGAACTCGAGAAGTACACCCCGGAGGTCGACGAGCCCGCCGACTTCGACGAGTTCTGGTCGACCACCCTGGCCGAGGCCCGGACGTTCGACGAGGCGCCGGAGGTGGAGCGCGTCGACGTGGGGCTGACGGAGATCCTGGTGGACGACGTCACGTTCCCCGGTTTCGGCGGGCACCCGGTCAAGGCGTGGCTGACGCGCCCGGCGCACGCGGCGGGCGACCTGCCCGTGGTGGTCGAGTACCAGGGGTACGGCGGCGGGCGGGGCCTGCCGCACGAGCGCATCCACTGGGCGGCCGCGGGCTACGCGCACCTCATGATGGACACGCGCGGGCAGGGCTCGGGCTGGGGCGCGGGCGGGGACACTCCGGACCCGGTGGGCTCGGGTCCCGCGTCGCCCGGTTTCATGACGCGCGGCGTGCTCGACCCGCACGACCACTACTACCGGCGCGTGTTCACCGACGGCGCCCGCGCGGTCGACGCGGTGCGCGCGATCGAGGGGATCGACCCGGCGCGCGTGGCGCTGAGCGGCGGCAGCCAGGGCGGCGGCATCACCATCGCGGTCGCGGGCCTCGTGCCCGACGTCGTGGCCGCCATGCCGGACGTGCCGTTCCTGAGCCACTACCGCCGCGCGGTGCAGATCACGGACAACCTGCCGTACAACGAGATCACCCGGTACCTGTCCGTGCACCGCGACCCGGCGGTCGAGGAGCAGGTCTGGCGCACGTTCTCCTACCTGGACGGGGTGTCCTTCGCGCGGCGGGCCCGCTCGGCCGGCCTGTTCTCGGTGGCGCTCATGGACGGCACGTGCCCGCCGTCGACGGTGTACGCGGCGTACAACGGCTGGGGCCCGGGCGGCTCCGGGGGCGTGAGCAAGGAGATCGACGTGTACCCGTACAACGACCACGAGGGCGGCGGCGACTACCGTTTCCCGCGCAAGCTCGCATGGCTGAACAAGATCGTCTGACGGCCGGGGTCGGTGGACCCACGACCGGAGTGTCGGACACGGGCGGTACGCTCCCAGCGCACGCCCAAGACCCGGAGGTAGCGCCCGTGACCGAGTACGACCTGCCCCTCGTGATGGTGGCACCGGCCGGTCCGCCCGCCACCGACGAGCCCACGGACTTCGACGCGTTCTGGGCGGCGAACCTCGCCGCCCACCGGGACATCGAGGTAGAGCCGACCCTCGTGGCCGCCGGCGCGCGCTCGCGGGACCTGCGTGCCGAGACCGTGACGTTCGCCGGGTTCCAGGGCCGCCCCGTGACGGGCTGGCTGCTGCTGCCCGTCGGCGCGGCCGCGACGCTGCCCGGGCTGGTCGAGCTGCGCCCGGCCGGTGGCGCGGCGGCGCGCGACCTGGAGTGGCTCGCGTCCGGCGGGTACGCCCACCTGGTCGTCGAGGTGCCCCCGGACGACCTCGACGACCCGTACAACCGCGGTGCGTTCACCGACGCGTTCCGGGCGGTGCAGGCGCTGCGCACCCTCGCGAGCGTGGACCCGTCGCGGATCGCGGTGCTGGGCACCGGGCCCGTGGCGGCGGCGGCCGTCGCCACGGCGGGCCTGCTGCCCGACCTGGCGTGCGCCCTGGTGGAGGGCGACGTCGCCGCGGCGCACAAGGACTCGCTGGTCGCGTTCGCCCGCCGGGCGAGCACCCCGCTGCAGCTCACGCAGGGCGCGGGCGCCCAGGTGCTGCAGGAGGAGTGGGGCCGCAACGCCGCGCTGGCGCTCAGCCAGATGACGGGCTCCGTCGAGCGCGTGGTCGAGTGCGTCCTGACCGCCGACAGCGACCTGGTGACGCGCCGCACCCGCTGGATCGCGCGGCACACGCACCTGACGAACGTCTTCGTCCCCCAGGTCGCGTACTGACCGCAGGCTGACCCGGTGCGCGCTCAGGCGCGCATCGGGGTCACGATCTGCGTGCCCGGGGCGGGCCCGGTCGCGCACCAGACCGCGTCGACGACGTCGGCCGCCGTCCACGCGGCGCCCAGCGCGAGCGCGTGCTGCCGCGACCGGCCCAGCGCCGCGACCGTCGGGCCGGACCCGGAGACGACGACGCCCAGCGCCCCCGACTCGGTGGCGACCTCGACCACGTCGGCGAGCTCCGGGCGCAGGTCGAGCGCCGGGCCCTCCAGGTCGTTGTGCAGCGCCTTGCCGAGCGCGACGGGGTCGCCGGCCCGCAGCGCGTGCATGATCGCGGTGTCGTCGGCGGGCGCCACCCGCGGCGTCGACGGCCCGGCCAGCTCGTCGAACCGGCGGAACACGGTGGGCGTCGAGAGGCCCTCCCGCTGCGTCGCGAAGCACCAGTGGAACTCGCCGCGCGTCATCGCGGGGGTGAGCAGGTCGCCCCGGCCCGTGCCGACGGCGGTGTGCCCCAGCAGGGAGAACGGCACGTCCGCGCCGAGCTCGGCGGCCAGCTCCACGAGGTCCGGGCGGGGTACGCCGGCCTCCCAGAGCGCGTCGCACGCCACGAGCGCGGCTGCGGCGTCGGCCGAGCCGCCCGCCATGCCGCCGGCCACCGGCACGCCCTTGGTGATGTGCAGCTGGACGTCGGCGGCCAGGCCGGTGCGCTCGGCCAGCAGCGCGGCGGCACGCCAGGCGAGGTTGGACTCGTCGGTCGGGACGGCGTCGGCCTGCGGGCCCGAGACGGTCAGCGAGATGCCGGCGCCGGGCGTCACCTGGGTGGCCGTGACCTCCTCGAACAGGGAGACGGCCTGGAAGATGGTGGCCAGCGGGTGGTAGCCGTCGTCGCCGACGGGGCCCACGCGCAGGCCGAGGTTGACCTTGCCGGGCGCACGGACCCGGACCGAGGGCGGCGGGGCCGCCGCGAGACGCGGGATCACTCGTCCCCCTCCTGCTCGTCGGTGTCAGACACAGAGGTCCCCGGGGTGACCTGTGGGTCTGACAGGTCGCGGAGCTGCTCCGCGATGCGCGCGAACTGCTCGACCACGAGCGTCTCACCCCGGGCGCCCGGATCGACGCCGGCGGCCCGGAGCGCCGCCTCAGCGGCGGCACCGGAGCCGAACACCCCGGACAGGGCGGCGCGCAGCGTCTTGCGGCGCTGCGCGAACGCGGCGTCCACGACGGCGAAGACCTGCCGGCGCGAGGCGGTGGTCGTCGGCGGCTCCCGGCGCTCGAGGTACACGAGCGCGGAGTCGACGTTGGGCGCGGGCCAGAAGACGTTGCGCCCGATGGTCCCGGCGCGGCGGGCCGACGCGTACCACGCGGCCTTCACCGACGGGATGCCGTAGATCTTGTTCCCCGGCACGGCGGCGATGCGGTCGGCGACCTCGGCCTGCACCATCACGAGCACGCGCTCCAGGGAGTCGAACCGCTCCAGCATGGTGAGCAGCACCGGGACGGCCACGTTGTACGGGAGGTTCGCGACGAGCGCCGTCGGCGGCTCGCCGGGCAGCTCGGTGACGTCGAGGGCGTCGGAGAGCACCACCTCGAAGTCGGCGCCCGGGACCCGGGTCCGCACGGTGTCGGCGATCTGCCCGGCCAGGACCGGGTCGATCTCGATCGCGACGACGGAGGCACCGGCCTCCACGAGGCCCAGGGTCAGGGAGCCCAGCCCGGGCCCGACCTCGACCACCCGCTCGCCGGGCCGCAGCCCCGCGGTGCGCACGATCTTGCGGACGGTGCCGCCGTCGTGCAGGAAGTTCTGGCCGAGCGTCTTGGTGGGCCTAACGCCCAAGCGCCCTGCCAGGTCGCGGATCTCCGCGGGACCGAGCAGGGCGCTTGAGGTGTCGTTCATGCAGGTGAGCCTAACTGGAGCGTTCGTGCGGAGCGTACTCGGAGGTGGGACGCAGCGAAGCAAGTCCCGCCGGAGAGGACGCGAAGCACGAGAGCGACCATGGCTCTATCAGTACCAACCCACCGACTCCGAGTGGCCCCACGCACTGCACGGCGTGCCGTAACGGTCCGCGATGTAGCCGAGGCCCCACTTGATCTGGGTGGCCGGGTTGCTGGCCCAGTCCGAGCCGGCCGAGGCCATCTTGGAGCCCGGCAGCGCCTGCGGGATGCCGTAGGCACCGGACGACGGGTTGGCCGCCAGGTGGTTCCAGCCGGACTCGCGCTCCCAGAGGGACTCGAGGCAGGTCCACTCCGAGCCGCCCCAGCCGCGGGCCGCGGCCATCTGCTGGCCGATCTCCTTGACGGAGCCGGACGGCACGGGGGTGCTGCTCTTGGTGCTGGTCTCCTCGACGGCGACCTTCTCGACCGGGCGCGCCTTGGTACCGACGACGACCACACGGTCGACCGGCTTCTTGGTCACCTTGTCGGAGAGCTCCTTGCGGTCCACGACCTCGCCGTCGATCGTACGGACGACGACGACCCGGGTGCGGACTCCCTTGGTGCCCTCGCTCTTGACGAGCTTGCCCTCGTCCTCGTAGCGGCCGGAGTCCTTGGTGGTCCGGGAGTCGAAGGCCACCGCGAGCTCGCGGGTGACCTTCTTGGTCTCGACGCGCTGCACCTGCACGGCGATGTCCGCGCCGGCCTCGTCGGCCGACTTGGCGGACTTCGCGTCGATCGTCTTGTCCTTGACCAGGGTGGCGACGGGGACGACGCTCACGAGGTCGTCCTTGTCGAGCTCGACCTCGAGGCGGTTCAGCACGCTGTCGACGCTGTCCGAGTGGTCCTCGACCACCTGGGTCGAGCCGTCCGCGACGACGGCGACGGGGCCGTCGTCGTTCAGGCGGAGCGGGAGCGAGGCGCGGTCGCCGGAGCGGGACGCCACCAGGGCGACGTCTCCGCCGCGCTCGGCGAGCGTCGTCAGGGCCTCGCCGGCGTCGGTCACGGTGACCCAGACGTCCTTCTCGGCGTCGCCGTCGGACATGGTGACCTGGCGGGCGTAGCGCACCACGACCTGGTCGCCGTCGGCGAGCTTCGCGTCGGTACCGGGGGCGACGACGTCGCGCTCGCCCAGGCGGACGCCCTGCGACTCGAGCATGCCCTGCACGGAACCGGAGAAGGTGGTGACGGTCCTGACGGTGCCGTCGACGTCGAGCGTGACGGTCTTGCGCGCCTCCGCGAAGGCGATGGAGCCGGAAGCGGCGACCGCTACGGCTGCGAGGCCGGCGACCAGGGGCCAGCGACGGCGAAGCTTCGAGGGGGTCGTCTGAGGGCTCGGGGCCTCGGACTCTGAGTTGATGCTGGGGATGGAGCCAGAACTCTGCTGCTCAGAACGGGGGTTCACTCGTGTCCAGTCGTCGGACGTCCCGGGCACGGGCGGCGAGTCGGGGGCACGTGCAGGCGCACGTCTCCCCACCACGATTCGGCCTGGGGGCCAGGCGACTCTTGCGAGCCGTCGCGGTCTCGACCGGCCGATCCGGCGGTCTCGCACTGAGGCCGAGGTTCCGTTCTCAGTGCCGCCCCTGCCGCCGTCGGGACGCTGTGGACTACACCACAACGAACCCCCACGCCAGCGAGGACAACCGAACGTAACTGATCCGTTATCGTCCGGCCAAGTTTCTCGGTGCTAACGGGCTGTGTTGTCGATCACTTGTCTAGGACAACCGTCCAACTCGCCCTTCCGTGTCAGACGTACAGGTCACCGGGGTGACCTGTACGTCTGACACGTCGGGGCTGGTCGGGACGGGCTCGGTCAGAGCAGGCCGAGCTTCGCGGCGCACCCGGGCCACTGACCCCAGCCGGACTGCTGCTGGAGCTTCTGGGCCCGCATCGTCTGCTCGCTGGCCGAAGCCTCCGACGGAAGACCGGACCCGCCCATCGCCTGCCACGTCGGTAGCGAGAACTGGTAGAGCCCGTAGTACCCGTTGCCGGTGTTGGTGGCGGGGTTGCCACCCGACTCGCACTGCGCGAGCTGGGCCCAGACACCGCTGGTGGCGACGACGTCGGCCTTCGGCTCCGCCGCGGCCTTCGGTGCCGGCTCGGCCGCCTTCGCGACCGGCTCCGGCTCGGGCTCCGGCTCGGGCTCCGGCGCCGGACGCTCCTTGGTGCCGTACACGGTCACCTGGTCGACGGGCTTGCGCTCGACCTTCGCGGAGCGCTTGTCCCGCTCGGTGACCTCGCCGTCCACCGTGGTGACGTCCCACGTCGTGACGCGCTTGCCCACGACGCCCTTCGTCTCCACGTACGGCGCGAGGTCCTCGAACCGGTCAGGGTCCGCGGTCCGCATCTTGTCGAAGGGCAGCTTGGTCACGGTCTTCTCGACCGTGGTCCGCACCTGCTCGACGACGACGGACAGCGTCGGCGTGCTCGGGCTCGACGCCCGCTCACCCTCGACGGTGAGCCGCTCGACGGTGATCCTGTCGTCCTTGTCGACCGTGACGTCGTTCTCGGCGAGCACGTCGTCGAGCTGTGCCGCGCCGTCGTCCACGCGCTGCGTCTTGCCGCCGACGACCAGGTTGACCGGCCGGTCGGTGTCGAGCCGCAGCGGGAGAGAGACCCGTCCGCCGGAGCGGGACGGGACGAGCGCGACGTCGCCGGACCGCTCGGAGAGCGTGGCGAGCGCCTCGTCGGCGTCGAGCGCGGTGACCCAGGTCGTCCGCTGCTCGCCGCCGGACTGCAGCGTGACCTCGTGGCCGTAGCGGACCACGACCGTCCCGCCGTCGCGCAGCGAGCCGTCGGCGCCGGGGGTCACCGCGTCCCGGCTCGTGACGTCGACGCCCTCGTCGGCCAGCAGGCCGGCGATGTCGCCCTGGAAGGTCTCCACGGTGGTGACCCTGCCGTCCACGTCCAGCGTGACGGTCTTGTGGGCCGACGCGTAGGCGGTGATACCGCCGGCTCCGGCGACTGCGATGGCCGCGGCGCCCGCGAGAAGTGCTGCTCTGCGGTGGCGTTTGCGCGGCGGGGCCGACTGGGGAGGGGCCGGCGGGGAGGGGGTGTGAACCGCTGGGGACGGTTCGAGGATCTCGGTGATGCCGGTGGTGCCGGCCTCAGGGGTGGGGGGCAGTTCGCTGGGGATGCCCTGAGCTGGGTGGGGAGATGACACGCGGGTCCAGTCCTCGCGCGGTCCGGGCACGGGGGCCGGGGCGGCGCGAGTCCCACGCACCTCCCACGCGAGGCGCGGGCCCGGCCGGCCGATCCGGCGGTCCCAGAGACCGTAACGCCGCCGTTATCAAATGCAAGTCTCTTCGAGAAATACCCGGCGGGAAACGTCAGGATAGATCCTTAAATGTCTCAAATGTTCCAGGGTGAAAACCCGGGTGAGATCAGTACCAGCCGATCTCCACCGAGTGCGCCCACGCGCCGCACGGCGTGCCGTAGCGGCCGGAGATGTAGCCCAGGCCCCACTCGATCTGGGTGGCCGGGTTGGTCAGCCAGTCGCTCCCGACGGTCGCCATCTTCGAGCCCGGGTTCGCCTGCGCGATGCCGTACGCCTCGCTGGTCGGGTTCGCGGCGTTCCAGCGCCAGCCGCTCTCCTTCTGCCAGAGCTGGTCCAGGCAGGAGAACTCGTCGGCGCCCCAGCCGCGCTCGGCGGCCATCGCCTGGGCCAGGGCCCGCGCCGAGCCCGGGTCCACGGGGGCCGTGGCGACGTCCATGGTGCCCACCACGAGCACCTCGTTCACGGGCTTGCGGGTCACCTTCCGCTCCACCACCGTGCGTTCGACGACGGCGCCGGCGACCGTCTTGACCTCGTACTTCACCGTGGCCTCGCCGGCCACGCCCGCGGTGCGGATCGACTCGTAGCCCTCGGGGAGGCTCGGGTCCTCGACCGTCTCGGTCTCGAACGGCACCACCTCGGTCACCGTGCGCGACGACGACGCGTCGCGGCTGACCATGACGATCATCCCGTCCACGGCCGCGGCGTCGAGCGGCACCGACGTGATGTCGCCGTCGGCCAGCGCGATGCCCGCCTCGTCGAAGACGGAGCGCACCGTCGAGCGGGTGGTGCTGAACTCCAGCACGGAGCCGTCCACGGCGATGTTGACCTTCTTGACGGTCGAGAACCGGACCGGGTCGCGGTCGAGCCGGGTGGTCCGGGAGGCCGTGGCGAGGGCGCCGTCGCCCCGCGGCCCGAGGGCCGCGAGCAGCTCTCCGACGGTGCCCGCCGTGGTGCGCAGCGTCATGACCTGGCCGTCGAGCTCGATCGTGACGTCGCGGCTGGTGCGCACCACCAGGGTGCTCCCGGGGCCGACGCCGGACGTCGCGGCCGGCTGGACGACGTCGTCCGGCTCCAGCTCGAGGTTCTGCGACGCGAGTGCCTCGGCGACCGTGCCGCCGTAGACGCCGACCGTGCGGACGTCGCCGTTGTAGTCGATGGTGATCATCGACGCGTTGGCGACGTACATGCCGCTGACGCCCGCGAGCACGCCGACGACGGCACCACGGACCAGCCAGCGGGCCGGTCTGCTCGCGAGCCACGGCCGTGCGTACCTCACCACGAGCACCAGACCGTAACGGAACAAACCTCGCAGCAAAAGGCGTAGGCCGATGAAATGAAATGCCGCTTTCTTCGGCTTATTGCGCCGTTCTTACCAGGTGCCGTAGACGCGCTCCGAGTTGGCGCCGAGGTCGGCGCACAGCGTCGCGAGGTCTTCCCCGAGGTGAGCGGCCATGCCGCGCACCGTGTGGGCCACCGCGAACGGGGCGTTCGGCTGCCCCCGGAACGGGTGCGGAGTGAGGTACGGGGCGTCGGTCTCGACGAGGATCAGCTCCCGCGGCGCCACGGTCAGGGCCTCGCGGAGGTGGTCGTTGGCCTTGAACGTGACCGGTCCGGCGAACGACAGGTACCAGCCCTGCTCGGCGCAGACACGGGCCATCCCGGCGTCGCCGCTGTAGCAGTGGAAGACGGTGCGCTCGGGGGCGCCGTCGGCCAGCAGGACCTCGATGACCTGGGCGTGGGCGTCCCGGTCGTGGATCTGCAGGGCCAGGCCGAGCTCCTTGGCCAGCGCGATGTGGGCGCGAAAGGCGTCCCGCTGGGCCTGCTCGCCGCGCGGGCCCGTGCGGAACAGGTCCATGCCGGTCTCGCCGATCGCGCGGACGCGGTCGTTGCCCTTGGCCAGGTCGGCGATCTCCGCGATGGCGTCGTCGAGCCCCACGGCGTGCCGCTCCTCGGGCTCGGGCGCGAGCCCGTCGGGCCCGACCTCGAGCACGCCGGCATGCAGCGTCGCCTCGTTGGGATGGATGGCGAGCGCCCCCAGCACCCGCGCCCCCCGCTGAGTGCTGGATTCTCGCCCCGATTCCGGGGTCTCGGGGGGCGAATACCCAGCACTCAACGAGGTGAGAAGGGCGTCCGTCCAGCGGGCCGACGGGAGGTCGCAGCCCACCTGGACCACCCGGTCGACGCCCGCGGCCGCGGCGCGCGCCAGGTGGTCGGCGACGGACGGCGGCCAGGGGCCCTGCTCGCCGTCGGGCGCCGCGGCCGGCAGCACCGCGGCGATGTGGTCGAGGTGGGTGTGGTTGTCCACGACCGGGACGGGCAGCGGCTCCGGGGCGGCCGGGAACCCGCGCTCGCGTGTGCGCTTCGCCATCGCCGGGCTCAGGCGGTCGTGTCGTCGAGGCGGGGGAACAAGGCGGCGCCCTTGGTCACGGTGGTGCCGGCCGGGAGCACCCCGAACGTCGCCGCACCGTCGAGCTGCTGGGCGTCGAGGGTCCCGAGCGAGGCCTCCGCGCCGAGCAGCTCCCAGAGCCCGGCCGCCGCCTTCGGCGTGATCGGGTTGAGCAGCACCGCGAGCGAGCGCAGCGCCTCCGTGGCGGTGACGAGCGACGTCGCCAGGCGGCCGCCGTCGGCCCCCGCGCCGGACTCGTCGGTCTCGCCGGGCTCCTTCGCGAGCTTCCAGGGCTGCGTGTCGGCGAGGTAGCCGTTCGTGGCGTCCACGAGCGTCCAGACGGCGGAGACCGCGTCGTGGATGGCGAGCCGGTCGATCGCCGCCTCGGCGTCGGCCACGGCCTGGGTCGCGACCCGGGCGAGGGCCGTCTCGGCCTCCGTGGGCTCCCCCGGGGTGGGCAGGGTGCCGCCGAAGTACTTGCCGATCATCGCGGCGGTCCGGGACGCGAGGTTGCCGAACCCGTTGGCGAGCTCCCCGTTGTAGCGGGCGGTCATGTCCTCCCAGGAGAACGAGCCGTCCCCGCCGAACGCGATGGTCCGCATGAAGTAGTAGCGGAACGCGTCCGAGCCGAAGGTGTCGATGATGTCCGACGGCGCGATGCCCGTGAGCTTGGACTTGCTCATCTTCTCGCCGCCCACCAGGAGCCAGCCGTGCGCGAACACGGTCTTCGGCAGCGGCAGGCCGGCGGCCATCAGCATCGCCGGCCAGATCACCGCGTGGAACCGCAGGATGTCCTTGCCGACCAGGTGCACGTCGGCCGGCCAGGTCCGCGCGAACTGCTCCTTGCGCTCCGGGTCGGCACTGTCCAGGCCGACGGCGGTCGCGTAGTTGAGCAGGGCGTCGAACCAGACGTAGAGCACGTGGGAGGTGTCCCACGGGATCGGGACGCCCCAGTCGAACGTGGAACGCGAGATCGACAGGTCCTGCAGGCCCTGCCTGACGAAGCTCACGACCTCGTTGCGCGCCGACGCCGGCTGCACGAACTCGGGGTGCTCCTCGTAGAGGGCCAGGAGCCGGTCTGCGTACTCGCTCATCCGGAAGAAGTAGTTCTGCTCGGAGAGCATCTCGACGGGCGTGCCGTGGATGGCGCACACCTTCAGTCCCTCGAACTCGCCCGTGCCGTCGAGCAGCTCGCCGGGGAGCTTGTACTCCTCGCAGCCCACGCAGTACGGCCCCTCGTAGGAGCCCTCGTAGATGCCGCCCTTGTCGTACAGGTCCGTCAGGAAGGCCTGCACCGCCGTCTCGTGCCGCTCCTGCGTGGTGCGGATGAAGTCGTCGTTGCGCACGTCGAGGGTCTGCAGCACGGGCTTCCACGCCGTCTCGACCAGCCGGTCCGCCCAGTCCTGGGGGCTGACGCCGTTGGCCTCGGCGGTGCGCAGCACCTTCTCGCCGTGCTCGTCCGTGCCGGTGAGGAACCAGACGTCCTCCTGGCGCTGACGGTGCCAGCGCGTCACCACGTCGGCAGCGACCGTCGTGTACGCGTGCCCGATGTGCGGGGCGTCGTTCACGTAGTAGATCGGCGTCGTGAGGTAGAAGGTCTTCTGGGCTTCCGGCATGGCGTCCATCGTAGTTCCGCGGGGGCGGCGCACCACGCGGTTATCCACAGGCCTGGGTGTAGCCGGAGAGGAGCGCTCAGCGGACGACGGCGGGGTCGATCTCGTCGGTGAGCTCCGGGAAGGTGCCCTCCCAGATCGCCCGGCACCGGGCGGGCAGGTTCAGCTCCGGCCAGAGCTCGATGAGGAAGCGGCGGTCAAGGAGCTTGACGTGGTCCCGCGCGGTCCCGTCCCGGACGGTCGCGCTGTACAGGCTCCAGCGCTGCGCCGGGTCGTCGAGGTCGTACACGGGGTCAGGTGCGGTGGAGATGGGCGCCCAGGCGCGGATGACGCCGCGAGTCGGCCCCCGCAGGTCGTCCAGGGACTCCGGGGTGACGTACGGGATGTGGTCGGCGTAGACGTAGCCGCGCGGCACCGTCCGGTACGCGCCAGGTTCTGCGGGCATCCTGTTCACCCCTCTCTGTCGTCGTGGTTCGAGCCTACGGCTCGCCCCTTTCCCGCCGATCAGGATATCCACAGCCCTAGACGTCTGCCAGTGGTCGCACCTGCTACTCCGCCGCGGTCACCGTGACCCGCAGCAGCCGGTCGTCGATCACCCGGCCGTCCTCGGTCGCGGGCTCGCCCCGGCCGTCGGTGTTGCCGGTCAGCACCCACAGCTCGCCGTCGGCCCCGGCCTGGACCGCGCGCAGCCGGCCGAACTCACTCTCCAGCAGCGCCTGCGGCTCGCCGAAGCCCGGGCTCTCGCCGGCCTCGATCTCCTCCGCGGTGCCGAGCAGCGGCACGCGCCACAGCCGCGCGCCGCGCAGCGCGGCCAGGTACACGGCGTCCTCCGTGACGGCGATGCCCGACGGCGATGCCTCCGACGTCGGCCACCACGCCACCGGGTCCACGAACCCCTCCTGCTCCCCGGGCCCCTCGACCTCGGGCCAGCCGTAGTTGGCGCCCGCCTCGATCACGTTCAGCTCGTCCAGCTCGTTCTGCCCGAACTCGCTCGCGAACATGCGGCCGCTCGCGTCCCAGCCCAGGCCCTGCACGTTCCGGTGCCCCAGGGACCACACCGGCGAGCCGGGGTCCGGGTTGCCGGGCGCGGGCTCGCCGTCGGGCGTGACGCGCAGGATCTTGCCGCCCAGCGAGTCCGGGTCCTGCGCGTTCGCGGGGTTGCCGGCGTCGCCCGTCGCCACGTACAGGTACCCGTCCGGCCCGAGCGCGATCCGGCCGCCGTTGTGGTTGGAGGCGCTGGGGATGCCGTCGAGGATCGTGGTGACGTCGCCGAGCGTCATGCCGTCCAGGTCGAGCTCGGCGCGCAGCACCGCGTTGTCCTCGGCGCCCGTGCGGTAGAGGAAGACGGTGAACACCGGACCGGTGTCCTCCGGGTCGACCGCCACGCCGAGCAGGCCGCCCTCGCCGTCCGGCACCGTCTGCTCGGCCACCTCGCGCACGCCCTCGGAGTCCTCCAGCGGCTCGACGTCGCCGTTCGGGTGCACCACGGCGAGCGACGCGTCGTCGCGCATCGTGACCAGGAAGCGCTCGCCCGGCAGCGGCGCGATGCCCCACGGGACCGGGAGCTCCTCGGCCACGACCTCGGCCTCCGCCGTGACCCCGCCGTCCGAGGGGTCCGCGCCCTCCGTGCCCGACGACGCCGTCGTGCTCGCCGAGGCGGCCGGGCTCGGCGACGCGACGCCCGGCTCAGCCGCCCCGCTGCACCCGCTCACCCCCACGATCAGCACGAGCGCGGGCACAACCCAGGTCAGCAGGTGCCGGCGCACCCCGGCGTCAGTATCCACGCCCCCATCCAACCATCCGCGCTGGCCCGGAGCCCGGGCCCGGGGGCCCGGGTGGTCGGCAGTCCGTCAGGTGATCGGCAGCAGGGAGTGCCGACCATGTGACGAACTAGCGATCACGGCGGGGTACCTCGCCGCACCCCGCGGTGGAAGAGTGAGATGCATGAGTCTTGAGTCCTTGCCCGAGCACCGGGCACTGATCGTCGTCGACGTGCAGCCCACGTTCTGCGAGGGGGGCGAGCTCGCCACCGAGGGTGCCAACGAGATCGCGCACCGCGTCGGCGCGTACGTCGCCGCCCACCGCGACCGGTACACGACGGTGGTGACCACGCAGGACTGGCACATCGACCCGGGCGAGCACTTCAGCGAGACCCCGGACTTCGTCGACTCGTGGCCGCGGCACGGCGTCGCCGGCTCTCCCGGCGCCGAGCTGCACCCCGCGCTGGCCGGCCTCGTCTTCGACGCCAAGCTGCTGAAGGGCCAGTACTCGCACGGCTACTCCGGCTTCGACGGCGCGGACGAGCACGGCCGCACCCTCGCGACCGTGCTGTCGGACGCCGGGGTCACCGCCGTCGACGTCGTGGGCCTCGTCCAGTCGCACTGCGTGAAGCACACCGCCCTCGACGCCCGCCGCACCGGGCTGCACGCCCGCGTGCTGACCGACCTGACGATCCCGGTCTCGGAGGAGCAGGGCCTGGCCGCCGAGAAGGAGCTGGTCGCCGCGGGCGTGGACCTCCGCGACTCCTCGGCCCTCTGACCTGCCCCACCCCCGACGTGTCAGACGCTCAGGTCCCCCTGGGGACCTGAGCGTCTGACACGGGGTCTCGACAAGCTCGACCAGCGGACGGGCTGACTCGGGTCTCGACCAGCTCGACCAGCGAGTACCGCTAGATCCAGCTCGGGAGCAGCATCAGCCGCTGCCAGTACTCGTACGGCACCGGCATCGCCGTCCAGATCGGGTAGTAGAGCACGCTCACGCCCACGATCAGCACCACCAGGACGGCGGCCAGCCAGCAGACGATCCGCCGGTCCGCGCTCCGGGGCGGCGTCCGTTCCAGCCCGACGGCGAGCACGTACACCAGCGTCAGGATCACGAACGGCGTGAACACGATCGAGTAGAACGTGAAGATGGTGCGGTCCGCGAGCGGCCACGAGTACAGGAACCACGGCAGCCAGCCGGCGGCGATCCCCGCGAGGGCGGCGGCACCGCGCCAGTCGCGGAACCGGATCACGACCACCAGGACCAGGGGGATCGCGAGGGCACCCAGCCACCACAGCAGGGGGTTGCCGAGCGAGGTGACGGCGGTGGCGCAGTCGCCCGCGGAGTCCGCGGGGCACGGCCCCTGGCCGGGCGCGAACTTCTCCCAGAAGAACGACGTCGGCCGCCACTGCACGATCCAGCCCAGCGGGTGCGACGCGTAGTTGTGGTCGGAGTTCAGACCGGTGTGGAAGTCCCACATCATGTGGTGGTACTCCCACAGCGACCGGCCGGCCTCCCAGGCGCCCTGCGCCCAGCCCCAGTCCGGCCACCAGCCCGGCGGAGACACGTCGTTCACCACGGCCCAGTCGCGCAGGTACGACTGCGGGTGCGCAAACCAGGCCGACCAGGACGCGATGTACACCGCGACCACGGTGGGCAACATGACGAGGGCGGCCGGGACGGTGTCGACGACCGCGGCGTCCTCCCACCACCGGCCGATGCCGGCCGTGCGCCGCGCCGTGAAGTCCCACACCACGGTGAGCAGGCCGAACGCGGCGACGAAATACAGGCCCGACCACTTCACGCCGCACGCGAGGCCCAGCGACACGGCCGCCGCCAGGCGCCACCACCGGAAGCCGAGCCGTGGCCCGTACTGGCCGATCGCCCCGCCCGCCTCGACGATCTGCGCCACCCGGTCCGCGAGCCGGCGTCTGGCCCACTCGCGGTCCATCACCAGGCAGCCGAAGGCGACGAGCACCCAGAACATCAGGAACTGGTCCAGCAGGCCGGTGCGCGAGTGCACGATGGCCTCGCCGTCGACCGCGAGCAGCAGGCCCGCGACCAGGCCGAGCAGCGTGGAGGAGAAGATGCGGCGCGCGATCCGCACCATCAGGAACACCGCGACGACGCCGATCACGGCACTCGCGATGCGCCAGGCCATCGGGTCGGTCGCGCCGCCCATGAGGCGCATGCCGATCGCGATCATCCACTTGCCGACGGGCGGGTGGACCACGTACTCGGCCTCGTCGGTCTTGTACGAGCTGACGTCGCCCGCCTCGAACGCGGGGTTGGGCTTGTCGGGCCACGCGGCCTCGAAGCCGAGGCTGGCCAGCGACCAGCCCTCCTTGACGTAGTACGTCTCGTCGAAGACCAGCTTGCCGGGGCGGCCGAGGGCCCACAGCCGCGCGCCCGCGGCGATCGCCGTCACGACCAGGGCGCCGAAGAGGCCCCAGAAGCGGTCCGAGGCGCGCCGGCCGAGCGCGAGGCGGCGCTCCCCCAGCAGGTCGCGCAGGAGGCGTTCGCGCACCGGCGGCTCGACCGGCGGGACGGCGGCGTACGACCCCGTGGAGGTCATCCGTGCTCCCACGGCCTCGCGGCGCACGTGCGCTCCGTAGGTTCCGGGCAAAGCCTGCTTAGCTGCGGCGTGACGCGCTCCGGTGGCTTCAGGCTGAGACACCGGGCCAGCATAGAGCGTGGGACCCTGTGGTTCATGACCGACTCGTCCCCGGTTCCTGGGCCCGCGCCCGAGGCCGGCACCCTCGTCCTGGCCGCCACACCCATCGGCAACGCGGAGGACGCCTCGCCCCGGCTGGTCCGCCTCCTGTCCGACGCCGACGTCGTGGCCGCCGAGGACACCCGCCGCCTGCACGCGCTCGCCGGGCGCCTCGGGGTCGAGGTGCGCGGCAAGGTGACGAGCTACCACGAGCACAACGAGACGGCCCGCGCGGACGAGCTGCTCGACGTCGTCGCCGACGGCGGCACCGTGGTCGTCGTGACCGACGCCGGCATGCCGTCCGTCTCCGACCCGGGGTACCGCGTCGTCGAGCGCGCCATCGAGCGCGGCCTGCGGGTGACCGCGGCCCCGGGGCCGAGCGCGGTGCTGACGGCGCTGGCGCTCTCCGGCCTGCCGACCGACCGGTTCACGTTCGAGGGGTTCCTGCCGCGCAAGGCCGGCGACCGCTCCCGGACGCTCGCCGCGGTGGCCGCCGAGCCGCGCACCATGGTGTTCTTCGAGGCGCCGCACCGGATCGCGGAGACGCTGGCCGCCATGGCCGTCGCGTTCGGCGACACCCGCCCGGCCGCCGTCGCGCGCGAGCTCACCAAGACCTACGAGGAGGTGCTCCGCGGCCCTCTCGCGGACCTCGCGGAGCGGGCCGCGGCCGAGCAGCTCCGCGGTGAGATCTGCGTGGTGGTCGGCGGGGCGCCCGCGGTGCAGGCCGGCGTGGACGACGTCGTGGGCGAGGTGCTGGAGCGGGTCGCCGCGGGCGAGCGGCTCAAGACGGCGGTCGCCGAGGTCGCGGACGCCACGGGCGTGGCCAAGCGCGACCTGTACGCGGCAGCGCTCGCGGCCCGCCCCGCCAAGTAATACGTGTCAGACGTACAGGTCCCCCGAGGGACCTGTACGTCTGACACGTGTGGGGGCTACCAGTCGATCTGGGGCGTGGGGTGGTACGAGGCGCCGTCGCGGCGCCAGGCGCCCGCCTCGACCGCGATCCGGCCGCGGAACGACTCCCAGTCCTTGGCGCCGGGCTGTGACCAGGCGGCCTCGGCCACCGCGGCCAGCCGAGGCAGCAGCATCGAGAACAGGTCGTCGCGGTTCAGCAGGGTCTCGGTCCAGACCGCGGCCGACACGCCCTCGATCGCCGACTCCGGCAGCCCCTCGATGAGGGTCGCCGGGTCCCAGTCGTACGAGTCGTGCAGCTCGACGAACGCGGCCCACTGCTGGCCCAGCGGGTGCTCCGGCGTGTACTTCATGTCGAGGTACGCCTTGTCGGCCGGCGACATCACGAACTTCGCCCCGGCCTGCGCGGCGCGCAGGAACGGCGCCGGGTCGGGCCGGGTGTCCCAGTACTGCAGCACCGTTCCGGGCTCCACCAGCGCGGGGGCCTCGCCGTGCGCGACGGCGCCGTCGTCGGCAGCCTCGGAACCGGAACCCGCCTCGGAACCAGCCAGCGCCGCCACCGCGGCCTGGTCGCCGTGCGCGGAGCCCGCGGCCTCCTGCCACGCGACCGGGGTCTTGCCCGCACCCGTGATGATCTGCTGGCAGAGCACCACGAACCGGCCGAACTCCTCGGGCTGCATCACGAGCACCTCGTCGCCGCCGAAGTGCACCCACGGCCCCAGGGTCATGCGCGCGACGTCGGTGAACACGTCCCGCAGGAACGGCTCGGTGGTGGGCAGGTCGAAGTGCAGCTTCGAGAAGCCCACCTCGATGCCGTCGTAGCTGTCGGTGGGCTCGCCCGACGGCATGAGCTCGCCGTAGGCGTGGGTCGCCGCGTTCACGTGCCCGGGCACGTCGATCTCCGGGACGATCACGATCTCGCGCTCGGCCGCGTACTCCTGCAGCTCGCGGTACTCGTCGGCGGTGAGGAACCCGCCGGTCGCACCCGACACAGCACCCTGGGACGACTTCTCCGTCAGCGCCGGCCGGGACGGGATCTCCAGGCGCCAGCCCTGGTCGTCGGACAGGTGCAGGTGCAGCCGGTTCATCTTGTAGGAGCCGACGAGGTCCACGACCGCGCGGAGGTCGGCGGGACCGAACCAGTGCCGCACGATGTCGAACGAGAGCCCGCGCCAGCCGAACCGCGGCTCGTCGCGCACGACGACGGCGCGCACCTCGAGCGGCGCGCCCGGCTCCCCGCGACCCTCGACTGCGTCGCCGTCGGCACCGAACCGGCCCGCGTTGACGAGCTGCCGGAGGGTGCGCACGCCGTGCAGCAGGCCGGAGCGCTCGGGGGCCGCGACGGTCACGCCGTCGGCGGTCACGGTGAGCGTGTAGCGCTCGGGGTTCTGCGAGCCCTCGGGGCCCGCGGCGGCGTCCGACGTCAGAGTGACGGGCACGGCGCCGTCCGCGACGGAGGCGCCCGCGCTCGTGAGCAGCTCGGCCGCGAGCCGCGCGGTCACGGCGTCGGGCGCGTCCACGGTGACGGTCCTGAGGTCCAGCACCCCCTCGCCCGGCTGGACCTGGACAGGTACGGGGATGATGGCGTCGGCGACGACGGCCGCGCCGCTGCTCACGGTGGTCACGATTGTTAGGGCCCCTTCGCTCCGATGGATGCCCGCAGTTTCGCAGGTTCAGCCAGCGGAGACCAGGCCCAGGAGCGGTTCGGTCGGCAGGATGGTGCTCGCGTCGGCCGGCACCTCGCTCGGGGCGGACCAGCCGAGCACGGCGCGCTCGGGCAGGCCGCTCGCCACGTCGGCCCAGACGCCGTCGGCCGTCGCCTGGCCCACGCCCGGGCCCGCGGCGGTGAAGACCACCGCGACCTGCGACGGGATGCGCAGGTCCGCGCGGTCGACGACGGACGCCGCCGTCGACTGGTGCACCTCCAGCATGATCTGCGGCAGGCCCTGCGCGGTGGCGAGCTTCGCGAGCCGGTCCACGACCTCCTGCAGCTCGGCCACGGGGACCGCCCCGGTGTCCGCGCCGTTGCCGGCGACCCGGAACTCGGGGTGGACGGAGAGCCCGACGCCCGGCTTCGACAGCAGCGGCTCGAGCTCGTCGAGCTGCGCGGCCAGCGGCTGCACGCCCGGCGCGACGTCGAGGAGCACGATCTGACCGGCGTCGCGGATCGTCTCGACCGCGGGGGTGAGCACCTCGAGCGGCTGCTCGTCGACGAAGTCGCCGTCCTCGCCGGCCGCGGTGGACCGCATGCTCGCGGTGACGAGCACCAGCGGCGAGCCGCCCAGCACCTCGCCGTTCGTGGCGGCGGCGTCCACGGCGCGGACGGCGTCCGTGGCCGGGTCAGCGATGCCCGCCGGCACCGTGTACGACGTCGACACGTAGCGGCCCGGGAAAAGCTGCAGCGAGCCGTCGGGCAGCGTCTTGCCGGAGGTCGCCACCGCCACCTGCCAGCCCAGGTCGTCGGCCGCGCCGAACTCGCCGCCGATGCCGACCACGCCGAGCGGCTTGAGCGCCCGGATGGTCTCGACGGTCTTCGCGTCGGCCGCGACGTCACCGTCCGGGACCTCGACCGGGACGGCGCCGGCCGCCAGGGCGGTGCCGATCGCGGCCTCCTGCCCCGGCTTCGGGTCGACGGCGACGAGGATCTCCTGCAGCAGCTCGGGGTCCGTGACGTCCGGGATGTCGACACGCAGGCCGTCGACGTCGGCCTGGTGCAGGAGGTCGGCGGTGGGCAGCACGACCTTGGCCTCGTCCGGCTTGCCCGAACCGGCGCTGCCCTTGCCGCCCTCGGCGTCAGCGCTGCCGCCGTTCGCGGAGGCAGCGGCCGCGGCGGCGGCGCTCAGCGCGCCGGGGTCGAAGCGGACGACCTTCGCCTCGCCGGCGGCGGGCCCGACCTCCGCGACGGCCTGCTCGTCGCCGACGACGACGACCGTGCCGGCCCCGAGCCGCTCGAGCTCGGCGACGACGTTGGAGTCGGAGACCCCGCCGTCGGTCAGCAGCACCGGCGCGGTGACGGCGGCGCCGGTGGCCGCCGCGGTCGCGCGCGCGTCGGCGTCGTCCGCCGAGGCGATGACCGCGATCGGGGACGCGTGGAAGAAGGCCTGGCTCGCGGTCAGTGCCAGCTCTGCGGGGTCGGCCGAGTCGAGCACCAGAGCCGGCCCGGAGGGTTCCCTGACCTGGAACTTCTCCCCCGTCTTACCGTCGTCGCCCTCGGCCGTCGGCACCGTACAGCCGGCGAGGACGAGGGCGGCTGCCGCGAGCAGAGCCGCAGCGGACGCAGGTCGGTGGTGCGGGACGAATCGGGCGTTCCGGATAACCACGGATGTCATTCTCCCCCACCGGGCGACGAAGTGGAAACCCCGGGGGTGACGCCTGGCCGAACCCGCGGCAGCCTGCGGATGAACGCCGGTCGAGGTAGACGAACCCGTCAGTACACCACCGGGTAGACTCTTCCCTTCAGATCGTCGGAACGAGTACGAAGGCAGGTGCGCGATGAGCACCACGACGGCCACCCCGTCGACCCGGGACCGCATCCTCGACGCGGCCACCGAGCTGTTCTACGCCCACGGCATCCGGGCGGTGAGCGCCGACAAGATCATCGACCGGGCCGGGATCACGAAAGTGACGTTCTACCGGCACTTCCGCACCAAGGACACCCTGGTGGTGGCCTACCTGGAGCGACAGGCGGCTTGGGAGCGCGGGGCGCTGGACGCGCTGCGGGCGTCCGCCGGCGACGCCGAGGCGCTGCGCCGGTTCGCCGCGAGCGTGGGCACCGAGGCCTGCAAGCCGGGCTTCCGGGGCTGCTCGTTCATCAACGCCGCGGCCGAGTACGCGGAGCCCGACAGCCAGGTCCGCGCCGTCGTCGCCGAGCACCGCACCTGGTACCGGCAGACGTTCGCCGCGATGGCCCGGGCGCTGGGCGTGGACGACGCCGAGCAGGCGGCCGACGAGCTGATGATGCTGCGCGACGGCGCCATGCTGTCCGGCTACCTCGACGACCCCTCGCGCGTGAGCAGCGCGCTGGAGCGGGCGTTCTTCGCCGTCATCGACGCCGGGCAGCCCGCCGGTTCCGGCCGGTAGCCGCGTCCGCCCCGGTCCGCCGCGGCCTACTTCGACCAGCCCGAGCCCGTCGTCACGCACCGTGACGGCGGGCTCTCTCCTTTGCCCGGCTTGTGCCTTCGGCCTCCGTGTGGCTAATGTAGACGTACTAGTTCGTCTACATGACCGGGACTGTCGGGTCCCGGCCCCCGAGAAGGAGCGCATCCATGGCTGACAGCATCTACACCGCCGTCGCGACGTCCACCGGCGACGGCCGCGCCGGAGGCCGCACGGTGAGCGACGACGGCCTGCTGGACCTCAAGCTGGCGATCCCCGCCGACATGGGCGGCCCGGGCGGCGCCACCAACCCCGAGCAGCTCTTCGCTGCGGGCTGGGCCTCGTGCTTCCACAGCGCGCTCAAGGCCGTCGCCTCCGCGCGGAAGGTCACGGTCAGCGACTCCGCCGTGGTCGCCGAGGTGAGCATCCACCCGGCCGACGGCGGCGCGTTCAACCTGAGCGCCGCGCTGCACGTCGAGCTGTCGGGCGTGGACCAGGCCACCGCGGACGAGCTGGTCGAGGCCGCGCACGCGGTCTGCCCGTACTCGAACGCGACGCGCGGCAACATCGAGGTCACGGTCGACGCGACCGTCGCCTGAATCTCTGGAGTGTCAGACGCTCAGGTCACCATAGGGACCTGAGCGTCTGACACGTTCCGGGGAGAGATCCCGGAAGAGAAGGAGTTCCATGCCGTTCGCCGACGAGCTCATCAGTGACCGCACGGCCGAGACGCTGACCCGCGCCATCGGGTCGGCCGCGCCGGACGCCGTCCTGCGGGCGCTGCCGTCGACCGTGGGCCGGCTCACCGACCTCACGCTGCGCGAGCGGGCGGACCTCCTGCGGGACGCCCTGCTCACCGACCTGCCGGGGAGCTACGCGGACCTGGCCCGGGTGGTGCGGGCCGCGCGCGACGGCGCGGAGCCGTTCGGGGGCTGGCTGATCTGGCCGGTCACGAGCGCCGTCGCGGCCCGGGCCGTCGAGGAGGGCACGGACGCGGCGTTCGACGACGCCATGGCGCTGCTGGCCGAGCTCACCGGCCGGCTCACCGCCGAGTTCGCCGTCCGCACCCTGTTGCGGCACGACCTGGACCGCGCCCTCGCCACGGCTACGGCCTGGGCGGCGTCGGACGACGTCGACGTGCGCCGCCTGGCCAGCGAGGGCACCCGCCCGTACCTGCCCTGGTCCGTCCGGGTGCCGCAGATCCTGGCCCGTGCCGGCGTGACCGTGCCCGTGCTCGACGCCCTGTACCGGGACGAGAGCGAGTACGTACGGCGCTCGGTCGCCAACCATCTCAACGACCTGAGCCGCGACCACGCGGACCTGGTCGTCGCCACGGCGGGGCGCTGGCTCGCCGACCCCGCCCCGACGACGCCGTCGCTCGTGCGCCACGCGCTGCGCACGCTGGTCAAGCGCGGCGACCCGGGCGCCCTCGCGCTGCTCGGGTTCGGTCCGGCGACCCTGGAGATCGACGGGCCCCTGCTCGACGGCGCCCGCGTGCCGTTCGGCGGCACCGTCCGGTTCACGGCCGCGGTGCGCAACGTCGGCGCCGAGGAGGCGCGGCTGTCCATCGACTACGTGGTGCACCACCAGAAGGCCAACGGCTCGCAGACCACGAAGACGTTCAAGCTGACCACCCGGACGCTCGCGCCGGGCGAGCAGGTCGAGCTGAGCCGGGAGCACTCGTTCCGGCCGATCACCACGCGCCGGTACTACCCCGGCCCGCACGCCGTGACGCTCCAGGTCAACGGCGTCGCGACGGACCCGGCAGTGTTCGAGCTGGACGCGCCCTCCGGCACCTGACACCCCGCCGGTCGAGCTTGTCGAGACCTGGTTTCGACAGGCTCAACCAGCGGTGGGCTTGTCGAGACCTGGTTTCGACAGGCTCAACCAGCGGCACGGCCTCAGCGCAGCGACGTCCGGACGATCCCGGCGACGACGTCCGCGAGGTCCGCCGGGATCGGCCGGTCGCCGCTCAGGTAGCGCCGCACCGCGGCGTAGGGCAGGTCGACGACGACCAGGAGCAGCTCGGTGGTCGACACCGAGGTCTCGGCGCGGACCCGCCGGGTCAGGCCGCGGATCGCGTCGTTCCAGCGCGCGCCCTCGGTCGCCTCGGTCTCGCGGGCCGGCTCGGGCCAAGCGTCGGGCTCGAACCGCGCGCGGCCCGCGAGCAGCGCGTGCGCGTGACCGGGCTCGGCCTGGCACCAGCGCACGGTGTAGGCGGCGAGCGCGGCCGCCGCGTCGACCGGCTCCCCCTCGAACAGCGGGTACGCGTCCCGGTGATAGCTCTCGATCGCGCGGTTCCACAGGGCGGCGAGCAGGGCCGGACGGTCGGGGAACCGGTAGTAGAGGGACCCGCTCGGCACTCCCGCCTCACGGATGACCGCCGCCATCGTGACCTTCGCCGGACCGCCCTCGCCGAGGACCCGGCCCGCGGCGTCGAGGATCGTCGAGGTGTCGTGGGTGGGCCGGGCCATGCGTTGACGGTACTGCAGCGCCTCGTTAGAGTCCGGTCTCTAGAGAGAGATCTCCACAAACGACCACCGAGAGGAATTCCCATGGCACCGACCGCGGACGACGTCTATGCGGCGGCCCCGTTCGTCAGGACGCTCGGCGTCGAGCTCGACCGGATCACGCCGGAGGCCGTCGTCGGGCGGCTGCCCTGGTCGCAGCCGCTGTCCACGGTGGGCGGCGGCCTGCACGGCGGCGCCCTCATGGGGCTGGCGGACGGGACCGCGGCCGTCTGCGCCTCTGTCAACGGCGAGCCCGGCGCGCTGCCTGCCACCGTCGACTCGACGACCCACTTCCTGCGCCCGGTCAACGGCGAGGCCACCGCGACGGCCGTGCCCGTCCGGGCGACCAGCCGCCAGGTGCTCGTCGAGGTCAGGGTGACCGACGAGGCCGGCGAGCTGTGCGTGCACGTGCTCCAGACCGTGCGGCTGCTCTACCCCGGGGCATAGGCAGAGCCCGCCGGGACCCGGGGAACAAGGGGTCTCGACGGGCTCGACCTGCGAACGATCGACCTGCGAACGATCGACCTACGAACGCTCGACCTGCGAGGGCTCGGCCGGGGTCAGCCGAACGTCATGGTGAAGACCTGCACGCCCTTCGGCACGTCCAGCTCGACGAGCCCCTCGGTCGGGCCGTCGCCCTCCAGGATCGGGTAGAGCCGCGGGTTGCCGGAGACGTCGATGCTGCGGGTCTCCTCCTCGCCGTCGGCCGTGACCGTCGCCTGGACGGTCCCCTCACCGCCGAGCACCACGAAGACGTCGGTCGAGCGGTACGCGAGGCGCACCTGGGCGTCGTCGGACACGGCCTCCGCGCCCTCGAAGTCGACGTTCCACGTGCCACCGAGCGAGAACGTGTCCTGCTTCTGGTCGTCCGCGAGCGTGAACTCCTTGCGGCCCGCGGCGTACTGGGGCTCGCCCGAGTAGTTGATGACGCGCTTGATGGAGAAGTACGTCTCGGGCGTGATCTGGTCGAGCGGGGTCGCGTCCTGCACCGTGGTCGCGCCGGGCAGGTCGACGCCGGGGTTGGCGTCGGCCAGCAGCTCGCGGATCAGGTTCTCGGTGTCCTGGTACCCGCCCTCACCCAGGCGGATGTGCCGCACAGTGCCGTCGGCGTCGATGAGGTACTGGGCGGGCCAGTAGCGGTTCCGGTACGCCGTCCAGGTGGAGTACGAGTTGTCCTGGGCGATCGGGTAGGTCACGCCGAGGTCCTTCGCGCCGGCGATCACGTTGCGCGTCTCGCGCTCGAAGGCGAACTCCGGCGTGTGCACGCCGATCACCTCGAAGCCCTTGCCGACGTCGGCGTACTTGTCGTACCAGGCGTTGATGTGCGGGATGGACCGCTGGCAGTTGATGCACGAGTAGGTCCAGAAGTCGACGAGCACGACCTCGCCGCGCATCGCCTCGAGCTGGAGGGCCTTGCCGTCCGGCGTGTTCAGCCACTTGTCGATGCCGCGGATCTCCGGCGCCGTGCCGCAGTCCTCCAGCTCCGGCGCGCCGTTCGAGCAGTTGGACAGCTCGCGGTTCTCGTCGGTCACGAGGCCGCCGAGGTCGAGCGCCTCGCGCACCGTCTCCGAGGAGTCGATGCGCTGCTGGAGCGCGCCCGTGTAGTCGGGCAGCAGCCGCTGGATCGCGGCGGGCGCGTTGAAGGCCAGGGCGATCGCCAGCAGGATGACGACGATGCCGCCGCCGGTGCGGATGGCCTTCGTGTGCCGCTGGAAGGCCTGCACCCGCTCGGCGATCCGCCGTCCGGCCAGGGCGAACAGGAGCAGCGGGAGCGCGGCGCCGACGGCGAACGACACGGTCAGCGCGACCGTCTCGACCCCGATGTTGCCCGTCGCACCCGCGACCGTGATCGCGGCGAGCACCGGTCCGGCGCACGGCACGTAGAGCACGCCGAGGCCGAGACCGAGAACGAAGGCGCCCCGGTCCTGCCGAGCCGCGCCGCGCTTGGCCCCGAAGGCGGCGATGCGCTGGAAGGGCCGCTCCAGGATCATCTCGAACCGCGGCACGATCATGCCGATACCCAGCAGCACCAGCAGCGTGATGCCCGCCCAGCGCAGCAGGTCCTGCGGCAGCCCGAGCACGGACAGCAGCAGGGAGCCGAGCAGCGTGAAGAAGCTGAAGCTCAGGACCAGGCCCGCGATCACGATGTAGGGGCGCCAGGACCGCCGGGTGCGGACCTCGGTGTCCGGGGTCGCAGTGGCGACCGATCCGCCGCTACCGCCCGGGTCCGGAGACTTCTTGGACCGGGCGTCGTCGCTGGTCCGGTTACGTGCCCCCTGGACTCCGCCCGCGAAGAAGATGGCCGGGAGCATGGGGAGGATGCACGGCGAGATGCCTGTGATCAGGCCGCCGAGAAGGCCGATAACGATGAGTGTTCCCATGTGCCGGGTTCGGCGTGCGGCCTGTTCCGGATGGGTTCCGGGACGGGTTGCCGGGCGGGGACGGACCGGACGCGGGCCCCGTCGAAAATTGATCCGCACCGACCCCCATCCGGGGAGGCGACGGCTCCGAACCCCGGTCAAGACACCCCGTGAGACGCGGGGTGACGCCACACCGAGGAGAGACCGATGAACGCTCGAACCCGCACGTCCTACGCCGTCGCCGGTATCGCCACGCTGGCCATGCTCGGCCTCTCGGCCTGCAGCATGGACTCGTCGGGCGACGACACCGGATCCGACACTTCCGCGTCCGAGGAGGCGACCGACTCGATGACCGAGGAGTCGCCCGCCGAGGACGACGCCATGGCCGACCCCGCCGCGAACCTCGTGGGCGAGGGCTGCGCCGCTTACGCCGAGGAGGTGCCGGACGGTCCCGGCTCCGTCACCGGCATGTCCACCGACCCGGTGGCCGTGGCGGCCTCCAACAACCCGCTGCTGACCACGCTGGTCTCCGCCGTCAGCGGTGAGGTCAACCCCGACGTGAACCTCGTCGACACGCTGAACGGTGACGAGTTCACCGTGTTCGCCCCGGTGGACGACGCCTTCAAGTCGATCGACGCCGAGACCATGGACACCCTGTCCACGGACGCCGACCTGCTGACCGCGATCCTCACGTACCACGTGGTCCCCGGCCAGCTCACGCCTGACGAGGTGGTCGGCGAGCAGACCACGGTCGAGGGCGACACCGTCGAGGTCACCGGCAGCGGCGACTCGCTCAAGGTGAACGACGCCAACGTGATCTGTGGTGGCGTGATGACCCAGAACGCGACCGTCTACCTGATCGACTCGGTGCTCATGCCCCCGATGTGATCCATCCAGCATGACGAGCAGAGCGCCTGTCCCGGCTCGGGACAGGCGCTCTGCTTTGTCGTGCGGTGTGTGCTTCCAGCCCTGTGCGCGTCCGGCGAGCGGGAAAGGCTCAGGCGCCCAGGACCACGATGGGCGCCGTCGTCGGCTGCTCGGAGCCCGACTTCGGCTCGACCGAGACGGCCATGCCGACGCCGTGCTGACCCTGGACGAGCGACGTCGCCTGGCCGTCGTGCGTGGCGAGCAGGCCCGCGGAGGAGACGCTGCCGTCGCCCTCGACGACCCAGAGCTGGTACGCCTGGTCCGCGTCGAGCGCGGGCAGGTCGTCCGCGCGGAAGAGCATGTCGTCGCCGGCGACCAGCACCGACGCCTCGCCGCCGCCCTGGACGGCACCGCGCAGGATCGAGCTGTCGGGGTCCGCCAGCATCTCCGAGACGACCTGGGCCTGCTCGCGCAGGCGGTCGCGCTCGGCGGACACCTGGACGGCGACCGTCGTCGGCACCGCGATGGCGAAAGCGGCGGCGACCGCGGCCACGGCCGTGCCCCAGCGCCGACGGCGGCGGCTCGCGAGGTCCACGACCTCGGCGCCGCCCGACGACGGGGCCGTGCCCGCCGCGGACACCACGGAACCCTGCTCGGGGTCCGGGCCGGCCGGCGACGCGGGAGCGGCCGGCGGAGCGGCGGGAGCAGCCGGCGAGGCGGCGGGAGCGGAAGCCGCCTCCGCCGTCGGGCCATGGAGCTGGGCCGTGTCCTGGACCTGGGCGAGCACGCTCGCGCGCAGCGCGGCGGGCGGCTCGGCCTCGACCACGAACGCCGCGACCACGTCGCGGTACTCGTCGAGCGCACGGCGCGCGTCGGCGTCCGACGCGAGCAGGCGCTCGACCGCCTCGCGGTCGGCGTCGTCCAGGGCGCCCAGGGCGTACCCGGGGAGCAGGTCCCAGACGTCGCCGGCCAGGCCGTCGGTGCCGGTACCGGTCGTCTCGTCAGCCACGTCCCACCTCCAGGCAGTCGCGCAGCCGGTTGAGGCCGTCGCGGATGCGGCTCTTGACGGTCGGGAGGGCCTTGTCCAGGCGCTCGGCGACCTCGCGGTACGTCAGGCCGCCGTAGTACGCGACCACGACCGCCTCACGCTGCGTCGGGGTGAGCCCCTCGATGCAGCGGCGCACGGCCGAGCCTTCGAGGCGTCGTTCGACGTCCTCGACCACGACGTCCCGTTCCGCCTCGTTGGTGCGCAGGTCGGTGTCCCGCTGGTCGCGGTCCCGGTGCGCCTGCTCCGACCGCACACGGTCGACCGCACGACGGCGCGCCAAGGTGGCCACCCAGGTACGGGCGGAACCGCGTGCGGCATCGAACCGCGAAGCCGTCTGCCACACCTCCACCATCACCTCCTGGGTCACCTCGGCCGCATGATCGGGATCGCGCAGCACGCCGAGCGACGCGCCGTAGGCTACCGGCCCCAGCGCGTCGTACACAGGCGTGAACGACGAAGGGTCACCGCCGGCGCACGCGACAAGGAGTGCGTCGACGGATTCCCGCGACGAGGTCCGGACTGGTGGTGATGCCACCCGCCCAGTCTGCCCCACATCGTCCTCCGATCGTGTCTGCACAGCAGGTTCGGCGCCGTCGTGCTCCCGGATGGGGTGATCCGCGTCACCAGTCGTGGACGGAACCGTCCTGCAGCCGGTTGACCGGGAGGTAGCCGGGCTCGTACGGGTGCGCGGCCGCGAGCTCCTCGTCCAGCTCGACGCCGATGCCGGGGGCCTCGCCCGGGTGCAGGTGACCGTCCTCGAACGTGTACGCGTGCCGGAAGACCTCGTTCGTCAGGTCGGTGTGGCCCGAGTACTCCTGGATGCCGAAGTTGTGGATCGCCAGGTCGAGGTGGATCGCGGCGGCCATGCCCACCGGCGAGATGTCCTCGGGGCCGTGGATCGCGCTCTTGATCCCGCGCTGCCCCGCGTAGTCGAACAGCTTGCGCATCGGGCTGACACCGCCGAAGTGCGTGACGGCGGAGCGCACGTAGTCGATGAGGCGGTCGTCGATCAGCGTCTGGTAGTCGAAGACGGTGTTGAACACCTCGCCGATCGCCAGCGGCGTCGTCGTGTGCTGCCGCACCAGGCGCAGGGCCTCCTGGTCCTCGGCGGGCGTGCAGTCCTCCAGCCAGAACAGGTCGTAGGGCTCCAGGTCCTTGCCGAGGCGGGCGGCCTCGATCGGGGACAGCCGGTGGTGCGCGTCGTGCAGCAGCGGCAGGTCCGGGCCGAACTCGTTGCGCACGGCCTCGAAGACCCTCGGGATGTACCGCAGGTAGGCGGCGGTGTCCCAGTCCTCGACGACCGGCCGGGCGAGCACGTCGGGCGCCGAGCCGTCGTCCGACGTCGTGGTGTGCACGCCGTAGACGGACTCGAGGCCCGGCACGCCGCTCTGGATGCGGATGCTCTGGTAGCCGCGCTCCTGGAGCGCCCGTACGGAGTCGAAGATCTCCGGCAGGCTGGAGCCGTTCGCGTGCCCGTAGGCGCGGATGCGGTCACGGCTCGCGCCGCCCAGGAGCTGGTACAGCGGCAGGCCGGCGACCTTCGCCTTGATGTCCCACAGCGCGACGTCGACGGCGGCGATCGCGGCCATCGTCACCGGGCCGCGCCGCCAGTAGGCGCCCCGGTAGAGGTACTGCCAGGTGTCCTCGATCCGGTGCGGGTCACGGCCGATCAGCAGCGGCACGACGTGGTCGCGCAGGTAGCTGACGACGGCGAGCTCGCGGCCGTTCAGGGTGGCGTCGCCCAAGCCGGTCACCCCGTCGTCCGTGGTGATCTGGAGCGTGACGAAGTTACGGCCGGGCGAGGTGACGACGACCTTCGCGTCGACGATCTTCATGCGGAAACCTTCTGTCGATGGTGCGGGGAAGAGTGGTGCGGGCGTCAGCCCATGGAAGCGCGGTGTCAGCCCTTGGTGGCGCCGGCGGTGAGCCCGGCCACGAGGAAACGCTGCCCGAAGATCGCGGCCAGCAGGACCGGCACGGTCATGAGGGTCGCAGCCGCCATGAGCCCGCCCCAGTCGGTGCTGGCGTAGGACATGAAGTTGAACAGCAGCACGGGCATCGTCACCGTGCGCTCGTCCGCGAGGATCAGCGCGAAGATGAAGTTGTTCCAGCTGAAGATGAATGCCAGCACCGCGGCCGACGCCGTGCCGGGCGCCGCGAGCGGCAGCGCGATCCGCAGGAACGCCCCGAAGGCGGACAGGCCGTCGGTCCGTGCGGCGTCCTCCAGCTCGACCGGCAGACCCTCGAAGAAGCCGATCATGATCCACAGGATCAGCGGCACCGAGACGAACATGTGGCTCAGGATCAGCACCAGGTGGCTGCCCACCAGGCCGAGCTGCGCGAACATGTAGTACCAGGGCACGAGCAGCGAGATGGCCGGGATGATGCGGGCCACGAGGACCGTCGAGCCGGTGCGGCGCATCCGGAACCGGCCCACCGCCCAGGCGGCCGGCACGGCGATGACCACGCTGAGCGCCGTCGAGACCACACCGATCAGCATCGAGTTGCCGAACGAGTGCACGAGGGCGCCGTCTGCGAGGACGTTGCGGAAGTTGTCCCAGGTGGGCGAGAAGACCAGGCCGACCGTCGGGTCGGTGACCTGCACGTTCGTCTTGAACGCCGCGGCGATCATCCAGATGATCGGCAGCGAGATCACCGCGCAGACGACGGTGATCAGCACGCCGCGCAGGACGCGGAAGGTGGTGGTGGCGCTCACGAGGCGCTCCTCTCGGTGCGGCGCCGCAGCACGACCACGATCGCGACGATGAACAGCGTGAACAGGACGAGCAGCGCGGAGGCTAGGCCGTACTCCTGGTAGTCGAAGGTCAGGCCGTACGCGTAGACGTTCAGCGTCTCGGCCTCGAAGTCCGAGCCGCCGCCCGGCCCCTTGGTCGCGTAGATCAGGTCGAACGTCTTCAGGGCGTCGACGCCGCGGAGCACGAGCGCCGTCAGGATCGTGGTGCGGAGCATCGGCAGGATGATGTGCACGAAGCGCTGCCAGGCGTTGGCGCCGTCGACCCGGGCGGCCTCCTCCGGCTCCTCGGGCAGCGTGGTCAGGCCGGCCAGCAGCAGCACGGTCATCATCGGGGTCCACTGCCAGACGTCGATGAGCATCAGGGTGGGCAGCGACTGCGACACCGACCCGAGGAACTCCTGGGGCGGGACGCCCACGAAGCCGAGCAGGTGGTTGGCGATGCCGTTGGTCGGGTCGAGGATGAGCATCCACAGGATGCCGATCGCGACCGGCGTGGCCAGCAGCGGGACCATCAGGATGGTGCGGACGATCTCCATGCCGCGGAAGGCCTTGCGCATGAGCATCGCCAGGGCCAGCCCGAGCACGGTCTCCAGCACGACGGCGCCGAGCGTGAACGTGACCGTGCGGCCGACGGCGGGCCAGAACCGGCGCGTGTCCGTGAGGGCGTCCGCGAAGTTCTGCAGGCCCACGTAGGAGCTGCCCGCGTTCACGGCGCCGAACGCGTCGGTGAGGCTGAGGTTGATCGTGAAGACCAGCGGGAAGGCGATCATCAGGCCCACGAAGCCGAGGGCCGGCGCGAGCAGGGCCCACTTGAGGCGGCGGTTGGCCTGCTCGAAGGTCACGAACGTCTTGCCGGACGGCGGCGTGCGGCGCGTGCTGCTCTCGGGGCCGACGGCGGTGGGGGCGGTGGTCGTCGTCATCAGAACTCCTGCTGACGGTTGTCGCGGACGAGGAAGTCGTTGAACTCGGCGTCCGCGTCGGCGGCCACGGACGCGACGTCCTCGCCGACGATCCCGGACACCAGCGGGCGGCCGACGATGTCGCGGGCGCGACCCACCTGCATCACCTCGGGGCGGTCGTGCCCCACGCCGTTGGCCGCGTTGATGCGCATCGCCTCGGCGAGGTCGGCGGGGAAGGACGCCAGCGTCGCCGGGTCGTCCCAGACGGACTGGCGCGCGCCCGGGATGCCCTCGGACTGGAGGCGGGCGACCATCTCGGGGCTGGAGGCCCAGCGGAGGAACTCCCACGAGTCGTCCCGCAGCAGCGAGAACTCGTTGACCGCCAGGCTCCACGACGGGATGTTGTGCGGCACGGAACCCGCCTGACCTGCGGGGAAGGGTGCGAAGCCCACGGTGTCGGTGACGGTGGAGATCGAGGTGTCGAGGAAGTTGCTGTAGATGGCGTCGGCGTCGACGTACATCGCGGCCTTGCCCTGCGCGAAGATCGGCATGGCCTGTTCGAGGCTCATGTTGGTGGCGCCGGGCGGGCCGGCGTCGTGCAGCAGGCGGCCGTAGAACTCGTACGCGGCGACCGCTTCGGGCGTGCCGATGCCGGACCGGCCGTCGACAGTGAAGTCGCCGCCGAACGAGTAGAGGAAGCTCGACCACTGGGTGACGGCGCCGGCCCGCTGGCCGCGGCCGACGAACCCGAAGAAGCCGTCGTCGCGCCGCTGGGTCTCCAGGGCGATGTCGAGCATGTCGTCGAGGGTCTTCGGCGCCCCGCCGAACTCCTCGAGCAGGTCCTTGCGGTAGTACAGCGCCGGACGCTCGGTGACGACGGGGACGCTGACCGCGGCGCCGCCCGTGATCGACCGCTCGCGCGGGGCGTCCTGGAAGTCGGTCCAGCGGTAGTCTGCGTCGTCCTCGACCCGGTCGGTGAGGTCGGCGATCCAGCCGTTGCGCGCGAACATCATCTGGTCCTGCAGCGGCCGGATCGTCATGACGTCGATGTCGGTGGCCGAGGCGTTGAGCTTGACGTTGAAGCTGGAGGTGAGCTGGTCGGCGGTCAGCATGCGCATGGACACACGGCGGCCGATCCGCTCCTCGAACTCCGGCAGATAGCGGGTGATCGCCTGTGTCCAGACGTGGTTGATCGCGAGCACCCGCAGCGGGGCGTTCGGGCTCGCCGTCTGCGGGCCGCGCGAGCAGGCGGCCAGCACGGACGCCGCGGACGCCGCGGCGAGCACGCCGAACGACCGCCGGCTCAGCTCGAGGCCGCGCGCCGCCCGGCCCCTGTGTACGTGTGTCATGACGTGTTGCCACACCTCCATGTGTGCCCGCCTCGTTGAGTGCGGGATATTCGCCCTCTCAGCGGCTGAGGAAGGGCGAATATCCCGCACTCAACGAGGGAAGGAGCGTCAGTGGTCCAACTGGTAGGACCAGTTGGACCGTAGCACGGTGGCCTGGGCGGTTCCAAAGGGGCTGGTGGGGTTCGGCGCGCGGTTCGTGCGCGCGCGAAGGCAGTCCCGCCTAGCGCTCCAGCAAGGTCTCGATGTGGCGGGATGCCATCAGGTCCAGGCCCACGTCGAGGTCCGGGCCGTAGGTGCGCAGGCCGAGCGCGAGGTGCTCCCGCATCCGGTCCCGGGCGAGGGCCACGTCGCGCGCCTGGATCGCCTCGACGATCTCGGGGTGGTGCGGCACGCCCGGCTCCCCGATCCGCGGGTCGGAGTTGGAGCGCAGCATCATCTCGAACATCATGCCGCCGATCGACGACAGCATGATCCGCAGCACCGGGTTGCCGCAGGCCGCGGCGATCGTGTCGTGGAAGCGGAGGTCCTCGCGCGCCTTGTCGACGACGTCGCCGGCCGACTCGACCCGGTCGAGCGCCCGCACGATCGCCTCGACCTGCTCGTCCGTGGCCCGCTCCGTCGCGAGCCCGGCGATCTCGACCTCGAGCGGTATCCGCGCCTCGATGAGCTGCCGGACTGTCGGGCGCTCGGTGCGGTAGAGCGCGTCGTAGCCGCGGGCGTGCGCCGAGGACTGGTCGGTCACGAACGACCCGCGGCCCGGCGCCACCTCGATGAGGTCGGTCGCCTCCAGACGGCGGAGCACCTCGCGGATCACGTTCCGGCTCGCCCCGAACTGCACCGCGAGCTCGCGCTCGGACGGCAGCTTCGAGCCGACGGCGCGCTCCCCCGCCCGGATCTGCTGCTCCAGCTGACGCGCGATGTGCTCGGTGAGCAGGCCCCGCCGGCCGGTCGTGCCCGTGTCACGGGGGTCCGACGGCGGCACGAGGGGGGAAGTCATGCGTCGAGGATAAGCACCGGAAGGACCAGGTCAGCACTGCTCGTAGGCGTACGCCTCGTCCTCGGGCCCCACCAGGTCACGGTCGCGCAGGATGGTCAGCGGGCCGCGGTCCGGGTCGGCGCAGACGGCGTCGAACCCGTCGGGCAGGTTGTCGGTGTACTCGATCTGCAGCACGTGCTCCCCGTACACGTCCGTGTAGGCGCCGCACTCGGTGTACGCCGCGCACTCCTCGGTGACGGCGAAGTCGAACCCGAGCTCACGCCCCGCCGTCGTCGCCTCGGCGGCGTTCTTCTGCCCGATGGCGAGGCCCGCCCCGTGCGCGAGGTCGATGTACGCGCCGGCGAGCGCGAGGGCGGCGTCCTCCTCGATCAGCCCCGTGTCCGGGTCGTCGAACCGCGTCCACGTGTCGAGGTTGTCGATCTCGACGCCGGAGAAGCCCGCGTCGGCGCAGCCCGTGAGCACGGGGCCGAGCAGGTCGAGGATGCGGTCGCGCTGCTCCTCGGTCGACGGGTCGAGGATGTACTCGTCGGGCCAGTCCGGGTCGATGACGAGCTCTCCCGCGGCGTCGTGCAGCAGCAGGTCCTCGTTGTCGCCGAGCCAGAGGTCCGCCTGGCCGGGCTGGGTCTGGAAGCCGTTGACGTAGCAGATGCCGTAGGCGCCGTCCGCGGGCTGCGCGGTCGCGTCGCGGACGACGACGTCGAGGCCGCCGTCGAGCTCGTAGGCGGTGCCGAGCTGGTAGTCGAAATGCCCCGTCGTCGGCGGGAGGGTGACGGCCGCGGCGTCGGCGTCGGAACCGGAGCCCGTGCCGGCGCCGCCGTCGGCCGTGGCGGCCGCGGTGCTCTCCGCCTCCTGCCCCGCGGTCGGACTGCTCTGGCAGCCCGTGAGCACGAGGGCGAGGACGAGGACGACGATCAGCTGCGGCATCCGCCGATCGTAACGAGCACCGCGGCCAAGCAGCGGGTCAGCCGGCGATCGCCTCGGCGATCGGCGTGCCGCCGTTGCCGAACGCGATGGTGCGCCCCACCGTGCTGTCGTCCACCAGGGCCGCGGCGATCACGCCGGCGACGTCGGCGCGCGCGACGCGGCCGTCACCCGGCTCGGCCACCTCGACGAGACCGGTCGGCTCGTCGAGCGTGAGCGGGCCGGGCTGGAGGATCGTGTAGTCGAGCCCGGTGCCGCGCAGGTGCTCGTCGGCCGCCGTCTTGGCCTCCGCGTAGGCGAAGAACGAGTTGTCCTCCGGCACGCCGTGGTCGGGGCCGGCGCCCAGGTAGGACACCATCACGTAGCGCGCGACGCCGGCCGCCTTCGCGGCGTCCATCGACCGGATCGCGGCGTCCCGGTCGACGGCGTAGGTGCGCGTCGGGTTGCCCCCGCCGGCACCCGCCGACCAGACGACGGCGTCCTGCCCTCGCACGAGGTCGGCGATCCCTTCGGTGTCGAGCAGCTCGACGTCGGCGACCAGGGGCGTCGCGCCCGTGGCCGCGACCTCCTCCTGGTGGTCGGGGTTGCGGAAGACGCTGGTGACCTCGTCACCTCGCTCGACGAGCAGGGGCGCGAGGCGCAGCGCGATCTTTCCGTGGCCACCGATGATCAGAACGCGGGACATGGTGCTTCCTTCCGTCAGGTTCGGCTCCAGGCTATGCCGGAACCTCACGGCAGATACGGTCGCAGCGCGTCGAGGGCGAAGTCCATGAGGTCCCGACCCAGCCGAGGGTCCCGGGCCTGCGCGCCGGGCTGGACCAGCCTGCCGTCGTCGAAGTAGTCGCCCGGGCGCGCGGGCCCGGTGAGCGCGGCCAGCACGTTGTCCGCCCCGCGCCGCACCGAGACGCCGCCGACGCTGAACATCGCGTGCAGCAGCGGGGTGCTGATCACACCGGGGCTGAGGCTCACGGGCGTGACGCCCCGGCCGGCCAGGCGGTCGGCCAGCGACCGGGTGTACAGGATGATCGCGAGCTTGGACCGGGCGTAGGCCCGGACGGCGTCGTACGCGCGCTCCAGCTCGATGTCCGGGAGGTCGAGGTCGGTCATCTCGTGCGTGGCCGACGCGAGGTTCACGATGCGGGCGTCGTCCGCGAGCGCCGGCAGGAGCCGCTCGGTGAGGAGCACCATCGCGAGGAAGTTCACCTGGAGGGTGCGCTCGTGCTTGTCCTGCGTGATCTGCCGGACCATCGAGCCGGGGACGCCGGCGTTGTTGACGACGGCGGCGATCGGGCTGCCGGCGAGCGAGGTCATGGTGTCGGCCGCCTCGGCGACGTCGGCGAGCGACTCGAAGTCGCACTGCACGTAGCTGACGGCCGCCGAGCCCTCGGTGAGCACGTGGAGCGCGGGTCGGACCTTCGTCTCCGGCTCGGGGCCGTGGACGATCACGTGGCCGACCCGGCCGACGAGCTCACGGGCGGTCTGGAGCCCGATGCCGCCAGTGGCACCGGTGACGATCACGGTCGATTCTTCGGAGATCATGCCGCTCCTCGTGGCTCGCCTGGTGGCTCACCTTCGACGAGCGTAGGCACGAGGTTGTCCGGTAAGTAACCCCTGTGCCACCAGTTTCACCCGGTACGTCTCGCGCCCTGCGAGACAGGTCCCGGAGGCCCGGCCGCCTCGCGACGTCGGGCCGGTATCACTCCGGACATTCGCGCTGCCCGTGCGGCGGCTGATATCCCTGGGACGGAGCCGCCGCCACGTTCCCGACATCGAGGGATGATGATGAACGCACCTGGCCTGCCCGACGCCGAGACGATCGAGACAGTCCTCACGTCCCGGGACGGGCCGTGGTACCCCGGTGCACGTGTGCTGTCGGTGCGGGACCTGTCGCAGGGCCTGAGCCGGGCGGCGGTGCTCCGGGTCTGCGTGGCGGTGCCGCACGCCGAGCCGGCGGCCTGGATCGTCAAGGTGCCGCGCTGGGGCCAGCCGTCCCTGCTCGACTCGCGCGACGCGGACCTGGACGACCGCGAGGCCCGCTTCTTCCGGAGCGGCCTGCCCGGCCTGCTACCGCGGGGCGTGACGACGCCGCCCCACGTCATGGTGGTCAGCCACAACGGGCTGGACTGGATCATCATGCGCGACGTCGACGCCGTCCTCCAGCAGAGCTGGACGCCCGCCTCGGCGACGGCGGTGGCGGAGCGCGCCGCGCTGCTGCACGTGCCGGGCGACATGGAGCCGGGTGTGCTGGACGCGCCGTGGCTGGAGCGGGCGGGTCATTCCGCCTACGCCCACCACGTCGGGGCCGGGCACGACAACCTGGAGCTGCTGTCCGGCGACCCGCGGCTGCGGAACCTGTTCACGCCGGAGCAGGTCGACGCGCTGCACGCCGGCCTGGACGCCGCACCGGAGCTCGCGGACCGCGCGGCGGAGCTGCCGACCACTCTCGTCCACGGCGACCTCACGCCCCGCAACGCGGCCCTGGGCGCCGACGGTTCCCTGCTCCTGATCGACTGGGAGCACGTCGGGGTGGGGCCGGTCGGGTACGACCTGGGCACGTTCGTCTCGATGTACCGGGCCTTCGGCGGGCGGGGCGAGCTGGACGAGCCCGCCGTCCTGGAGGTGTACGCCGACGCCGTCAGCACGCTGGCGGGTACCAACCTGCGCGCGGCCGCCGCCCTCGGCTTCGCCGTCGCGCACCTCACCTGGGGGCTGCACCTGCGGCTCGGTCCCGGTCTGACCGCCGTCCGGCAGGGCCTGAACCGGGACGCGCCCGCGAAGCTCGCCGCGCACCTCGTCGACATCCGGTCGGGGTGCCTGCGCGCCCTGTCCTGGGCGCCGGTGACCGAGGCGGTCACGGCGGGACGCTGAGGCGGCTCCCTGCCGGCCGTGACCTGGCTGGGTCACGCCGCCGGCGAACGCCCCGCGACGGAAGTTGACGGAGGGTTCAAGTTAGACCTACCGTCCTTGACATGACAACGAGTGACACGGTCGCCGAGGCGACCCTGGTGGTCGAGACCCCGGCGGAGGTGACCCCCGGCGCCGACGGCGCCCCGGTCGCCTCCTCCCCGTTCCAGCTCCTGCCCACGGACGACACGTTCGGCGTCTGCTCCGTGGACGGGGTGTGCTCCTGATGGCCGGCGCGTTCGGCCGAGCCGCCGACAAGCTCGTGATCGACGTCTGGAGCGACGTCATGTGCCCGTTCTGCTACATGGGCGACGCGCTCCTGGAGCAGGCCCTGGAGCAGTTCCCGCACTCCGACCGGGTCGAGGTGCGCTACCACAGCTTCCTGCTGATGCCGCAGCTCACCGAGGACGCACCGGTGGACCTCATGGACCTGCTGGTGGCCGAGAAGGGCTTCCCGCGCGAGCAGGCCGCGGCCATGCACGAGCAGATCTCGGAGCGCGGCCGGCAGCTCGGCCTGGACTACCGCTTCGAGCAGGCGCAGGCCGTGGGCACGCGCACGGCGCACCAGCTCAGCCACTTCGCGGCGGGCCACGGCAAGCAGCACGAGATGGTGCAGCGGCTGTTCAAGGCCTACTTCACGGACGGCCTGAACGTCGCGGACCACCAGGTCCTGGGCGACCTGGCCGCCGAGGTCGGCCTGGACCGCGACGCCGCGCTCGCGGCACTCGCCTCCGAGGAGTTCGCCGGCGCCGTCGAGGCCGACATCCAGCAGGCCCGGCAGTACGGGATCCAGGGCGTGCCGTTCTTCGTCTTCGCCGGCAAGTACGCGGTGTCCGGCGCGCAGCCGGTCGAGTCGTTCGTGCGCACGCTGGAGACGAGCTGGAACGAGACGGTCGGCTCCCCCGCGGCCGCGGCGACCGGGGCCGGGACGGCTCGATGACCGCTGACCCGCCGCGGCTCCGGGCCGACGCGCAACGGAACGTCGAGGGCATCCGCCTGGCCGCCCTCGACGTGTTCCGCGCGGGCGGGCTGAACAGCCCGCTGGACGAGGTCGCGCGGGCGGCGGGCGTCAGCAAGGGCACCATCTACCACCGCTTCGGCGGCCGGCAGGGCCTGATCGACGCCGTGGTGGAGGACCTGTTCGCCGAGCGGATCTCAGGCATCATCACGGCGGTGGGCGCCGTCGAGGACCCCGTCGAACGGTTCGAGAGCTACCTGCGCCAGATCTGGCTGCTCTCGTTCGACGAGCCCGCGGCGAACGACGTGCTGCTGCGCGCGCAGCCCGGCTCCGGGATGCTGATGGCGCTGTGCGAGCGCGCCAGCGAGGTCGTGGGCGGGTTCCTCGCCGACGCCCAGGCGACCGGCGCGATCCGCGCCGACCTCACGCCGGACGACGTCGACGTGCTGATCTGGGAGCGCGGCATCATCGCCCGCGCCTGCGACCAGCGGCAGCGCGAGGACTTCGTCCGGAGCTGCGAGCACACGCTCCGGGGTCTGCGCAGCGCGCCGTAGCGCCTGGTTCGGCGGTTCGGGGTCCGACGACGGCGGCTAGCGTGGGGGTCATGCAGCCTGCGGTGGAGCGGACAGCCCGGCCGGTCGTCGTCCTCGACGTGCTCGGCACCCTCGTGGACCAGGCCGGGAGCCTGCGCCGGCGCGTCGCCGAGGCGGCGGGCCTCGACGCCGACGCCGCGGCGGACGTCGTCGGGCGCTGGCTCGACCACGTCGCGGAGCAGGAGCGGGAGATCGTCGCGCGCCGTCGGCCGTTCGCCGCGAGCGACGTGCTCGACCGGGAGGCCCTGGACGCGCTCGCACGCGAGGAGCGGCTGTCGCCCGACGCCGCCGCGGCGCTGGCCGACGCCTCCGAACGGCTGGAGCCCTGGCCCGACACGGTGCACGGCCTCGACCGGCTCGCCGCCGACGTCACGGTGGTCGGCCTCTCGAACGCGAGCCGCCGGTCCCTCGCCGGGCTCAGCGCGGGCGCCGGCCTGCGGTGGCACCAGGTGCTCTCCGCCGAGGACGCCGGCACCTACAAGCCAGCCCCGGGGATCTACGAGCTGGCGCTGCGCAGCGTGCCCGCGACGTCGGGCACGCCGTTCATGGTGGCCGCGCACGCCTGGGACCTGCGCGGGGCCGCGGCCGCCGGCCTGCGCACGGCGTACGTACCCCGGCCCGACGGCGACGCACCGGCCCCGGACGACACGTTCGACCTGTACGCGACCGACCTCCAGGACCTGCACGCCCAGCTCCTGGATCTCGCCGGCGGCACGCCCTAGCGCGGCCTGCCGGCCGGCAGCGCCCTAGCCCTGCCGGAGCCGGGCGATCGCGGCGCCGAGGTCGGTCTCGACGCCGTCGGGCCGCTGGAGGCCGTGCTCGAACAGGAGGCCGACGAACGGCCGGTGCTCCTGGCGTCCCGCCGTCGCGAAGTAGGCCTCCAGCCCGCGGGCGAGCTCGTCGTCGGCGGGCAGGGTCGCGACGTCGACCAGCTTCTTGATGCCCGCGACCGCCACCTTGTCGAAGCCCGCGATCCGGCGGGCGAACGCGTCGGTGACGTCCTCCAGCTCGGCGTCGGGGACCAGCCGGTTCACGTACCCGTACTCGGCGGCCCGCGCGGCCGGCACGTCCTCGCCGCCGAGCAGGATCTCCAGCGCCCGGCCCCGGCCGACCAGCCGGCCCAGGCGCGCCATCGGCCCGCCCCCGGGCACGGCGCCCACACCGACCTCGAACTGGCCGAGCACGGCCTGCTCGGACGCGAACCGGATGTCGGTGGCCAGGACGAACTCGCTGCCCGCGCCCCGGGTGCGGCCACGGATCTCCGAGACCGTCGCGACGGGCACGCGGCTCAGCCGCACGAAGTTGTCCAGGTAGGGGTGCAGGCCCGTCGGCCCGGGCGGCATGCCGACGACGCGCGCGGTGTCGGACAGGAAGTCCCAGTGCGCCATGAAGTAGCCGGGGGTGTCGCTGCGGAACACGACGACCGTGAGGTCGGGGGCCGCCTCGATGCGGTCCACGAGCGCCGCGAGCTGCTCGACGGTGTCGGGGTCCAGCAGGTTGACCGGCCCGTTGTCGAAGGTCACCCGCCAGTAGGACGGCGAGACCTCGTCGACGTGGAACTGCTCGGTGCTCATGGTCGCGCTCCTTCCGGGCGGGCCACCCGGCTCACCAGACGAACTGCTGGCCGCCGTCGATGTCGTACGTCGCGCCGGTCAGCGCGGTGTTGGTCATGAGGTGGACGGCGAGCGCGGCCACGTCCTCGGGTCCGACGACCCGCCCGATCGGCAGGGTGTCGCGCAGCTCGGCGCGGCGCTCGTCCAGCTTGTCCCCCAGGAGCGACGCCGACAGCGGAGTGTCGACGAAGCCCGCGGCGATCAGGTTGACCCGCACCGGCGCGATCTCCAGCGCGAGAGCCGCCGTGAACGGCGGCAGCGCGGTGGTGGTGGCCGACGCGATCCCGAGCCCGTGGCCGACGCGCCGCGCCCCGGTGCCGCCCATGAGCAGGATCGTCCCGCCGGGCCGCAGCCGGCCGGCGACGTTCCGGGCCACGTCCAGGGCCACGACCATGTGGTCGCTGAGCGCCTCGCGCACCCCGGCGGCGTCCATCTCCAGCAGGGGCCCGTAGTGGGGGCCGCCGGCCGTGATCAGCACGTGGTCCAGCGGGTCGGGCAGGTCCCCGAAGAACCGGGCGAGGGCGGCGGAGTCCGTGGCGTCGAAGGCCGCGGTCTCCCGCGCGCCGACGTCGGCCGCGGCGCGCTCCAGCCGGGCCGGGTCCCGCCCGGTGAGGACGACGTCGGCGCCCTCGGCCCGGGCCCGGCGCGCGGTCTCCAGCCCGATGCCCGCGCTGCCCCCGACCACGATGACGGTCCGTCCGGCCAGCTCGGGTGCGCGCGGCCCGGGCACGTGCGGCGCGGGAGTGCCGGTGCTCATGATTCCTCCGTCGCGGCGCCCTCGCCGTCGCGCCCCGTCGCGCCCGTCGCCGACGCGGTCCGCCGCGTCTCGACCGTACGCCCGCGGACGGGCGCACGCCCCTGGGAGCCGGCAGTGCCCGGCTAGGCTCCCGGACGTGATCGTGACCGACCTCGACGGCCTGCCCGTGCGCCTGCGAGCGCCGCACGACCTGTCCTTCACGGCGCGCTGGGGCCGCGTGTTCGCGGTCCTGGACCAGCAGGACTCGGGCAACCTCTGCCTCGGGATCGAGGGCCCGGCGGGCCGGGTGTTCGTCAAGTACGCGGGCGCGCCCACCGTGCGGTACGACGGCGACGTCGCGGAGGCCGCCGCCCAGGCCCGGCGGGCCGCGGAGGTCTACCGGGCGCTCGCGCACCCCACGCTCGTGACGCTGCGTGAGGCCGTGGACGTCGGGGCGGGCCACGCCCTGGTGTTCGACTGGACCGACGCGACGCCGGTCGGCCGGCAGTACGAGCAGTCGCACGTCGTCCGGGGCATGGACCTGGCCGCCCGGGTGGACGCAGTGCGGCAGGTCTACGACTTCCACGCGCACGCGGCGGCGCTGGGCTGGGTCGCGATCGACCTGTACGACGGGTCGGTCATGGTCCAGCCGGGCACCGGTCGCGTCGTCCTGTGCGACCTCGACCTCTACGAGCGAGCGCCGGTGGTCAACCGGATGGGGCGGATGTGGGGCTCGTCGCGCTTCATGTCGCCCGAGGAGTACGAGCTGGGCGCTCCGATCGACCAGGTGACGAACGTCGTCGCGCTCGGGACGCTCGCGCACACCTTCCTGGGGGACGACGCGACACGGTCGCCCGCGGCCTGGGCCGGCTCGGCCGCGCAGCTCGCCGTCGCGGACCGCGCGACGCACCCCGACCGGGACGCGCGCTGGCCGTCGGTCGCGGCACTCGCCGAGGCCTGGCGCGCCGCTGTTAATCTTCCGGCATGCCGGACAGCCTGAGCAGCCCCGACGGCGGCCGGGCCGCCCCCTCGACCTTCGGCGCGCCCGTCTCGCCGCAGGGCGTGGACGCCCCGCTGCGCCGGTCCGCCGTCTTCCTCGTGCTCGTCATGAACGACGGCGACGAGGCGGCCCGCACCGTCCGCGAGGTGCTCGCCGACCTCGACGGACTGGTCCGGACGGTCGGCTTCCGCGACCTGGCCAACCCGGTGTCGTGCACGGTGGGCATCGGCAGCCGCGTCTGGACGGAGCTGACCGGGCGGAAGCAGCCCGCCGAGCTGCACCCGTTCCGCGAGATCGCCGGCGCCGCGCACACCGCGGTCTCCACCCCCGGCGACCTGCTGTTCCACATCTGGTCGGACCGCCAGGACCTCTGCTTCGAGCTGGAGCGGCTGCTGCTCGCCGCGCTCGGCTCCGCCGTCACGACCGCCGACGAGGTGTCGGGGTTCCGGTACTTCGACACGCGCGACCTGCTCGGCTTCGTGGACGGCACGGCCAACCCGGTCGGCCCGGACCTGCCCGCGTCGACCCTGGTGGGCGACGAGGACCCGGAGCTCGCCGGCGGCAGCTACGTCGTCGTGCAGAAGTACCTGCACCCGCTGGCGGCCTGGCAGGCGCTGACCACGGAGCAGCAGGAGCGGATCATCGGCCGCACCAAGGCCGACGGCGTGGAGCTCGACGACGCGGTCGAGGGCCAGAAGTCGCACAAGACGCTGGCCACGATCACCGACGAGGACGGCGAGCACGACATCCTGCGCGACAACATGCCGTTCGGCCGTCCGGGCCACGGCGAGTTCGGCACCTACTTCATCGGCTACTCCCGGCACCTGTGGGTCATCGAGCGGATGCTGGAGCGCATGTTCGTGGGCGACCCGCCCGGGCTGCACGACCGCATCCTCGACTTCTCGACACCGCAGACGGGCACCACCTTCTTCGTGCCGCCGACGACGGTCCTGGCCGCGCTCGACGCCGGCTGAGGCCCCGCCAACTCACCTCTTTTGTGTGAGGCGCGCACACGGCACCGGCCTAGCGTGGGAGGGGCCCCTTCCCCGACGAGGCGGAGCCCCCATGCGTCCCGACACGCACGCGCGCACGATGCTGCCGATCCCCGACCGGCCCCCGACGGGCCTGACGACGTACGACGCGAAGGACCCGGACACGTCGTACCCGCCGATCGAGCCGCTGCTGCCCCCGCACGGCGCGCCCAACGTGCTGGTGATCCTGCTCGACGACGTCGGGTTCGGGGCCGCGAGCGCCTTCGGCGGGCCGTGCTCGACGCCGACGGCGGAGCGGCTCGCGGCGGGCGGCCTGCGGTTCAACCGCTTCCACACGACGGCGCTGTGCGCGCCGACGCGGCAGGCGCTGCTGACGGGCCGCAACCACCACTCGGTCGGCATGGGCAGCATCACGGAGACGGCGACGTCGGCGCCCGGGAACAGCTCGCTGCGCCCCAACACGAAGGCCCCGCTGGCCGAGACCCTGCGGCTGAACGGGTACTCGACGGCGCAGTTCGGCAAGTGCCACGAGGTGCCGGTGTGGCAGTCGTCGCCGATGGGCCCGTTCGACGCGTGGCCGACGGGCGGCGGGGGCTTCGAGACGTTCTACGGGTTCATCGGCGGGGAGAACAACCAGTGGGCGCCCGCCCTGTACAGCGGGACGACGCCGGTCGAGCCCCCGGCGTCGGCGGAGGAGGGGTACCACCTCACCGAGGACCTCGTGGACCACGCCTGCGCCTGGGTGCGGCAGCAGAAGGCCCTGATGCCCGACAAGCCGTTCTTCGTCTACCTCGCCCCGGGTGCGACGCATGCCCCGCACCACGTGGCGCCCGAGTGGATCGAGAAGTACCGCGGGCGGTTCGACGACGGGTGGGACGTGCAGCGCGAGCGGACGTTCGCCCGGCAGAAGGAGCTCGGGGTGGTGCCGCAGGAAGCCGACCTGACGCGGCGGCACGACGAGATCCCCGCCTGGGACGACATGCCGGACGAGCTCAAGCCCGTGCTCGCGCGCGAGATGGAGGCGTACGCGGGCTTCCTGGAGCACACGGACGTGCAGGTGGGGCGCGTGATCGACACCCTGGAGGACCTGGGCGTCCTGGACGACACGATCGTCTACTACATCATCGGCGACAACGGGGCGTCGGCGGAGGGCACGGTCAACGGGGCCTTCAACGAGATGGCGAACTTCAACGGCATGGCCGCCCTGGAGACGCCCGAGTTCATGCGCTCGAAGATGGACGAGTTCGGCTCGCCCAGCTCGTACAACCACTACGCCGTGGGCTGGGCGTGGGCCATGGACACCCCGTACCAGTGGACCAAGCAGGTCGCCTCGCACTGGGGCGGCACCCGCAACGGCACGATCGTGCACTGGCCGGGCCGGATCGCCGAGCGCGGCGGGCTCCGCTCGCAGTTCACGCACGTCATCGACGTGGCGCCGACCGTCCTGGAGGCGGCCGGCATCCCCGAGCCCACGATGGTCAACGGCGTGCAGCAGGCGCCCATCGAGGGCACGTCGATGCTGTACGCGTTCGACGACGCGGCGGTCCCCGAGCGGCACGACCTGCAGTACTTCGAGATGTTCGCCAACCGCGGGATCTACGACCGCGGGTGGAGCGCGGTGACCAAGCACCGCACCCCGTGGCTGCTCGTCGACAAGCAGATGCCCGCGTTCGACGACGACGTCTGGGAGCTGTACGACGGCAGCACCGACTTCACGCAGGCGCACGACCTCGCCGCCGAGCGCCCCGAGGTGCTCGCCCGGCTCCAGCGGCTGTGGCTCATCGAGGCCACCAAGTACAACGTGCTGCCCATGGACGACCGGAGCGGCGAGCGGCTCAACCCCGACCTCGCCGGCCGCCCCACCCTCGTCCGCGGCGACTCGCAGATCTTCTTCCCGGGGATGGGCCGGCTGTCGGAGAACAGCGTGGTCAACGTGAAGAACAAGTCCTTCGCGGTGACCGCGGAGGTCGACGTCGCCGAGGGCCCCACCAGCGGCGTCCTCGTGGCGCAGGGCGGGCGGTTCGGCGGCTGGTGCGTGCACACCACGGGCGGTCGGCTGACCTTCACCTACAACGTGCTGGGCATCAGCACGTACGACGTGGTCGCCGACGAGCCCGTGCCGGCCGGCAAGCACCAGCTCCGCGCGGAGTTCGCGTACGACGGCGGCGGGCTGGGCAGGGGCGGCACCGTCACCCTGTTCCACGACGGGACGCCGGTGGGGAGCGGCCGGGTCGAGCGGACGCAGCCGCTGGTCTTCTCCGCCGACGAGACGACCGACATCGGCTACGAGTCCGGCACGACCGTCTCCGGTGCGTACGACATCGGATCGAGCCGGTTCACCGGGCGTGTCGAGTGGGTCCAGATCGACCTGGGCGCCGACGACCACGACCACTACATCAGCCCCGAGGAGCGGCTCCGCGTCGCCATGGCCCGGCAGTAGGCACGACGCCGTGCGCCCCGACCAGCCCGATCCCCGCCGCAGCCCGCGGCACGCCAGGCCCGACGCCGTGGACGCCCTGCGCGGCGGACAGGGCGAGCCGGGCGAGTCCCTCAAGGAGCGCGCCGCCTACCTGTACGGGCTGGTCATCACCGGCTCCGTGCTGGCGTCCGCCCCCGCGGACCTCGGGATCGTCCGGGTCGCGGGCCTGCTGGGCGGCACCCTGCTGGTCTACTGGTGCGCCGAGTCGTACGCGCACCTGATCGCCGCGCGCTCGCTGGCGCGCCGCCCCCTCCGCCCCGCCGAGCGCCGGCACGTGCTCGCCGAGGGGCTGCCGCTCATCGCGGCCTGCACGGCACCGGTCGTGGTGCTCCTGATCGAGTGGGTGCTGCGGGTTCCGGCCACCGTCGCCGTCGACGTCGCGCTCGTCGTCAACCTCGGGCTGCTGCTGGTCGTGGGCTGGCGCATGAGCACCGACGGCGGCCTGCGAGGCAGCAGGCGCCTGGGCGCGACCGCGACGGCGGGCCTGCTGGGCGTCGCCATGATCGGGCTCAAGCTGGCCCTGCACTAGCGGTCGGGTTCCCCCGTCCCCGCGGCGTCGGACGGCGTCGCGGCGGGCCCGGTGTGCAGCACCTCGCGGGCCTGCTCGGCCGCGCGGATGATGTTCTCGCTGATGAAGTCGAGGAACCGGGCGATGTTCTCCAGGCGCGCCGCGGCGGGCGTGCTCGCCCCGAGCACGACGACGCCCTGGCGGGCGGTCGCGGCGAGCTGGTCGTTGGCCCGGGCGCTGGCGATCGTCGACTGGTACCAGACGTCGTTGTCGGCCACGTACCGCTCGCGGCGGCCCTCGTCGCGCTCGCGCCGCACGAGGCCCTGTCCCTCCAGGTACGTGATCGCCTTGGAGACGGACGCCGGGCTGACCTGGAGGCGCTGCACCAGGTCCGCGGCGGTGACACTGCCGGCGTCGGTGGTGAACATGCAGGTCAGCACCCGGGCGGTCATCTTGGTCAGGCCCGAGGCGATGAGCACGCCGGTCAGCGCCTCCTCGAAGTCGGCCACGGCCGCGGCGTCCCGCCCGTGCGCCTGCGGGGCGGCCTGCGCCGCGCGGGGCGCCGCCTGCCGGCTGCGGTGGGCGCGGCGCTCCGTGGCGCGGTGCGCCACCTCGGCGCGGTAGCCCCCGGGTCCGCCGTTGCGCATCACCTCGCGCGTGACCGTGGACGTCGGGCGGTCCAGGCGGCGGGCGATCTCCGCGTACGACAGGTCGTCGGCCACGCCCAGCGCGATCTGCTGACGTTCCTGCTTGGTGAGTCGGCCTCCCGGCATCGCGGTCTCCTCGGTCGGTTCCCCGGGGCGGACCCCCGTGCCCGCCCAGCATAGCGTTCACCTCTCACTCATTGCAATGCAACGAGTCGTTGCGTTGCGTTCTTTTTTGCCCCGTTGCAACAGTTTGTGCGCTGTGACCTGCGGCAATGCTTCTCCAACGCAACAAGCATGTTGCCCAGTTCTGGAAAGCAACGTAGCGTTTGCGATGTCAGAAACACACCGCAGGAACCAGCACAGGAGCAGCACACCATGCAGAACTTCGCCACCCCCGCCCCGATCTCCACCGTCGTCGAGATCCCCGCCGGCCGGGTCCAGCTCATCGCCGCCGACCGCGCCGACACCACCGTCGAGGTGCGGCCCACCAACCCCGGCAAGCCCCGCGACGTGCAGACCGCCGAGCAGACCACCGTCACCTTCGCGGACGGCGTGCTGCAGGTCCGCACGGCCGAGCCGAAGAACAAGCTCACCGGTCACGCCGGGTCCGTGGAGGTCACCGTCCAGCTCCCCGCCGGCTCGGCCCTCGACGGGAAGTCCGACGCCGCCGAGCTCCGCACAGTCGGCCGCCTCGGTGACGTCGCCTTCGACGGCGCCTACCAGCAGATCAAGATCGACGAGGCGGCGAGCGTCCGCCTCACCGCGATCGACGGCGACGTCGAGGTGGGCCGGCTCACCGGTCCCGCCGAGATCAGCACCGGCCGCGGCGACGTCCGGGTCGCGGAGGCCACGAGCGGTTCCGTCGTGCTCCGCACGCAGTCCGGCGACATCACGGTCGCCGCGGGCTCCGGCGTCTCGGCCGCCCTCGACGCCGGTACGGGCCTGGGCCGCGTCAGCAACTCCCTGAAGAACGACGGCACCACCGTGCTCGACATCAGCGCCAGCACCGGGCTCGGCGACATCTCCGCCAGCAGCCTCTGACCGCACCGTCCGGGCCGCCTGGCCCGGACCGGGGCACCACCCGCACCACGCACCACACACCGACCAGCACCACGTCCCGCACCACGAACCGACAGGTGGAGAACATGACGAACAACAGCGCTTCCTCGACCGGCACCGCGTGGTCCGGCCTGGTGCCGGTCGACGACACCCGGCTCGCCGTGACCGACACCGGCGGCCCGGGCCTCCCGATCGTGTACCTGAACGGCCAGTTCGCCACCCAGGGCTACTGGCGCAAGACGCTCGCCGACCTGGGCACCGGCTACCGGCACATCACGTTCGACGAGCGCGCCCGCGGCAAGAAGTCCGGCACGTCGGCCGACTACTCCTTCGAGGCCGCCGTCCGCGACGTCGACGCCGTCCTCGCCGCCCGCGGCGTGGAGAAGGCCCTCGTGGTCGGCTGGTCCTACGGGGCCGTCGTCGCGGCCCACTGGGCGCAGCGCAACCCGGAGCGCGCCCTGGGCGTGGTCCTGGTCGACGGCGCCTTCCCGCACGACTGGCTCGACGACGCGATGGAGGTGCGCATCCGCAAGCTGTTCCGTCGCATGAGCTGGTTCACCGTCCCGCTGCGGATCACGGGCATCACGCCGCGGATGACCGCCGCGGAGCAGGCCGAGAGCAACATCGAGCTCGGCAGGCTGTCCCGGGAGGCCACCCTGGCGCCGGTGCTGAACGACATCCGCGTCGCGGTCCGGTACGTCGTGGCCTCGGGCACGTCCCTGGGCAGCAAGGGCGACGAGCAGGAGCAGATCCGGGCCGGCCTGGAGGCGGCGACCGCCGAGAACCCGAACGTCCGGATCAGCGCCAAGGTCCCCAGCAACCACGGGGCGATCCTCAGCAAGGACTTCCACGCGATCGGCGACGCCGTCCGGGAGGTGGCGGACCTGAGCCGCGCGCAGAAGTAGGCACCACCAGCAGGGACCCGCACGGGACGACGAGGGCCGGGGCATCGCGCGAGCGACGCCCCGGCCCCGTCCTTGTCCTTGTCGGTCAGCCGATCGGCCGCAGGTGCACCTCGTCGGGCACCGGGATGCCGAACCCGGGCGCGTCGCCCAGCCGCAGCACGCCGTCCACCGGCGCGAGGAGCGCGGGGTCGACGCCGGCCACGGTGCCGGGCACGCCCTCGACCACCTCGACGTTGCCGAGGCCGGCCGCGAGGTGCGCGGCGTACCGGGTCTTCAGCGGCCGCCCCCACGCGTGCGGGGAGCCGTGCACGCCGTCGGCCGCGAGGCGGGGCATCAGGGTGCGCCAGGCGGTCAGGCCGTAGGACATGACGTCCATGAGCAGCACGTCGATCGCCCCGGCGGCGGCGACCGGCAGCAGCGCGGCGACGTCGGGCGAGGTCTCCCCCTCCGCGATCCGGGTCTCCGGCGAGTGCGCGTCGAGCCAGGCGCGCAGGGCCTTGAGGTCCTCGGCGTCGTCGAGGAACGGCTCCTCCACCCAGTACAGGCCGACGTCGGCGACGGCCTCCAGGTAGCGGACGAACCCGTCGCGGTCGTAGCCGTCGTTGGCGTCCACCAGGATCCGGGCGTCGGGGAACGCGTCCCGGACGGCGCGGGTCACCTCGATGTCGCGCGCGTCGCCGGCCTCCCGGGAGAGCCACTTGTTGCCGCGGCCGATCTTGAGCTTGAAGTCCCGGTAGCCCAGCGCGGCGTCCGCGCGGCACTCCTCGATCAGCACGCCGACGCCGCGCGGGGCGTCGTCGGGGTCGAGGTCGTCGAAGTAGATCGCGCCGTCGTAGATCGCCACGTCCGTGCTGCCCCGCCCGCCGAGCAGCGCGTGCACGGGGGTGTCGAGCACCACGCCGAGCAGGTCGTGCAGGGCGATGTCGAGCCAGTGCTCCGCGTCGTCGAGGATGCCCGTGGCGGGGTCGATCAGCTCCGAGAGCAGGCGTCCCTCGACCCGGGCGACGTCGCCCGGCGGCCCCTCGAACAGTCCCCAGCCGGTCCGGCCGTCGTCGGTGACCAGCACCGCGACGTCGGAGTCGGGGCCGGCGCCGTGGCTGCCGAGCCGGGCGTTGCGGCCCACGGTCCGCGGGTAGCGGGTCTCCAGGGAGGCGAGCCGGACGGAACGGATGCGGGGGTCTGCGGAGGCCATGGGATCCAATCAGGTGCGTTCGGTGGGCGGTGCCGCGCCGAGCGCGGCGGACAGACGGGCGGCGGTACGGAGCACCGCGGCCACGATGGAGGGCTGTGCGGCGACGATGCGGTCGCGCGGCCCGGCCACGCTGATCGCGGCGACGGGCAGGTCGCCCGCCCCGCGGACCGGCGCGGCGACACAGCGGACGCCGGGCTCCCGCTCGGCGTCGTCGAGGGCCCAGCCGCGGTCCCGGATGCCCGCGAGGTCCGCGAGCAGGTCGGGCGCCGTGGTGAGGGTCGTGGGGGTGTAGCCGGGCAGCGGGATGCGGCCGACGAGGGCCTCGGCCTCGGCCTCGGGCAGCCCCGACAGGTAGGCCTTGCCCAGGCCGGACGCGTGCAGCGGGGCGCGGCTGCCGAGCTTGGAGACGACCTTCACCACCTGCGGCCCCTCCTCCTGCATCACGTAGCACATCTGGTCCTCGTCGAAGATGGCGATGAACGCCGTCTCCTCGGTCTCGGCGACCAGCTCGCGCAGGTGCTCGGGCCCGACGGCGTGGATGTCGAGGCCGTCGAGCGCCTGCAGGCCCAGCCGCACGACGGCGGGCCCGAGCCGCAGCTCGGTCTCGCCGACCACGTAGCCCCGCTCCCGCAGCGTGCCCACGATGCGGTACGCGGCGCTGCGGCTGAGCCCGAGGTCGGCGGCCAGGCGCTGGACGGTCGTGCCCGGCGCCGCCGCGACCCGTTCGACGATGTCCAGGCCGCGTGCGAGGGTGCCGGGGGTGCCGGTGCTCGAGTCATTCACGCTGCCATTCTGCACGGCGCCCGCTCATCCCTTGAGACCCGAGCGGGCCACGCCCGCGATCACGTAGCGCTGCACGAACGCGAACAGGATCAGCACGGGGACGCTCGCGATCGCGGCGCCCGCCATGACGGCCGGGAAGTCGGTGGCGTAGGCGCCGCGCAAGGTCGCCAGGCCGGCGGGCAGGGTGAGCTGCTCCGGGTTGAACAGCACGTACAGCGGCCAGAGGAAGTCGTTCCAGCTCCCGAGGAACGACAGGAGGCCGAGGGTCGCGAGCGGCGCCCGGGACAGCGGCAGCACCACGCGGACGAAGATCTGCCAGCGGTTGGCGCCGTCGATCAGCGCCGCCTCCTCCAGCTCGGCCGGGATGCTCTGGAAGAACTGGACCAGGAAGAACACGCCGAACGCGCTCGCGGCGCCCGGGATGACCAGCGCCCACATGGTGTCGAGCCAGCCGAGCCCGTCGACGATCAGGTAGTTCGGCATGAGGAAGACGAAGCCGGGGACGAACAGCGTGGCGATGATGAGCGCGAAGATCAGCCGCCGGCCGGCGAACTTCATCCGGGCCAGCGGGTACGCGGCCGCCGACGCCGTGGCGAGCACCAGCACCGTGTGCAGCACGCCGACGAGCACCGAGTTGCCGAGCCAGCGCAGCAGCGGGGCCTGCGCGTCGGCGAACAGCCGGGTGTAGCCCTCGACGGTGGGCGTCGGCGGGATCCACTGCGGCGGGAGCACGGTGGCGTCGCCGGTCGTCTTGAACGACGTCGAGAGCATCCACAGCAGCGGCGCCAGGATCAGCACGGACAGGATGAGCAGCATCGCGTAGAGGAGCAGGGTGCCGACCACGCCGCGGCCGGTCGCCGGGTCGCGGCGGCTGCGCTCCGCGGGCTGCCGCGGCGTCGGCGGGCGGGTGGTGCTGCCGGGGGAAGCGACGGTGGTGGCCACGTCAGCTCTCCTTCTGTCGCAGGAACAGGAAGTTCAGGGCGCTGACGGCGATCAGCAGAAGGGCCAGCAGGTAGCTCATCGCGGCGGCGAGGCCCATGCGGAACTGCTCCAGGCCCACCTCGGCGATGAACATGATGGCCGTGCGCGTCTCGTTGGACGGGTTGCCCGCGGTGAGCAGGTAGGACTGGCCGAACATGTTGGCCGAGGCCAGCACCGTCATGGTCAGGACGAAGAGGATGACGGGGCGCAGCTGCGGGATCGTGACGTGCACGAACTGCTGCCAGCGGTTGGCGCCGTCCACCTTGGCGGCGTCGTAGAGCGCGTCGTCCACGTTCTGCAGGCCCGCGAGGTAGACCACGGAGTTGAAGCCCATGGTCCACCAGACCGTTACGCCCACCAGGGAGATCCAGACCCACGGCGTCGCCGTCAGCCACGGGACCGCCTCGGTGACGCCGAGCTGTGCGAGGTACCCGTTGATCAGGCCGGTGTTGCCGTTGAGCAGGTACTGCCACAGCAGGCCGATCACGCTGACGCCCAGCACGTACGGCGCGAAGAAGACCGCACGGAAGAAGGTGCGCCCGCGGAACCGCTGGTTGAGCAGCAGCGCGAGACCCAGCGGGATGGCCATGAGCAGCGGCACCGAGAGCACCACGAACAGGCCCGTGGCCCGCATGCTCTCCCAGAACTGCTGCGCCACCAGCGCGTCCGGGGTGAACAGGTCCACGTAGTTCTGCAGGCCCACGAACGGGCGGTCGGGCAGGAAGAAGTCCCAGTTGTGCAGGCTCATCCAGAGCCCGGACACGGCGGGGACCAGCACGAACGTGCCGAAGATCAGCAGGAACGGCGCGAGGAAGAGGTAGGGCGTCCAGGGCCGGGGCCGGCTGGGCGAGAGGGTGGCGGCGGCGCGTGCTCCGGCGACGGGCCCGGTGGCCGGGGCCGCGGTCGTGGTGGCGGTCATCTCAGGCCCTCCCGTACTTCTCGACGTTCTCCTGGAGCAGGAAGGACGCCTGGGTCGTCGCGGTGTCGAGCGCCGCGGCGGGGTCGCCGAGCGAGAGCAGGGCGTCGCCGATGGCGGGGTACAGGATGGTCGTCTGCACCTCCGCGATCCCCGGCACCAGCGGGTAGAAGCGGATGTGCTCGACGCCCTCCGCCACGTGTGACTGCGCTGTCAGTTCAGCGAGCTCCGGCGAGTCGAGGATGGGCAGGCGGGCGGGGACGGGCCCCGCGGAGGCCCAGCCGATCGAGTTGGCGAGGATCCAGCCGAGGAACGTCACGACGGCGGCGAGCCGGTCGGCGTCGAACCGCGGCTGGCGCGCCACGACGAACTGGTGCGAGCCGGAGAACGCGGCCCGCCCGCTGCCGATCTGCGGGAGCGGCGCGACGTCCCAGTCGAGCCCCTCGACGGAGCCGAGGTCGTTGATCAGCGCGCCGGGGCCGCCCCAGAGGAACGCGTTCTGGTCGTTCTTGAACGCCATCGAGGCGTCGGAGCCGCTCACGTTCCGCGGGCTCCACCCCGACCGGATCAGGGACTGCTGCCACTCCAGCGCGTCCACGCCGGCCTGGGCGCCGAACGTCGCGGCGTTGCCGCCGTCGTCGTAGTGCTCGCCGCCGAACTGCCAGAGCAGCGAGTCGAACCCGCGCCCCACGCCCTGCGGGTCGACGGCGGGGAGCCAGTGGCCCTTGACGCCGGACGAGGCCAGCGCGTCGAGCGCGTGCTCGTAGCCGGCGCGGTCCGTCGGCGGAGCGTCCGGGTCCAGCCCGGCCTGCTCCAGCACCCGGCGGTTGTAGAACAGCGAGTCGGGCCACATGTCCAGCGGCAGCGACCAGCGCTGGTCGCGGTAGACGCCGGAGCCCCAGACGACGGGGAGGTAGTCGGCCTCCGCGAGGCCGACGGTCTCCAGGATGTCGTCCACGGGCATGATCACCTTCCGCGCGGCGTTGGTCGCCACCTGGAAGTTGTGCATGAGCGCGAAGTCCGGGGCCAGCCCGCTCGTCACCGCGGCGGGGAACTTCTGGTAGAAGTCGCCCCACGGCAGGGCGTACATGTCGATGCCGATGTTCGGGTGCGCCGCCGTGAACTCCGCGATCAGCGTCCGCATGACCGGGCCGTCGCCGCCCGTCAGCCCGTTCCAGAACTTCAGCCTGACCGGCGGCCCGTCGTAGGCCGCGGGGACCCGCGGCAGCCGCGCCGTCCCGATCGTCGGCGCGCAGCCGGCGAGCGACGCCGCGACGCCGGCGAGGCCGGCCGCACCGATCGCCCGCAGGACAGCACGGCGCGTGAGCGTACTCATCTCCACGTCTCCACCTCGTTGTGTGTCGTCCCGCTGACCGGGACGCCTGTGTCGATGATCGGGACACTAGTGGAGGTGCAGGAGGGCGCGCAAGAGTCCACGCCAAGAATGTGTGTGCGCATGCTCTCGACATCGAAAGCATGCGCACACACGTTCCGGGTGCGGACCTTCTGCCGGTCAGCGGGCGGCAGAATCCGCGTAGCGCTGGAGGAAACCGGCCGTGGCCAGGGCCATGTTGGCGATCTCGGTGGGGTCCACGCTCTCGTTCGGGGCGTGGATGGCCGCCATCGGCTCCTCGACGCCGACCAGGAGGATCTCCGCCCCGGGGTACGTGTCCGCGAAGACGTTGCACAGCGGGATGGACCCGCCCTGGCCGAGCCGGGCCATCGGCGTGCCGTAGGCGTCCTCCATCGCGGCGGACAGCGCGTGGAACGCCGGCCCGTCGACCGCCGCGAGGAACGGCTCGCCCTCCGCCTCGACCGTGACCTGCACCGCGACGCCCCAGGGCGCCGCCGCGCGGAGCTGGCCCTCGAGCGCCTTCCGGGCCTGGTCCGCGGTGGTGCCCGGCGGGATGCGCAGGTTGAGCCGGGCCGAGGCGCGCGGCGTGATCGCGGACGCCGAGCCCACCACGGGCGGGCAGTCGATGCCCAGGATCGTCAGCGCGGGCCGGGCCCACAGCAGGTCCGCGACGCTGCCGTCACCCAGCAGCGAGACGCCCTCCAGCACGGTCGCGTCCCAGCGGAACCGGTCGGCCGGGTAGCCCTCGCCCGCCCAGGTCCCGCGGTGGTCGAGCCCCGCGACCGTGGTGTCGCCGTTCGCGTCCCGCAGCGTCGCCAGCACCGCGACGAGCGCGGCCAGGGCGTCGGGGGCGGCGCCGCCGAACATGCCGGAGTGCACCTCCGAGGCGAGCGCCTGGAGCGTCAGCACCACGTTGACCATCCCGCGCAGGCTCACGGTCGCCGCGGGGTGCCCGACGGCGGCGTTGCCGGTGTCGCACACGAGCACGGCGTCGGCGCGCAGCAGGTCGGCGTGGTCGGGCACGAACGCCTCCAGGCCGCCGGTGCCCTGCTCCTCCGAGCCCTCGACGACGAGCTTGAGGTGCACGGGGACGTCGTCGAGCGCCCGCAGCGCGGCCAGGAGCATGACGATGTTGCCCTTGCAGTCGGCGCTGCCGCGGCCGTACCACCGGCCGTCGGCGTCCGTGAGCTGGAACGGGGGCGTGCGCCAGGCGGCCTCGTCGAGCGGCGGCTGCACGTCGTAGTGCGCGTAGAGCAGCACGGTCGGCGCGGCCGGGTCGGCGCAGGGCCGCGAGCCGACGACGGCGTTGCTCCCGTCCGCCGTCCGCTCCAGGTGCGCGTCCTGGAAGCCGACGCCGGCGAACGCGTCGAGCACCCAGCGGGCGGCGCGCTCGCACTCCTGCGGCGGGAACTGCCGCGCGTCCGCGACCGACCGGATGGCGACGAGCTCGGCGAGCTCGGCGCGCACCCGCGGCATCTCGTAGTCGACCCGGGCACGGAGGTTCATGGTCACGCACCCGCCACGTCGTCGGTCTGGAGGCTGTCCACGTACTGCTGGAACTCGTCGAGCTCGTCGGGGCAGTAGATCTGGATGATCAGGAGCTGGCCGTGCAGGATCTTGCGGTCCGAGATCACGGGCCGCGACCCGGGTCCGCCGGCACCGTTGGCGAGCTGCGCCTGCAGCGTCGCCCGGGTCAGGGGGTCGTTCGGGTCGGCGCAGGTCGCTCCGCCGTCGTCCCCGAGCACGCGGACGATCTGGTCCTTCGACGGCGTGACCGTGGCGCCGGCGGCGTCGAGCGCCTGGATCAGCTCGTCGGCCTTGGCCTCGGCGTCGCGGCCGCGGTCCGCCGCGCGGAACATGACCAGCCCGAGGACCAGGAGGGCGCCGAGCACGACGCCCACCACCACGTAGATGATCGCGCGCTCGCGGCCGGACTGGGTCTCGTCGGGGGTGCTCATTCCGGGGTCACCTCCTCCGCCGCTGCCTCCTGCTTCCACGAGGGCTTGCGCGCCCGGTAGAAGAGGTACGGCACCAGCAGGCCGAGACCAAGGGCGCCGACGACGACGATCACGACGTACACGACCGGGTTGGCGCCGCCGAACTGCGACGGCGGGATGAACCCGACCAGCAGGGCCGCGAGCGACGCCCCGAAGCCGATGCCGCAGAGCGACTTGAGCATCGGCGAGCGGAACCCGCGCGGATGGTCGGGGTACTTGCGGCGCAGCCCGACGGCCGCGACGAACATGAGCAGGTACATGATCAGGTACACCTGCGTGGTGATCACCGAGAAGATCCAGTAGGCGCTGGAGACGTTGGGGATCAGCGCGTACATGAGCCCGATCGCCGTGGTGACGATGCCCTGGACCACCAGGATGTTCTGCTGCACGCCGTTCTTGTTGAGCCGCTGCAGGAACGGTGGCAGGTAGCCCTCCTGCCGGGAGATGAGCAGCAGGCCCTTCGACGGGCCGGCGAGCCAGGTGAGCATGCCGCCGAGCGACGCCGTCACGAGCATGATCCCGACGATCGGGGTGAGCCACTGCGTGCCGAAGTTGGCGAACACCGCGTCGAAGGCCTGCATCACGCCCGCGGTGAGCGAGAGCTGGTCGGCGGGCACCACCCAGCTGATCGCGAGGGCCGGGAGGATGAAGATCAGCAGCACCATGCCCATCGCCAGGAACATCGACTTGGGGAACTCCTTGGCCGGGTTCCGCAGCGACGACACGTGGACCGCGTTCATCTCCATGCCGGAGTAGGACAGGAAGTTGTTCACGATGAGCACGAGACTCGCGAGGCCGGCCCACGCGGGGAAGATGTGGTCGGCCGTCATCGGCGCGGCCGACTCGTTGCCCTGGCCCAGGAACACCGTGCCGAGCACCACGAGCACGACGCCGGGGATCAGCGTCCCGATGATCAGGCCGCCGCTCGCCAGCCCCGCCACGCCCTTGGTGCCGCGCGAGGAGACCCACACGCCGCTCCAGTAGACGACGATGATCACGCACGCCGTCCAGACGCCGCTGCTCGCGAGCGCCGGGTTGAACACGTAGGCCAGGGTGCTCGCGACGAACCCCAGCAGGCTGGGGTAGTAGAAGATCGTCATCGCGAACTGGCACCACACGGCGAGGAAGCCCATGGGCTTGGAGATGCCGCGCGCGACCCAGTTGTAGACGCCGCCCTTCCAGCCGGACGCGAGCTCGGCGGACACGAGCGACGTCGGCAGCAGGAAGACCACCGCGGGCAGCAGGTACAGGAACACGCAGGCCAGCCCGTAGACCGCCATGGTCGGCGCGGCCCGCAGGCTCGCCACCGAGCTGGTGGTCATCATGGCGAGCGCGACCCAGGAGATCCACGCGGTCGCCGGCACCTTCGCGGCCGCCTTCTCCGCGGCGCGGGCCGGGGGCTCGGCGGCGTGCCGGGCGACGTGCTCGGCGGCGGGGTCCTGCGAAGCGTCCATGGCGCTCATGGCGGCCTCCGTCCGGACGGGACGCGTCCGGACCGGGCGCGTCGGCGGGGAACAGCCTTCAGCCGGCGAGGAGCCGGGCCTTCTGCGCGCTGAACTCGGCGTCGGTGAGCACGCCCTCGTCCCGCAGCTTGCCGAGCCGTTCGAGCTGGGCGATCACGTCCCCGGACTCCGCCGCGGCGGGCGCGGCGGGCTGCGCCACGTAGACCTGCTGCGGAGCCTGCTGCTGCGGTTCCGCGTACGACTCCTGCGACGCCCAGCGGTTCGCCTGACGCCGCGAGACCCGGTTGGACACCGCGGTCGCGGTGCCGGCCACGACGGCGGTACGTGCCACACCTCTGAGAAGTCCCATCACAGCTCTCCTTCTCGTGCCTGCGCCGGTGTCGCGGTCGGGGCGCTCTGCTCCGCCTCCAGCGCGTCGAGCACGGCGACGACGTCCTCGACCGGGATGCGGCCGCTCGCGATCACCTGCGCGCCGACGTCCCGCATGGCCGTCACGAACGGTCGGGCCCAGGTGTTCTCGTACACGATCAGGCCGACGGCGCTGCCGGGTTCCACGAGCGCGACGCCCTCGCTCAGGTCCTCGTCGTCGAGCAGCCCGGAGCCCACGCCCTCGAAGACGGCGAGGTCGAGCGTCCCGTCGTGGTCGAGGTCGCTCAGCGCGAGGGCGACGACGTCGCCCTCCTCGGTACGGCGTGCGACCCGCAGGTCGAGGATGCGGATGATCCCGCGCTCGACGAGGTCGAGCAGGGCGGCCAGGCCCTGACCCTGCAGCCTGCTGCCCGGGAACTCCAGGGCTAGGTAGTCGATGGGTCCGACGTCGAGCTCGGTCATCTCCGGGCCTCCTGCGGTCGCGGACGGGTACAGCGCTTCCGCCCTCACCATCGCGGCGGACGGGGTGGTCGCGGCCCACCCGGACCGGGGTGGACCTGCACCACCCGGTTCCGCGCCATGATCGCGGGACAGACCCCCGGAGGCCCTCATGTCCGCCACCCCGACGTACGACGCCGAGCAGCTCACCGGGATGCTCGCGCTCCTGCCCGACGTGGACTCGGTCGAGCTCAAGCTCACCGTGCCCGACGACTTCCAGCGCTCCGCCGTCCGGGAGCTCGGCATCGACCCGCTCGACGCGGTCCTGCGCCAGGTCGCCTTCGTCGACACCCCCGACCTGCGGCTCTCGTCGGCCGGGGTGGTGCTCCGCGCCCGGCGCACCCAGCGCAAGCCCGCCGACCTGACCGTCAAGCTCCGGCCCGCGATGCCCAACGACGTGCCCGACGGGTACCGCGGCCACCCCGGGTTCAAGGTCGAGCTCGACGCCTCACCCGCCGGCTACACCTGCTCGTGCTCGCTCACCGTCGAGGTGTCCGACCGCCGGGTCCGCAAGGTGATGCTCGGCACCCGCGGCGTCCACCGCCTGCTCGACGACGACCAGCGGGCGCTCCTGGGCTCACGCCTGCCGGAGGACGTCTCCGTCGACGACCTCACCGTGCTCGGCCCCGTCAACCTGCTCAAGTGCCGGTTCCGCGCCAAGGGGTACCCGCGCCGCATGGTCGCCGAGCTGTGGGGGCTGCCCGACGGCGCTCGCATCCTCGAGCTGTCCACGAAGGCACCGCCCGCCGAGGCGTTCCAGGCCGCCGCCGAGTCCCGGGCCCTTCTGGCCCGCAGCGGCCTCGACCTCACGGCGCCGCAGGAGACCAAGACGCGAGCGGTGCTCGCCGCGCTGACGGCGCCGGGCGGCTCCTGACGGTGGTCGGCGCAGCCGGTCACCGCCGCCAGGCGCCCGCCGGCCGGCCGCGGCGGGGCCGGTTCATCAGCGCGCGCGCCAGGTCGGCGGCCTCGGCGCGGGACCCGCAGCCGAGCTTCCGGTAGATCACCTTGAGATGGAACTTGAGCGTGTTCACCGAGATGAACAGCTCGTCCGCGATCTCCCGCAGGCTGAGCCGGCTCGGGAGCATGCGCAGGATGCCGAGCTGCCGGTCCGTCAGGGCCTCGACGAGCTCGACCACGGCCGTCCCGGGCGGGGACGCCCCCGACAGCGGCACCCGGCGCAGCCGGTCCAGCCAGGGCTTCGGCACCCGCCAGGCCAGCCGCTCGATCGACTCGACCACCTCGGTCCCCTCGGACGCGACGGTCTGCACCAGGCCGTGCGCGGCACCGAGCCGCGCGGCGCGGGCCAGCACCGCCCCCGTCTCGGTGGGGTCCCGGGTGGTGCGGCTCAGCAGCAGGTCGCGGACCACGCGGTGCCGCACGCACCGCGGGGACGCCGTCCGCAGTGCCGCGTCCGCCGCCCCGACGTCGCCCTCGGCGAGGAGCACGCGGGCGTTCTCGACCGCGCCCCAGAACGGGTCGTCGACCTCGGCGGCCCAGCGGGCGGCGTCGTCGGGCCGGTTCTGCGCCAGGGCCAGCAGCGTGCCGGTGCGCGCCAGGAGCGTGCGGCTGCCGGGGCCCGGGAGCTGGGTGTCCACGATCTCGGTGGCGTCGCCGAAGGCGCGCTCGGCCGCCGCCGCGTCCCCCGAGTCGACGGCGACCCGCGCCAGCTCCAGGCACGCCAGCAGGCGGCAGTGCGGCACGGGGTCGCACGGCGTCTCGACCAGGTGCGCGAGCACGGGCAGCGCGGCCGACTGCTCCCCGATCTCCCGGCCGGCCAGCGCCTCGGCGACCATCAGCTCGGTCCGCGCCGTCGTCAGGTCAGCGGCCTCGGAGACGTGCCGCGTGCCGTACACCAGGCGCAGCGCCTCGACCGGGCGGCCGGCGAGCGCCGCCCCCAGGGCCCGCGTGGCCTCGAACGCGATGCGCCGCCCGGGCGCCGGCCCGAGGGTGCGGGCGATCCGGCGCACCTCCTCGCCGTCGTCGTCCCACCGCTCCGCCAGCGCGATCTCGCGGGCCAGCAGGTTCCACCCGAACCGGCACAGCGGGTCGGTCCGCCACCGCTCCCCGATCGTCGCGAGGGCCGCGCCCGCGGACCGCGCCCCGGCGCCCCAGTCCCCCGACACGGCCGACGACGTCGCGCGGAGCATCTCCAGCCGGGCGCGCAGCCCCGGCTCCCGCCCGCCGTCGGTGCCCGCCTGCGTCACCACGGTGTGCACGGTCTGCACGAAGGCGTCCCGGTCGACGAAGAGCTGGCACCACGCGAGGTCGACGGCGGCGGGAGTGCCGGCCGCGGCACCGGCCGGGATCGCGGCGAGCATGCGCCGGACGGTGGCCTCACGCCCGCTGTCGTAGAGCTCGGGGGCGCACGACGCCAGCAGCCGGAGCGCCGCGCGGTCCTCCCCGGCGCGCAGCAGGTGCTCGATCGCGGTCACGGGCTGCCGGGCGTCCTCGAACCACCGCGCGGCGCGGCGGTGCAGCTCCGCCAGGCGCCCGGGGTCGCGCCGGCGCAGCTCGACCAGCAGGGCGTCACGGACCAGGGTGTGCGTCTCGTAGGCGCCCGAGGGTTCGACGCGCGTGGCGAACAGCCCCCGCTCCTCGGCCCGCTCCAGCAGCAGCGGGGCGTCGAGCCGGCCGGCGAGCGCCCGGGCGAGGCCGGGCTCGGCCCGGTCGACGACGGACACCGCCACCAGCACGTCGACGACGTCGCCCGGCTCGCCGCTCAGCACCTCGTGCCAGACGTAGTCGCCCAGGTAGCGCTCGACGTCGTCCTGCCGCGGGGCGTCGGCCGCCGCGCGGGCGTCGGCGGCGCGGGCCGCGAGCGCGGCGAGCTGGATGCTGGCGGCCCAGCCGCCCGCGTGCCGGGCGGCCTTCGCGACGCGCTGCGGCGGCAGGGCCGGGGCCAGCCGGGACAGCATCTCGGTCGCCTCGTCGAACGAGAAGCGCAGCTCCGGGAACCGGACCTCGCCGAGCAGCCCCCGGGCGCGCAGCCGGTCCACAGGCAGGGGCGGGACGTGCCGGCTCACCAGCACGACGCGCAGCCACCGGGGCAGGTGCTGCACGAACATCGCCAGCGCCCCGCCCGCCACCGCCTCGTCCACGACCTCCAGGTCGTCGATCACGAGGACGCGCGGCCCGTACCGCCGCGACTCCAGGTCGTCGAGCAGGGTGCCGACGGCGTCGAGCAGCGAGCGCCGCCGACGGACCAGGTCGGCGGCGGGCTCCGCGCACCCCGGGGCGATGCCGTCGAGCGCGGCGAGGATGCTCAGCCAGAGCTGGGCGGGGTCGCGGTCGGACTCGTCGACGGACAGCCAGGCGTGGGGCAGGTCGGTCCAGCCGGCCCAGTCGCGCAGCAGCGACGTCTTGCCGGAGCCCGCCGGCGCGACGACGAGGGTGAGCGGCGACTCGACGGCCGTGTCGAGCAGGTCGATGAGCCGGGGCCGGCGAACGAGGTACTCGGGGTTCACGGCGGGCCGCAGCTTGGCGCGGTAGACCAGCGCGCTCCCGCTGAACGAGTCGTCCATAACCGCCCCGCGACGTGTAGCCGTCTGCTGCCCCGACACCACTCAGTCGACCACCGCCGGGTCGGGGAGCGCTCACCCGGTTCGGGGGAACTAGCGAGCGCTGTCCCGCGCCTCCTTGACGGCGTCGTAGCGCTCCAGGGCCACGGCGCGCTCCTCCTTGTGGTCGACGACGGGCGCCGGGTAGCCGGAAGGCAGCCCGCCGGGCAGCTTCCAGGGCTGATGGGCGGCCTTGCCGGGCACGTCGGCGAGCTCAGGGACGTATTTGCGCACGTAGGCGCCGTCCGGGTCGAACCGTTCGCCCTGGAGCACCGGGTTGAACACCCGGAAGTACGGCGCGGCGTCCGTGCCGCTGCCCGCCACCCACTGCCAGCCGTGCTGGTTGGAGGCGGGGTCGCCGTCGACGAGCTTGCCCATGAAGTGCTTGGCGCCCCACCACCAGGGCAGGTGCAGGTCCTTGACCAGGAACGACGCCGTGATCATCCGCACGCGGTTGTGCATCCAGCCCTCGGCCAGGAGCTGCCGCATCCCGGCGTCGACGATCGGGAAGCCGGTGCGGCCCTCCTGCCAGGCGGCGAACAGCTCGTCGGCGTCGGGCCCGCTGTCGGTGACGAGCGCGTCGAACGCGCGGTTGTAGTTCTGGTGCGCGGAGTCGGGGCGCTGGTCGAGCACGTCGGCGTAGAAGTCCCGCCACGCGAGCTCGTTGCGGTACGACTGGGCGCCGTCCGAGCGCTTGGCCGCGATGTCGGCGAGGAGGCTGCGCGGGTGCACGCAGCCGTACTTGAGGTAGACCGACATGCGCGAGGTGCCGGGCTGGTCGGGCCGGTCCCTGCCGTCGGCGTACTCCTGGAGGTGCTCGTCGACGAACTCGTCCCAGCGCCGGTGGGCGGCGGCCTCCCCGGGTTCGGGCAGGTCGGCGTCGACGGCGGGCTGGTCCGGGATCTTCGTCGACCGCACGCCGACGGACTCGGGGTCGATCCAGTCCAGGTAGCCGGCGTCGGTGTCCGCGGGGGCGCGCCACCCGTGGTCGGCCCAGGCCCGGCTGAAGGGTGTGAACACGCGGTAGCGGCCGCCGTCGCCGGACAGGACCCGGCCGGGCGCCACGGCGTAGGGCGAGCCCGTGCGCACCAGCTCGCGGTCCTGCTCGGCGAGCGCGTGCTCGACGTCGGTGTCCCGGGCCTGGCCGTAGGGACCGAAGTCGGCGGCGATGTGCACGGAGCCGGCGCCGATCGCCTCCGCCACCTTGGGCACCACCTCGACCGGGTCGCCCTTGACGACCAGGAGCCGTCCGCCCAGGCTCTCGCTCAGGTCCCGCAGGCAGCCGTACAGGAACCACTGCCGCGCCTTCCCGGCCGGCTTCAGCAGACGCGGGTCGAGCACGAACAGCGCCAGCGCACGGGTGCCCTGACCTGCGGCGAGAAAGGTGGGCTGGTCGGCGACGCGCAGGTCGCGGCGGAACCAGATCAGCGCGGGGTCGTCGGTCATGCCGCCCACGGTACGGCGACGGCGCCGGGCCCGCGCCCGGGTGAGATCATCCGAGTCCCGATCCTCGCGAGCGCCCGGGAGGCACCTCCTGCACACCCACGAGCCCGCCGGCTACGACTGCCCGTTCTGCGACTTCCCCACCGAACGGGAGCCCGAGGTGGTCCACCGTGACGAACGCGTCTTCGCGATCATCGCGCCCCGCTGGTGGCCGCGGAACGCGGGCCACGTGCTGATCATCCCGGTGGCCCACCACGAGAACCTCTACGGCCTCCCCGCCGCCGACGGTCACGCGGTCTTCGACGTCACCCAGCGACTCGCCCGCGCGATGCGCACCGCGTACGGCTGCGCGGGCGTCTCCACCCGCCAGCACAACGAGCCCGCCGGCAACCAGGACGTGTGGCACTTCCACCAGCACCTGTTCCCCCGCTACCCCGGGGACGACCTCTACGACACGCTCCCGGCACCGGACTGGCTCCCGGCCGACCGGCGCCATGCCTACGCGGAACGCCTGCGGGACGCGCTCACCTGACGACGGCGCCCGCCGAGTCAGCCGGTCCGTAGGCTGGGCCGATGCCGGTCTCCCCGTACATCCTCGGTCTCCGTCAGCACATCGGCACCGACCTCCTGTGGCTCCCGGGTGTGACGGCCGTCGTGCTGGACGACGACGGCCGCGTCCTCCTGGGCCAGCGCTCCGACAACGGCCGCTGGGCACTGGTGAGCGGCATCCTCGAACCGGGCGAGGAGCCCGGCGTCGGGATCGCGCGGGAGGTGCTCGAGGAGACCGGCGTGCCCGTCCGTGTCGAGGCCCTGGCCGCCGTCACGGTCACCGAGCCGGCCGCCTACCCGAACGGGGACCGGGCCCAGTACCTCGACCTGTGCTTCGTCTGCCGCCCGGCGTCCCCCGAGGCAGCCGCCGGGGCGCGCGCGAACGACGACGAGTCGCTCGCCGTCGGCTGGTTCGCGCCGGACGCCCTGCCCGACGGGCTGCACCCGGACACGGTGCGCCGCCTGGAGCTCACGCTCGCCTACCTCGCCGACCCGGCCGCGGGACCGCACTTCGCGCGGTGAACACGTGCCGGTCCCGTCCAGCCGGGGCCCAGGAGATCACCCGCTCGAACCCCGTTAACCCGTCGTCGGGCACGCTTCCGGACTGCCATGCTTCGCGCATGTTGCACCATTCCCGCGCCACAGCGGGTTCCGCTGCGCTCGCGCTGCTCGTGACGATGCTCGTCGCGACCGCTCAGCCCGCAGCCGCAGCCGTCCACGACGGCACCATCACCACGACCGCCGGCAGCCACACCGTGACCGCGACCGTGTCGGTCCGCGACGCCTCGGTACCGCAGTGGGGCAAGACGGTCACGATCGACGTCAGCTATGCGAGCCCGACCGCCACCGTGACCGCAGCTCCCTACGCGACGGACCTGATCGTGACGAACCGCGCCACGGGCGGCACCCGGGTCCTTGAGCTGACCGGGTCGGGCACCCGGCAGACTGCTCGGTTCGCCGAGGACGGGTCCGCGACGGGGACGTTCGACGTCGGTTTCCGGGGCAGCGTCACGGCCGACGGCGTGGGCGCCACGCTCGACGAGGACAAGGTCACCAGCTTCACCGTGACCCGCGAGACGCGTCCGTGGATCGAGGTGTGGCCCGGCATGCCTGCCGTGGGTGCCACCTACAAGGTGAGCGCCGGCATGGAACGGTTCGAGCGGGGCACGTACGTCCCGGCCAAGGGCGCGACGGTCACCCTCTGGTTCACCCCCAAGGGCTCGACGACGGCGGTGCACAAGAAGACCGTCACGCTGGGCTCGTCGGGCAGGTTCAGCGCGTCGTTCACGAACCGTGGCCCCGGCTCCTGGGAGATGCGGTACCGCGGCGACCAGGTGTACTCGCCGTCGTCGGCCGCCATGACAATGTCCAACTTCTCGTCCGGCACCCACACCGCCACGTACACCCAGAAGATGAAGGACACGTGGCTCTCGGCCACCGTGAAGGCGTCCGACATCGTCATGACGCACCGGGGCGTCACGGCTACGGTCGACGTGCGCTTCCGCCACAACGGGACGCGCGTCGTCTGGGACACAGACGCGTTCCTGGAGGCCCGCAACGCCCAGAACGAGACGGCGTTCGGGGACCTCGCCCAGGTCTCCGGTGGGCACTACAGCGGCAAGATTCGCTTCGATGCCTACACGTCCGCCGGCATGCACACGGTCGCGGCAATGACCGACGTCAAGGTGTACTACGGACCGGGCGACGGGGACTACGACTGGCACTTCATGCGCACCGAGACGGTGGCCCCCTTCGTCGTCCGCCGGATCACGATGCTCGACACGAGGCTGTCGACGAGCACGCCGAAGAAGGGCCGCGACTACACCGTGCAGGGCAGGCTGCGGAAGCTCTCCGTCGACCAGTCGAACCGGGCCTCGTACCGGCCCGCCTCGAGCGTCCAGGTCCGCCTGTACTTCGACCCGGCCGGTTCGGCGAAGTCGCGGTACGTGAAGACGGTCCGGACGAACTCGGAGGGCAGGTTCTCGACGCGGACCACGGCGACGCGCTCCGGCATGTGGACCGCGAAGTACGTGGGGACCACGACGACGTACGTCGGCTCGACGGACAGCGTGCGGCTCACCGTCCGCTGACGGTCCGTCCGGCAGCGACGAGACAGGCCGCCGCACCGCTCCCCCGAGCGGTGCGGCGGCCTTCGCCGTCCGAGGCGCCCGGCACGGCGCCCGTCACGGCACCGAGGAATCACGGCACCACGAACGTCACCGACTTCACCGGGTTGTCGAACTCCGTGGTGCGCAGCGACACCTGCACCTCCCACTCCCCCGTGGTCGGCAGCACGATGTCGCCCGCGTAGACGCCCGGGCCGAGCGAGCTGAGCGCCACCTCGCCGAGCTCCACCTCGTCGGACGTCAGGGCGAGCCGTGGCGCCTCGTAGCCCTCGGCGGGGGCCCCGGCGGCGTCGGTCATCTCGATGGTGAGGGTGGCCGGGCCGACGGCGAGCGGGTCGAGGGTGATCCGGGCCGAGATGTCGTCCAGCTCCACCGACTCCTGCGCGCTCTGCGCCGAGGGCTGACCGGCGGTGACGGCGACGTCGTTCTCGGGGCTGCGGTCCACCAGGAAGCCGGTGACGGCCAGGACCGCGACCAGCACGCCGGCCTCCGCGACGGCGGTGCGGACCAGCAGCGCGGCCGGGGCCGCGCGGCCCTTGCGCGGCGCCGTGCGCAGGCGCGGCAGCAGCGCGAACCTGTTCCACGCGGCGATGGCGACCGCGACCAGCGCGACGAGCACCTTGACCAGCAGCAGGCCCCCGTAGTCGGAGCCCACGAGCGCGCCCCAGCTCCCGGCGACCCGCCACGCCAGGACGACCCCCGCGACCACGAGCACCGCCAGCAGGACGGCGGCCCAGGTCGAGAACCTGCCGAGCACGACGGCGCCCGCGTCACCACGCGCGAGGTCCCCGAGCACCAGGGCGACCGCCACGAGCCCGCCGAGCCACATCGCTCCCGCGGCCAGGTGCAGCACGTCCACGCCCATCACGAGCGCCTCGGGCGTCGTGGCCCGCGTGTGCCCGGTGAACGACGGCGCGGCGAGCGCCAGCAGGCTGCCGGCCAGCACGAGCGCGGCCTGCTTCCGGCCGGGTGCGGCACCCGCGGGGAGCGACAGCACGGCCAGCGCGAGTCCCCCGACGACGACGGCGGGCACCACGTACTCGGCCGCCGCGAGTGCCGTCCAGGTCGAGCCGTCGGTGACCGCCGAGACCGGCAGGCCGAGCTGGTAGAGCGCGACCAGCGGCACGGCGGCGAGCCACCCGAGGGCGGCGACTCCGGCAGCGACGCGCGCGACGGGGCGGAGCCGGGCGCGCGAGCGGTCGGCGAGACCGTCGCGCGGGAGGAACAGGACCGAGAAGGCCGCCACCCCGGCGGCCACGAGGAGGCCCACGTAGCCCATGGCCCGGACGACGCCGAGCACGAACGGGGCGTCGGTGCCGGCGTCCGCGCTGGTCTCCGGCACGTCCACGACGGCGCTGGGCTCGCCCACCGAGAAGCTCAGGGAGCCGCCGATCGGGTGCCCGTCCGCCGAGACGAGCCGCCACACGACCACGAGCGTGCCGTCCGCGACCTCCTCGTCGAGGTCGACCAGCAGCCGTGACTCCTGGACCGTGGCCGTGGAGCCGATCTCCTGCCCGGTCGCGTCGAACACCTTGATGCCCGCCGGCACGCCGATCACGGACTCGTTGAAGGTGAACGTGACCCGCTCGGGTGCGGCGTCGAGCACCGCGCCCTGGGCCGGGTCGGTGCTGATGAGGGTCGCGTGGGCCGCGGCCCCGTTCGCCGGTCCGAGCAGCAGCGCCCACACGACGGCGAGCAGGAGCGCCCAGGCGCCGGTGCGCCGCACGCTGCCCGGGCGCCTTCCGGTGCCCGCGTGGGTCCAGTGGGTCACGGCTGCCGTCGGCGCTGGCGCAGCAGCGCCGCCCCGCCCACGAGGACGCCGGCGGCCAGCAGGCCGGCCGCGCCGTAGGTGACCAGGGGGTCCCGCGCCCCGGTGTCGGTGGTCGCGCCCGCCGCCTCAGTGTCGGCGGAGTCGGCCGGATGAGCGGCGTGAGCGGTCGCGGCGGCATCGGCAGGGTCGGCATCCGCGTCGGCGGCGTCCCCGGCCGTCACGACGACGACGGGCGCCGGCCGCTCCAGCTCGTCGTGCCCCTCCGCGTGCTCGGCCACCTCGGTCCAGGCCGCCTCGCCCACCTCGCACTGCTGGACGACGGGGAACACGAGCGTCGCGCCCGCGTCGTCGGGCAGGCGCACGGAGAGCTCGACCTCGGCGTGCTCGCCGTCGGGCAGCGGCTCGTCGGTCGTCCAGGTCACGCTGTCCGCGGCCTGCTCGGCGGCCCAGCGGTCGGTGCCGGTGGCGGTCGCGTCCGTGACGCCGTCGGGCATCCGGATCGTGAGCCCGGTGGTCGCCGACTCCTCGCAGCCGTGCGGGATCTCGACGCGGAGGACGGCGGTGGCGCCCGCCGCGGTGGTGGACGGCGTGATGGTCACGTGGGCCGATGCCGACACGGTCCCGAGGGCCACGAGGCCCGCTGCGGCGAGTGCGGACAGGGTCACGCGACGGGCCGTTGTCATGCGCTTCATAAGACTCTCCGACTCTGGAGGTGGCTCGCACACCAAACCAGCCCGCCGAACTGCTGTCAAGAGTGTGAACCAGCAGCCCGAAACCATGGACTTCGCCCGGGTGAGGCACGTACGGTGGTTCACGTCACTGAATCAAGGTCGCACCCGTGAACCATGGATCGACCGAAATCGGAGGGAAGCCATGCCCAACATCACCGTCGAGCTGCTGCGCGGCCGCACCCTGGAGCAGCGTCGCGACTTCGCCAAGGCCGTGGCCGACAGCGCCGTCGAGATCCTGGGCGCCCGCCGCCAGGACGTCCGCATGGTCTTCAGCGAGATCACGCCCGACATCGTCGCCAACGGCGGTGTGCTCGCCAGCGAGGACGACAGCCGGGCGGGCGTCGTCGCCTCGCTCGCCGACGACTGACGGTCGCGGACGACTGACAGTTCCCTTCGAGACCGGGGTTTCTTCGCTTTGAGCTGGCTCAAAGCGAAGAAACCCCGGTCTCGAAGGGAAGAAGGGAACGGGGCCGGGCCCGGAGGACACGTCCTCCGGGCCCGGCCCTTCTCACTTCAGCCTGATCGTCACCTTCGTCTCCGCGGCGAACGCGAGCTCGCTGCCGAGGTAGGACGTCGTGAGCGTCAGGTCCTTGCCCTTGGGCTGGTTCACCTCGAAGCGGGCGAGCCCGTTCTGGATGTTGCCCGTGAGCGTCTGCCCGTCCTTGACCGCGATCCGCACCTGTCCCGTCACCGGCACGTCGTACGGGGCGGTGAACGAGACCTCGACGACGGCCTTCTTGCCGGACTTCTTCGCCGAGATCTCCATGGTGGGCACCACCTTGTCGACCACCACCCGCACCTTCGACGTCGCGGACCTGTGGTCGGCGTCGCCCCCGTAGCGCAGGGTGAGGTCGTACACCCCCGGCTTCAGGCCCTTGGCCGGCAGGACGAGGGTTCCTCGCCCGTCCGCGATCGTGGCCGTCCCGAGGCTGGTGGTCCCGTTGAGCAGCTCGACGCCGCCCGTGGCCGTGTCGGGCGACACCGCCACGGAGACCGTGCCCGCCGTGCCGTAGGTGACGGGCAGTGCCACACCGGCCACCGCCGTCACCTTGGGCGACTTCACCGTGATGGTCACCGTGGCCGCGGCGGACAGGTCCTGCCCGTCGGAGGCCTTGTAGGTGAACACGTCCTTGCCGGAGAACCCGTCGTCGGACGTGTAGGTGAACGAGCCGTCCGCCGCCAGGGTGACCCGGCCGTTGGCCGGCTGCGTTACCGCGGTGGCGGTCAGCACGTTGCCGTCCGCGTCGGTGTCGTTGGCGAGCACGCCCGGCGCCGGGAGCGTCAGGGGCTGACCGCCCACGGCCGCGTAGGCGTCGTTGCCCGCCACGGGAGCCGTGTTGACCGGCGGCTGCTCGGCCTCCTCGACGGTGATGGTCACCGTCGTCGCCGCGGACGTCGCCGCGCCGTCGGACGCCTTGTAGGTGAAGGTGTCCGTGCCGAAGTACCCGCTGTCGGGCGTGTAGGTGAACGAGCCGTCCGCCGCGAGCTCCACGTCGCCGTGGGCCGGCTGCGTGAGCCCGGTCGCCGTCAGGTCGTCGCCGTCGAGGTCGGTGTCGTTGGCCAGCAGCCCCGGTGCCTCCACCTCCAGCGGCTCGTCCTGCACGGTCCCGTAGGCGTCCGCGGCACCGACCGGTGCCGTGTTCGACGCCGTCCCGGCGTGGAGGTCGCCCACCTGCTCGGCGGTGAGCTCGTACCCGAACATCCGGAAGTCGTCGACCAGGCCGTCCCAGCGGCCGTCCGGCCAGCTGGTCCCGCCGATGAGGTTGGTCGTCGTCTGGCCGCCCACACCGACGTCACCGATGTCGAGGGTGAAGTCGTTGCGCGTGGCCTGGAGCTCGCCGTCGAAGTAGATCTTCCCGACCGAGCCGCTCTGGGTGAACACCACGTGCGTCCACTCGTTCAGCGGCAGGTCCTTGCCCTGGCCCAGGACCAGACGCTCCTGGGCGGTGCCCGGGGTGCCCGGCGCCTTGAACGTCGCCGCGAAGCCGGTGGCCCCGCTGACCTGGGTGTTGGACTGGAGCAGGAAGAACGTGTCGGTGCTGCTGCCGATCTGCAGGAGCGGCACCCACGTGGGAAGCGCGTCCGGACGGGCCCAGATCGACACGCTGAACTGGTCCTCCATCCCCGCCTCGATGTTGTCGGGCAGCTCGATCTGGTTGCCCGTGCCCGACGCACCGCCGGGCAGGTTGACCGCGCCGCCGAACTTGCCGGCGCCGGACCAGCCGGTCGACCCGGTCAGCGTCGCCGCCCCGACCGAGCTGTCCAGGCCCGTGTTGGCCGCGCTCGATCCCTGACCCTCGTCGAAGGTGTAGTGGATCGGCGTGCCCTCGCCGGGCGGCGGCCGCTCGACCGTGTGCTCCACGGTCTGCGCGGAGTCGCGCCACCCGTCGTCGGCGAGGAACCGGACCTGCAGCTCGTGGTCGCCCGGGGAGAGCGCCACACCGGTGAACTCCACCGCACCGGCGACGACGTCGGCCTGACCGCCCACGCGGGCGCCGTCGACCCAGAGCTCCGCGGAGCCCGTGGGGGCGCCGCCCGAGGCCGCCGCGATGGCCGCCGAGACGGTGACCGGCTCGGCGAACGGCGACGGGGAGCCGGGCTCGACCGTGACCGTGGTGGTCGTGGCGAGCGCGGTGCCGTCGGCGTAGAGCGCCGCCACGGCGTCGTCACCGAGCGCCGAGGTGTAGACGCGGACGTCGTCCATGAGGCCGTCGTAGGCCGGGTCCGGGAACCCGTTGCGGCCCAGCCAGTTGTTCGCCGTCGGGCCGACGTCGGACATGTCGATCGTCAGGTTGTTCCTGGACGCGATGGCCTCGCCGTTCAGGTAGAGCGTGCCGGTGGCACCCTGCCGGGTGAACGCGACGTGGTTCCACTCGCCCGCGGCCACGTCCTGGGTGGGCGTGGCGTAGACCCGCTCCTCCAGGGCCGCGCCCTTGGCCTTGAAGGTGGCGGCGAGACCGGTACCGCCCGCGGCGGCGTTGGTCTGCATCTGGATCTGGAAGAAGCTGCCCGCTCCCGCCACACCGTCACCGATGTGGAACAGGCCGGTCCAGCCGGTCTTGGTGTCGGGGCGCACCCAGAACGAGGTGGTGAAGGCCTCCTCGCCCTGGAGCAGGTTGTCGGGCAGGTCCACCGCGTTGGCGTTGCTGCCGCCGCTGAGGTCGAGGGCGTCGCCGAACACGCCGTCCTCGCTCCAGCCGGTGGTCCCCGTGAGCGTCGCGGCGCCCACGGCCTCGTCCGTGCCGGTGTTGGCGGCCCGGGTGCCGGAGCCCTCCTCGAACGCGTAGTGCACCGGGACGTCGGAGGCACCGGGCTCGGAGCCCACGATCACGAGGTCGTCGATCATGACGCCCGCGCCGGAGTCGCCGGCGGAGATGGTCAGGTCCTGCGACCGTGCCCCGGCGACGAAGGTGCCGACGTACTTGCCGAACGCCGTCTGCGACGACTGGTTGGTCCCCGCCGACAGGGTCGTCGACAGGTCACCGACCGAGAGGTCGGCGGTGCCGGGCGCCGTGCCGGCGGACCGGGCATCACGGGCGTAGCGCAGCGACAGGCGGTACTCGCGGCCCGGGTCGAGACCCTTGACCGTGCGGGTCAGGCTGCCCTCGGTGCCCACGCCCAGGTGGTAGCCGGTCAGGCCGAGGCCGCCCTGGCTGGGCGCGGCGGCGCGGACGAGCTGGACCTGGCTGTCGACCTCCCACGGGGACATGCGGCCGTTGCCCGGCGCGACGTCGACGACGGCCGGCGGGTTGGCGTTGCGCCACTCTGCGGGGATGCGGGGGTACTCGAGCTGGTCGACCAGGTGCGGGGCCGGCGCGTCCATCGCGACCTCGGGGTCGATCTGCACGATGTCGGCCACGGACGGCGTGCCGTCCTCGTCGAAGACGAACAGCATGTACGCACCGGGCGGGGCGTACGTGCCGTCGACGGGCGTCTCGATCGTCAGGTTCTCGCCGTCCTGGGCGAACGCCAGGTCCTGGAAGTTCTGGTCGTTGTTGAACCCGTGCGTCACGGACCCGTTGCGGACCAGGGTGACCCGCGAGACGTCGACGTCGGACCGCACGCCGAACGTGCCGTCGTAGCCGACCTTCTGCGGCACGCCCGAGACCTCGGGGCGCGTCGCCGGCTGGTCGCCGTCGAACAGGTACGCCGGAGAGTAGAACTCGACGTCCGTGTAGTTGCGCGGGCCGGGCGTACCGCCACCGCCCACCATCAGGCGGCCGTCCGGCAGGAGCAGGGCGGTCGAGTGGTAGAGCCGGGCGTGCTCGTAGGGCACGTCGACCGTGCTCCACTCGCCGGTCTCCGGGTCCCAGATCTCGGCGCTGGTGACGTAGCCGCCGTTGCCGTTGTTGTCGCGGGAGCCGCCGGTGACGATCACGTCGCCGTCGGGCAGCACCGTGGACGTGGCCCAGTGCCGGGCGTACTGCATCGGCTCGGTGGCCTCGACCACCGGTGCGTCGGTGCCGCCGGTGATGTCGACGGTGAAGCCGGCGCGGGCGCCGTCCGGACCGCCGCCGTTGGCCCACCAGCCGCCGCCGACCTGCAGGATCTTGCCCGGGCGGTACATGGTCGCCGTCGACGTGGCGCCGACCGGGTTGCCGAGGCCGCCCTGGTTGGCGATGCCGGACGGCAGGGTGCCGCGCAGGGTGATCTCGCCGTCGCCCGACGGGTCGAGCTCGTACATCTGCGTGCCGGTGATGTTGAAGACGTTGCCGTTGCCCGGCGCGACGAACGCGCGCGGGTACCACCAGCGGTTCTCGTCGGGGCCGTTGCCGCCCCCGCCGTCGCCGTAGGCCGCGGCGCTGGTCGCGCCCTCCAGGAGCTTCCAGGAGCTGCCCTCGTCCGGCGTGTAGATCTCCGGGGTCAGCACGCCGGGGCCGCCGGGGCCGCCCTTGAGGCTGCCGCCCTGCACGACGACGGAGCCGTCCGGCAGGGTGGTGCCCGTCGGGTACCAGCGCGGGAAGTTCATCGGGGCCTCGTTGCGCAGGCCCTGGTTGGTGGAGTAGCTGGTGACGCCGATGGCGGCGTCGTTCGGCGCGTTGCCGCCCAGGTTGTCGTCACCGCCCACGGTCATGGTGGCCCGGCGGTGCGGCATCTGGACCTGCATCGAGCAGAACAGGTCGGTGTACGTCGAGTTCGTGACGATGCCGTCGTTCACGTTGGCCGTCGTGCGTGCCTCGGCCGGGTCCCAGACGTCGATCTCCATCTGGCCGCCCTGCGTGACGCAGGAGTTGCCGTAGAAGTCGTAGGGCGTCGTGTCGGTGCAGCCCGACGAGACGCTGCCGAAGGACTGGACCTTGCCGTCCGACGTGAGCGCAGCGTTGATCGGCACCAGCGGCCACGGCGTGACGCCGCTCCAGGCGCCCTGCTCGGCCTTGTCCGGCGGCGAGCAGTCGGCCGTGAGCAGGCCCGCGGTGTAGGCGAGGCCGTTCTTCATCTGGGTGCGGATCGGGGCCTCGGCGTACGCCGTGCCCTCGTGCCCCATCCCGGAGTACCACGACCGGCCCTCGTCGATCTCCTGGCACCAGGTGATCGGGTGGTTCGTGCCGTTGTTGCCCCCGCCGTACGACGACTCGTCGGCGTTGAGCAGCGTGCGCACGTTGGGCGCCGGGTTGACCAGCCAGTCGTACCACTCGTCGCTGCGGGTGAACTCGGCCGGCAGGCCCTGGGTCAGCGGGTGCGAGGTGTCCTTGACCACCACGCGGCCCGGGCGGACCGCGGGGTTCTCCGGGTGGCCCTCGGACACCGCGCCCACGAGGCGGGCGTAGAACGGGTTGACGTCGTGCTCGCTCTGCCCGACGGACCACCCGGCGTAGTGCAGGCCGAGGTAGCCGCCGCCCCCGCGGATGTAGGCCTCCAGCGCGGCGCGCTGGTCCACGTTGAACAGCACGCCGCCGGTCTGGGCGAACGCGATGGTGTCCTTGGTCGCCAGGTTCGCGGTCGTGAAGGCGGCCGGGTCGTCCGTCTCCTGGATCTCGACCGGCTGGTTGTACTCGACGCCCAGGTCGGCCACGAGGTCCCGGACGGCCTGGCGGGCCTGGACGTGGGAGGCGTGGAAGTTGGACTTGTAGAACAGCAGGACGCGCAGCACGCCGTCGTCGACGGCGCCGGGAGCGGCCTGGACGGGCGCGGTGCCCGACGGCGCGGCCTGGGCGGCCACGGCCCCGAGGGGCGCGGCCACCAGCAGGGCGGTCAGTGCGGCCGCCAGACGCACGGGCGTCCGGCGGGGACGGCGACCACGGTGTCGCCGGTCAGGTCTGCGTAGCAGGTTCATCGTTGATCCCTTTTCGCACGGTTTTCATGGACATGAAGGCAGCCCGAACGACCGGCCCCCGCCCGGGGCCGGCCGCCCAGACCTGTCGCTGGGTGCTACCTGTCTTCTCTTGTGGTGTTCTCTCGGTGGTGGGTGGGGTGGGTGTGTCGGGTCAGCGGAGCTCGGCGATGACCGTCTTGAGCTCCGTGTAGTCGTCCAGGCCGAAGGAGCCCAGCTCGCGGCCCCAGCCGGACTGCTTGAAGCCGCCCCGCGGGAGGGTCACGTCGTCGGCGTGCCAGGTGTTGAGCCAGACCGTGCCGGCCCGGAGCTTGCCGCCGACCCGGTGGGCCGTGCTCAGGTCGCGCGACCACACGCCCGCGGCCAGGCCGTAGACGGTGTTGTTGGCGGCCGCGACGACCTCCTCCTCCGTGTCGAAGGGGATGGCCGTGATGACCGGGCCGAAGATCTCGTCGGTCTGGACGGCCATCCGCTCGGTCACGTCGGTGATGAGGGTCGGGGAGAAGAAGTAGCCGCGGTCGGCGGCCGGGTCGGGGCTGCCTGCGGCGATGGTGGCGCCGTCGGCCACCGCGCCCCGGACGTAGCCCATGACCTTCTCGTGCTGCTCCTGGGAGACCAGCGGCCCCATCGTGGTGGCCGGGTCGAACGCGTCGCCGACCTTGATGGCCTTGGCCGCGGCGGCCACACCCTCGATCACCTGGTCGAACACGGCGCGCTGGACGTAGAGGCGCGAGCCGTTGACGCAGCACTGGCCCTCGTTGAAGTACCCCGCCAGGGCGGCGCCCGCGATGGCGGCGTCGAGGTCGGCGTCGGCGAAGATGATGTTGGGCGCCTTGCCGCCCAGCTCCAGCGACACCTTCTTGAGGTTCTTCGAGGCGCCCGCGGCGATCTTCTTGCCGACCTCGGTGCTGCCGGTGAAGGCCACCTTGTCCACGCCGGCGTGGTCCACGAGCGCGGCGCCCGCGTCCCCGAACCCGGGCAGGACGTTGACGACGCCGGCCGGGAGGCCGGCCTCCAGCAGCAGCTCGCCGAGCCGGAGCGCGGTGAGCGGGGTCTGCTCGGCGGGCTTGAGCACCACGGTGTTGCCCGCGGTGATCGACGGGATGATCTTGAACGCGGCCATCGTCAGCGGGAAGTTCCACGGCACGATGCCGGCGACCACACCGATCGCCTCGCGGCGCGTGTAGGCGTGGAAGTCTCGGCCGGGCACCGACATCGGGATGGTCGTACCCTCCATCTTCGTGGCCCAGCCCGCGAAGTAGCGGAACAGCTCGGCGGCCACGCCGACGTCGCCCCGGGCGGACGCGAGGCTCTTTCCGTTGTCGAGCGACTCGAGCTGCGCGAACTCCTCGGTGCGCTCGTCGATCATGTCGCCGATGCGCCACAACAGGTGCGAGCGGTCCCGCGGCGTCATCCGCGACCACGGGGAGCCGTCCTCGAAGGCGTTCCGGGCGGCGGAGACCGCACGGTCGGCGTCGACCGCGGAGGCCTGGGCCACCTGGACGAGGACCTCTTCGGTCGCGGGATTCACCGTCGCGAAGGTCTGACCGTCCTTGGCGTCCACCCACTCGCCGTCGATCAGGAGCTGCTTCGGGGAGGAGAGGAACGAGGAGACGGCGGGCAGGAGGTGGGAGTTCTCGGACATGGAGAGCCTTCCAGGTGTCGGGATCTGTTTCGAGGTCGGTGGTGGTCTGGTGCTCGGGCCGCGGCTACTTGATGATCAGCACCTTCGATCGGTCGAGGGTGAGCGCGACGGCGGCGACGATGATCGCGCCGTACAGGATCTGCTCGTAGGCCGACGGGACGCCGACGATCGGCAGGCCGACCCGCAGCAGCGTCACCACGAGCGCCCCGGCGAGGCTGCGCCACAGCGAGCCGTGGCCGCCGGTGATGGCGGTGCCGCCCACCACGATGGCCGCCACCGCGGGCAGCAGCAGGTTGTCGGCCATGGTCGGGCTGCCGCTGAAGTTCCGCGAGACCAGCATGACGGCGGCCAGGCCCGCGCAGGCGCCCGAGAGGGTGAACGCGCCGATCTTGACCAGGTCGACGGGCGCGCCGCCCAGCCGGGCGGCGGACTCCGAGTAGCCGGTGGCCCGCACCCAGCTCTCCAGCGGGGTGAGCTTGAGAACCAGGGAGACGACGGCGACGAGCACCAGCGCGACGACGAACGCCATCGGCAGCACGCCGGCGACGTAGAGCGTGAGCCACTTGGTGGAGTCCCGGTCGGCCAGCGGGATGGGGCCGGCGTCCGAGATCACCAGGGCGATCGCGGCGAAGATGCTCATGCCGCCGAGGGTGACGATGAACGACGGGATGCGCAGCAGCACGTGGACCACGCCCTGCAGCGCCCCGATCGCGCCGGTCGCCGCGATGATCGCGAGGGTGGTGGCCCCGCCGAGGTCGGGCAGCCACAGCGCGAAGAACACGGTGGCGAGCGAGCAGAGCGCGGCGATCGACAGGTCGATGCCGCCGCACAGGACCACCACGGTGGCGCCGGCCGCGAGCACGATGAGCGGGGCCGCGGTCCGGACCGCGGCCGTGAGGCTGCTCAGGGTGAGGAAGCCGGGGTCGGCGATGGTCAGCGCCGCCAGCAGCACGACGAGCGCGATGACCGGCATGAACGACGTGAGCCGCTGGCCCACGGTGGGCCGGTGGACGACCGGCGCGTCGGGGGCCGGCTGGGCGAGGACGGGGGTGGACATGCTCAGACCATCTCCTTGACGAGGTCGAGCGGGGTGGGCTTGCCCCCCGCGGGGGCTGCGACCTCCTTGGTCGCGCGGCCGTCGCTCATCACGATGATGCGGTCGGACATGCCGATCGCCTCCTCCAGGCTGTCGGCCAGCAGCACGGTGGCGACGCCGCTGTTGGCGAGCTCGCGCATGAGGCGGTAGACCTCCGAGCGCGCCCCGATGTCGAGGCCACGGGTCGGGTGGTCGAGCAGCAGCAGGCGGACGTCGCCGGCCACGAGCCAGCGCGCCAGGACCACCTTCTGCTGGTTGCCGCCCGACAGCCGCTGGATCGCGGTGCCCCGGTGCGGGGTGCGGATCGAGAGCCGCTCGATCCACCCGTCCACCAGCGACGCCTGCTTGCGCGGGCGCACGACGGGGCCGCTGCAGCGGGCCTGCTGCTTGGTCAGCGTCATGTTGTCGGCCACCGACATCGGCCCGACCATGCCCTCGGTCTTGCGCTCGGCCGGCACGTAGCCGACGCCGGCGGCGCAGGCCGCGCGGGTGCCGGACAGCTCGAGCTTCTTGCCGTCGAGCACCACCTCGCCCGCCGTCGTGGGCTCGGCGCCGAACAGCGCCCGGCACACGTCCTCGCGGCCGGAGCCGTGCACGCCGACGATGCCGACGATCTCCCCGGCGTGCACGTCGAGGTCCACGTCGCGGAAGGTCTTGCCGGACAGGCCGCGCACCTCGAGGCGGGGCCGGCGGGGCTCGTCGGACCGCTCGGCGGCGCCGTCGTGGTAGTGGTCGTCGGCCCCGGTCGAGCCGATCATCATGCGGTGCAGCTCGGCCGGCGCGGCGCCCTCGGCGGGCACCTCGCCCACCGACTGCCCGCCGCGGAGCACGGCGACCCGGTCGCAGACGTCGAGCACCTCGTCGAGCCGGTGCGAGACGAAGACGACGGACGCGAACTCGCGCAGCCGGCGCACCTGGGTGAACAGGGTGTCGATCTCCTTGGACTCCAGCACCGAGGTGGGCTCGTCGAGGATGATCACCGGCGGGTGGGACGTGCGCTCCTCGATGCGGAGCACCTTGGCGATCTCGACCATCTGCCGGTCGGCGAAGCTCAGGGTGTCGGTGCGGGCGAGCGGGTCGATGTGCGACCCGATCTTGTCGAGCTGCTCCTGCGCGAGCTTGCGCATGGTGCGCCAGCGGTAGACGCCGCGGCGCACGCCCGGGCCCTCGCTGCCGAGCACGATGTTCTCGGCGGCGGTCAGGTTGGGCACGAGCGACTGCTCCTGGAACACCATGCCGATGCCGTGGTCGGCGGCGTCCATGATGCTCCGCAGCTTGACCTTCTCACCGCGCACCCAGATCTCGCCGGCGTCGGGCCGCACCAGGCCGACCAGCGCCTTGAGCAGCGTGGACTTGCCGGCGCCGTTCTCGCCGGCCAGGCCGAGCACCTCGTGCTGGCGCACGACCAGGTCGACGCCGTCGAGCGCCTTGACGCCCGGGTAGTGCTTGACCAGGCCGCGTACCTCGAGGGCGGCCGGGGACCCCGGCGCGCGCGGCCCGGGGTCGATCTGCAGGTCGGTTGTCACTTGGTCACCTGGTTCCTACGACGCTGTGGGATGACGGCGGCCGCGACGGCCGCGACGACGATGAGGCCCTGGACCCCGCCCTGCCAGTACGGGCTGACGCCGACCTGGACCAGGCCGTTGGTCAGCACGGTCACCAGCAGGACGCCGACCGTGGACTGCAGGATGCCGCCCCGGCCGCCGATGAGCAGGGTGCCGCCGACGACGGCGGCCGTGATGGCCGAGAAGTCGTAGCCCCGGCCGGCCTGGACCAGGCCGGCGCTGAGCTGGCTGGTGACCATCACGCCGGCCAGCCCGTAGAACGCGCCGGCCATCGTGAAGACCGCCACCTTGTAGGGCGCGACCCGCACCCCGGACAGGGCGAGCACCTCCTCGGCGCCGCCGATCGCGAACGCGTACCGGCCCAGGCGGGTGTAGCGCTGGACCAGCCAGGCCGCGATCACGCAGGCCAGGGCGATCCAGGTGAGACGGGCCAGCCCGAGGAACCGCTCGACGGCCCAGCCCTCCAGCATCGCGTCGGAGATGTTGGGCTGAACGCCCGCGAACATGAGGGTGGCCACGCCCAGGCCGACGGCGGAGACGCCGAGGGTGGCCATGAACGAGGGCACCTTGAGCACCACGAGGGCCAGCCCGCTGAGACAGCCGAGCGCTGCCGCGACGAGCACGGCGACGAGGACGCCGACCAGGCCGAGGTCGTTGTCGTTGCGGTTGTTGGCGACCAGCAGGGCGACCGTGATCGCGGAGGCGCCCATGATGCCGGGCGCGGACAGGTCGATGGACCCCATCATCAGCACGAAGCTGATGCCGCAGGTCACGACCGCGAGGACGGCCGCGGCGTCCAGCACGTTCTGCACGTTCGAGAACGTCCGGAAGCCGGGGCTCATGGCCGCGAAGACACCGAAGAGCACGACGAGCGCGATCGGTGGACCCGCGTCCATGAGGGACACCCCCCGCCGAGGCCGGGGGCGCTGCGCGTGCACGACGTCGGTGTCGGCTTCGGCGGGGGATGTCGTCATGGTCACGACATCGCGCCCTGCGAGCGGCTGAAGAGGTTGTCGCAGGCGAAGTCGGCCTCGTCGGTCTCCGGGGAGACGAAGTCGGCGACGTTGTCCTGCTCGATGAGGAACTGCTCCGCGTACCAGGCGCGGTCCTCGTCGGCGATGTCCTCGGCGGCGAGCTCGCCGGTGGCCACGCAGTAGCCGATGGCCAGGCCGATGCCGCCCTGCCACGGGCCGTCGCTGGAGACGGTCGCCGTCATGGTGCCGTCCTCGATCGCGGTGAGCGCGTCGGGCACGGCGTCGATGCCGACCACGGCCACGTCGTCGCGGCCGGCCTGCTGGAGCGCCTCCAGCGCGCCGAGCGCCATGTCGTCGTTCGCGGCCCAGATGCCCTTGACGTCGTCACCGTGCTTGGTGAGCAGCGTCTTGGTCACCTCCAGCGCCTCGGCGCGGGAGAAGTTGGCGGTCTGGTCGTCGAGCAGCTCGACGTCCGGGTTGGCGGCCAGCGACTCCTCGAGCCCGGCGAACCGGTCCTTGGCCGCGCCGGTGTCCAGGATGCCCTGGAGGGCCACGATCCCGCCGGAGCCGCCGATGGCCTCCGAGAGCGCGTCGCCGATCTGCTTGCCCGACTCCACGCCGTTGTAGGTGAGGTGGGACAGCCAGTAGTCGTAGTCGGTGACGTTGAGGTCGGCCGGCTTGTTCCACTGGGTGACGAGGTACGCGCCCGCCGCCTCGGCGCCCTCGACGATCGGCGGGGTGTCCGAATCGCCGTTGGGCAGGATGTTCATGACCAGGCAGTCGGTGTCGCCGGCGAGGAGCTGGCTGATCTGCTCCTGCTGGCGGGTCGAGTCGCCGTCGTACGTGAGCCGCTCCTGCGTGAGGCCGACCTGCTCGGCGAAGGCGTCGCCGCCGTCGAGCCACGAGGCCTCGTAGGGGTTGGACTCGTTGCGGACCTGGCCCACCAGGGTCACGTCCGCGGGGTCGCAGCCTTCGGCCGCGGCGGTCTCGCCGCCGCCTCCGGCAGCGGTTTCGGTACAGCCCGTGAGGGCGGCAGCCACCAGGGTGACGCCGACGACGGCGGCCGTGTGTCGAGAGGTGAACTTCATTGTCGATCCTCGATTTCGTTCGTTGCCGGTGTCCGGCGGTGGGACTTGTGGGGTACGGGTCAGATCAGCGGGCCATCCAGCCGCCGTCGACGACCAGCACGTGGCCGTTGACGTAGTCGGCGGCCGGGGAGCTGAGGAACACGGCCGAGCCGGCGATGTCCTCGGCGGTGCCCCAGCGGCCGGCCGGGATGCGTTCGAGGATGGAGCGGGAGCGGTCCGCGTCGTCGCGGAGCGCCGTGGTGTTGTCCGTGGCCATGTAGCCCGGCGCGATGGCGTTGACCTGGACGCCGTGCGGCCCCCACTCGTTGGCCAGCGCCTTGGTCATCCCGGCCACGCCGTGCTTGCTCGCGGCGTACGACACCACCCGCAGGCCGCCCTGGAAGGACAGCAGGCTGGCGATGCTGACGATCTTGCCGTGGCCGCGCTCGACCATCGGGCGGCCGAGCTGCTGGGTCAGGAAGAACAGCCCGTTGAGGTTGACGTCGAGCACGCGCTGCCAGGAGTCGCGGCTCACGTCGACGGAGTCCTCGCGGTCGATGATCCCCGCGTTGTTGACCACGACGTCGATCTGCCGGGTGGCGTTCAGCTCGGCGGTGACCTGCTCGACGGCGTCGAGGTCGCTCACGTCGAGGTCGACGACCTCGGCCTTGACGCCCGTCTCGGCGACCAGGTCGCGGGTCGCGTCCTGGCGGCCGGGCCGGCCGAGCAGGACGACGTCCGCGCCCGCGCTCGCGAGGCCGACGGCGACCGCCTGGCCCAGGCCGCGCCCGGCGCCGGTCACCACCGCGCACCTGCCGTGCAGGTCGAAGGGGGACGTCACAGCTCCTCCAGCGCCACGGGGCTCAGGTCGGTGTAGACGTTGTTCTCGCCGGCCATCGCCCAGATGAAGGCGTACGAGCCGGTGCCCGCGCCGGAGTGGATCGACCAGGGCGGGGAGATGACGGCCTCGCGGTTGCGGAGCACGAGGTGGCGGGTGGCGCCGGGCTCGCCCATGAAGTGGAAGACGCGGTCCTGCTCGTCGAGGTCCACGTAGCAGTAGATCTCGGTGCGGCGGTCGTGCAGGTGCGGCGGAAAGGTGTTCCAGACCGAGCCGCTGGCGATGACCGTGACGCCGAACTGGAGCTGCGAGGTCTTGACGTCCTGGCCCCAGACGTAGCGGAAGAGGTTGCGCTCGTTGGCGGCCTCGGCCGAGCCCAGCGCGACCGGCTCCACCTCGCTGTGGCGCAGCGCCGCGGTCGGGTAGGTCGCGTGCGCCGGGGCGGACACGAAGTAGTAGGCGGCGTCGGCGCCGCCGAAGGTGACCTCGCTCCCCCGGCCGACGAAGAGACCGTCGAGGTGCTCGAGCTCGAACTTCTCGTCGTCGACGACGACGTGGCCGGGGGCCCCGACGTTGATGATGCCGAGCTCGCGGCCCTCGAGGTGGGACTGCGTGCCCAGCACGTCCGACCAGGCCGGCAGGCCGAGCTCGCCGGCGCCGGGGACGGCCCCGCCGATGAGCAGCCGGTCGTCGTGGGTGTAGGTGCCGTTGACCTCGCCGCTCACGAAGAGGTCGGGGACGAGGAAGTTCTCCCGCAGGTCCGCTGTGGTGGCCGTCTCCGCGCTGGACGGAGATGTCGAGTATCGAACCTGGATCACGTAGTTGCCCCTCGTCGGTCTGCGAACTGCGTTCGTCTGTGAACTGCGTTCGTCTATGTGAACTGGTCTGAAGATAGACGCGATCCGGCTCACGGGTCAAGGGGCGGAAACCTGTCCATGTATGCGAACTCGCGGTACTGTCGTATTCACCCCCGGGGAGGGCCCGGTGCACCGCAGTAGGACCAGAGGAGAGTTCATGCAGCTTCAGAAGGAGTTCAAGAGGGAGTCGAACGGCGGCCCCGACGCCGGGCCGGTCAAGTCCGCTGCCCGTGCCCTGGACCTGCTGGACGACATCGCCGCGCACGGCCCCGGAACTCAGCTGCAGCTCTCGACGCGCCTGAACATCCCCAAGAGCAGCCTGCACGCGCTGCTGCGCACCATGACCGACCGCGGCTGGCTGCAGACCGACCCCACGGGGAGCGTCTACCAGCTCGGCATCCACTCGCTCGTGGTCAGCTCGGCCTACCTCGACGGCGACCCGGTGCTGGCCCGCGCGGCGTCCGTGCTCGACGAGGTGGCCGCCGCCACCGAGGAGACGGTGCACCTCGGCCGCCTCGACGGCGCCGACGTCATCTACACCGCCAAGCGGGAGTCGGTGCACCCGCTGCGCATGCACTCCGCCGTCGGGCGCAGGCTTCCGGCGTACGCCACGTCGCTGGGACGCGCCCTGCTCGCCGAGATGCCGGCCGAGTCCCGCCGCGACCTGGTGCCCGAGTCGATCGCCGCGATCACGGCCAAGACGACCACCAAGAAGGAGGCCGTGCTGGAGATCATCGACCGCGCGGCCTACCAGGGCTACGCCACGGAGAGCGAGGAGTCGTGCATGGGCGTGCGCTGCTTCGGCGTCGCGCTCCCCTTCGGCCACCACGCCGTGGACGCGATGAGCGTCGCGGTGCCGATCAGCCGGCTGGGCGACGGGCGCGAGGACCTCATCATCGAGACGCTGCTCAGCGTGAAGTCCCGGCTGGCGGCCGTGCACGACAACAGCATGGTGCGCTGAGGGGCAGACCCCGAAGAGTGACGCAGCCCACATTCCGAGCGAAACCCCGCCCGACCGGTGCATCTGTACTGGTCGGGCGGGGTTTTGCCGATTTAGCCCGGATGAACGTCATGTGAAGGAGTGCGCCGGCGGCGTCCGGAGCGCCATCCGGAGCGCGGATGCCTCCGAACGCCCAGCATGACCCTTTCCGCAACGGCATCTCGCGGTCATCTCGGACAACTCCTCTCGGCCGTGCGCTCGGCCGTCCCGCAGCTCATCGCCTTCGGGGGCGTGGGCCTCGTGGCGTTCGTCGTCGACGTGGGCACCTACAACGCGCTGCGTGCCGGCGTGATGACGGACCAGGTCATCTGGGCCAAGGTCGTCTCGGTCACGGTCGCGACAGCCGTCGCCTGGCTGGGGCACCGGTACCTCACCTTCCGCAGCACCCGCCGCCCCGCGGCGGCCACCGAGCTGGTCCTCTTCGTGCTGGCGAACGCCGGCGGGCTGCTGATCGCCGCGGGCTGCCTCTTCGTCTCGCACTACGTGCTCGGCTTCCGGTCCACCCTGGCCGACAACATCGCGGGCAACGGCGTGGGCTTCGCGCTCGGCACCGCCTTCCGGTACGTGGCCTACCGGTTCCTCGTCTTCTCCCCGGCGAAGGGAGGCACGGCATGAGGACGCCGCTCCTCGCCCTGGCGGCCGGCGCCGTCCCCGGCCCGCTCCTGACCCCCGAGCCCGAGCGGGCGCCCGCGCCCGCCGACGTGCCCAACCGCGGCGTCGTCGACCCGAACCTGGCCGACGTCGCCCGCGGCGCCGGCGACCTGGACTGGGTCGCCCTGGCCGGGTACACCGCGCTGGTGCTGCTCGCCCTGGCCCTCACCGCGGTGGCGGTCACCACCCTGTGGTGGATGCTCTACGCCTGGCGGTCCAAGGGGACCCTGGAGAGCACCGGGTTCTCGCGGGACCCGCACCCGCCGCGGAACACCTTCACCCTGCTGGTCCCCGGGCGGCACGAGGAGGAGGTGATGGGCCGCACGCTCGACACGCTCGCGACCCAGACGCACCCGCACGTGCAGATCATCGCGATCGTCGGGCACGACGACCCGGGGACCGAGGCCGTGTGCCGCGCGGCCGCCGAGCGGCACCCCGACCGCATCGAGGTCGTCGTCGACGACAGCGTCCCGAAGAACAAGCCCAAGGCACTCAACCGGGCGCTCCCGTACGCGACCGGCGACGTCGTGGGCGTGTTCGACGCCGAGGACGAGGTGCACCCCGACCTGCTGCGGCACATCGACTCCCGGTTCACCGAGACCGGCGCGCTCGTGGTCCAGGGCGGCGTGCAGCTGATGAACTTCCACACGAGCTGGTGGGCGCTGCGCAACGTGCTGGAGTACTACTTCTGGTTCCGCTCGCGGCTGCACTTCCACGCCGGTGCCAGGTTCATCCCGCTGGGCGGCAACACCGTGTTCATCCGTCGCGAGGCCCTGATACGTAACGACGGGTGGGACGCCGACTGCCTCGCGGAGGACTGCGAGCTGGGCGTGCGGCTCTCCAGCCAGGGCGCGGAGGTCGCGGTCGCCTACAGCCCGCAGTACGTGACCCGCGAGGAGACCCCGGGGTCGCTCGCCTCCCTGTACAAGCAGCGCACCCGCTGGAACCAGGGGTTCCTCCAGGTGCTGCGCAAGGGCGAGTGGCGCGCACTGCCCACGCGGTCGCAGCGCGCCTTCGCCCGGTACCTGCTCGCCATGCCGTTCCTGCAGGCCGCCACGGGGCTGCTCATCCCGCTCTCGGTGTGCCTAATCCTGTTCGCGAAGGTGCCCACCGCCGTGGCACTGCTGACCTTCGTGCCGCTCGCGCCCACCCTGGTCACGGTCGCGGTCGAGGTGGCGGGGCTCGACGAGTTCGGCCGCCTGTACGGCGCGAAGGTCCGGGCCCGGGACTACGTCCGGCTGATCCTCGGGACCATCCCCTTCCAGGTGTTCCTCGCGCTCGCCGCCATCCGGGCCGTGGTCCGGGAGACCCGCGGCGAGCGCGGCTGGGAGAAGACCGAGCACACCGGGGCGCACCGCACCGCCGAGTCCGCGCCGCTCCCCGACCTGGCGGCCGAGACCGCCGTGGTCCGGAAGGCGGCGGCATGAGCGCGCCGGCCATCACCAGGCCCTCCCCCGTCTCCGGCCCGACGACGGCGTCCCGCCCCGCGCGGCGCCTGACCGAGTGGACCCGCCGGCACGCCCGTTCGCTGCTCTGGCTCGCGCCCGTGCTGGTCGTCGGCGCCGTCGTGAACCTCGTCAACATCGGCGGGTCCCCGCAGCGCATCGACGACGAAGGCACCTACACCGCGCAGGCGTGGGCGGTGGCGCACCTCGGCGAGCTCGCGCACTACACCTACTGGTACGACCACCCGCCGCTCGGCTGGCTGCAGATCGCCGGGTACACCCAGCTCACCGGCGCCTTCGCGCGCTGGGACGTCGCGGTGCTGGCCGCGCGCGAGGCGGTGATCGTCGCGACCCTGATCGCCACGGTGCTGCTGTGGGTGCTCGCCCGTCGCGTGGGGCTGTCTCGCGGCGTGGCGTCGGCCGCCGGGCTGATCTTCGTCCTGTCCCCGCTGGCGGTGCAGTTCCACCGCACGGTCTACCTCGACAACATCGCCGTGCCGTGGCTGCTGGCGGCCTTCCTGCTCGCGACCAACCGCAGGGGGCAGCTCGCCGCGTTCGCGGGGTCGGCGGTCGCGTTCGGCGTCGCCGTGCTGACCAAGGAGACGTTCCTGCTGGCCCTGCCCGTGCTGGTCTGGGTGATGGTGCGCTCCGCGCACCGGGAGACCCGCCGGTACACGCTGTCGGTGGCCACGACCGTCCTGGTCCTCATCGGCGGCAGCTACCTGCTGCTCGCCGCGGTCAAGGGCGAGCTGTTCAGCGGGGCCGGCCGCGTGAGCCTGATGGACGGGATCACGTTCCAGCTCGGGTCCCGCGAGGGCAGCGGCTCCCTGACCGATCCCGACTCGCTCCTGAACCGCACCCTCGGCCTGTGGTGGCAGCTCGACCAGGTGGTCATCGTGCTGGGGCTGCTCGCCGCCGTCGCGGCGCTCGCCCTGCCGCGCCTGCGGCCGTACGGGGTGCTCGTGCTCGGCCTGGTGCTGTTCATGCTCCGGCCCGGCGGCTACCTGCCGGTCCCGTACGTGATCGCGCTGCTACCGTTCGCGGCGCTGCTGATCGCCGGTGTCGTGGACGCCGCGGTCCGGGTGTTCGGCCGCCGGCGTGCGGCGCGCTCGGGTGCGGTGCGCCAGGGCAGGCCCCGCCGCGCGCTCGCGACGGGCGTCGTGGCGGTCGCCGCGATCGGCGCGATCGGCGCGGTGGCCGCGGTGCCGCTGTGGACCACCCAGCTGCGCGGCTTCCTGCTGGCCGACCTGGACCGGCCGCTGCGCTCCGCGCAGACCTGGCTCGCGGAGAACGCCTCCCGCGACCAGCGGCTGATCGTCGACGACGCCATGTGGGTCGACCTGGTCCGCGCCGGCTGGGACCGCGACAACGTGATCTGGTACTACAAGCTCGACACCGACCCCGCGGTGCGTGCGGAGTCGCCCAACGGCTGGCGTGACGCCGACTACGTGGTCACCACCGACTCGATGCGCACCTTCCCCGGCGCGTTCCCCGAGGTGCAGCAGGCGATCGACAACTCCGTCGTCGTCGCGTCGTTCGGCGAGGGCGCCCAGGCCGTCGAGGTACGCCGCGTCGTCGCCTCCGGGAGCGACGCCGGCGGCGACGCCCAGGACCAGGCGGCCGCGGTACGCGCCGAGCTCGGCGAGCAGCTCGCCGCCAACCCGGGGCTGCGGCTCGCCGACACCGACCGCGACCTGCTGCGCGACGGGCAGGTCACCGCCCCCGTCGTGTCGGTGCTGGGCGCGCTCGCCGGGGCGGGCGGCGCGACCGTGTCGGGCTTCCCCGTCGTCGACGGCGAGGAGGGCCAGGCGCTGCGCCAGGTGTCGATCTCCCGGATCGACGGCGGGCCCGCCGTCGTGGACGGCGCACCGAGCACGGACGCGAGCGCCCTCGTGGCCTCGCTGTCCGGGGCCTACGCACCCCAGGACGTCCGCGTCAGCGGCGACGCCGTGGTGCTGCGCTACCCGCTCACCAACCTGCAGGACCCCACGGAAAGGAACGCATCATGAAGCACTCCCGCACCTCCCGTATCGGGGTGACCGCTGCCGTGGCGGCCCTCGCGCTGCTGCCGGGCACGGCCGCCGTCGCGACGGCCGCGTCCCCGGGCGCCGCGACGCCTGCCGGGGCCACGTCTGCCGAGGTGACGTCCACCGGGGCCGTCGCCGCGCCGAAGGGCAGCGGCTGGCTGCGCCTCGGGCACCTCTCGCCCGACACCAAGTCCGTGGACGTCAGCGTGTCGGCGCTCAGCGGCGGGTCCACCGTTTTCGAGCTCGACGGCGTGGGCTACGGGGACGTCTCCGGCTACGAGTCCCTCCCGACGGGGAGCTACACCGTGAGCATGGTGCCCGCCGGTGCGTCGAGCTCCAGCGTGCCGGTGATCTCCGAGACGGTGCGCATCTCCGCGAAGGAGGCCACGACGGTGGCCGCCTACGGGTCGAGCGACGACCTCAAGGTGCGGACGTTCGCCGACGACCTGACCGAGCCGGGCGCCGACAAGGCCCGCATCCGGCTCATCCAGGCCTCGACCACCACGCCCGAGGTGGACGTCATGACCAGCACGGGCCAGGCGATCGTCGAGGGCGCGCAGGCGGGCTCCGCCACCCGGTACGCCGAGATCGACGCCGGGGACTGGTCGCTGGAGCTCACCGGCGGCGACGTGCGGGACACCGCCGACGTCACCGTGCGGCCCGGCAGCGTGACCACCCTGTTCGTGCTGGACACCGCGGACGGCGGGCTCACCGTCCAGCCCGTGCTGGACAGCTCGTCGGTGGGTGACGTGCCCGAGGGCGGCGTCGACACCGGCGGCGGCTTCCTGACCGGCGACTCCCTCGCCGCGCTGCCGTTCGCGTCCTGGGTGCGCACCGTCCCCGGACCGGTGATGACCTGATGCGGCCCGCGAAGGTCGCCGTGGCCGCCGTGGGCGCCGTCGTCGTGGCCGGGGGCGCCGCCGTGCTCGCCGTCGGCGGGGGCGAGACGCACGACCACGCCGAGCAGGCCGCGCCGTCCGGGTCCGCTCCCTCGATGCTGTCGTCCGGCACCACCGCGCTGGCCGACCTCGACGTCCCCGAGCAGGCCGCCGCGTTCCTCGACGGCTGGGTGGACGACGACGGCCGCGTGGTGCGCCGCGACGAGGGCGGCGACACGGTGAGCGAGGGGCAGGCCTACGGGCTGCTCGCCGCCGTGGCCGCCGACGACGAGGAGTCGTTCGACGCGATCTGGGACTGGACCACCGCGGAGCTCGTCCGGGACGACGGCCTCCTGTCCTGGCGCTGGGCCGACGGCGAGGTCGTCGACGACGAGCCCGCGTCGGACGCCGACCTCGACGCCGCGCGGGCGCTCGTGCTCGCCGGGGACCGGTTCGACCGGGACGACCTGCGCGCGGACGGCACCGACCTCGCGGACGTCATCACCGACCGGCTGACCGTCGAGACCTCGCTCGGCCGCATCCTGCTGCCCGGGCTCTGGGCGGCCGAGACCGAGCCGTACGCCTACAACCCGAGCTACGCGTCGCCGGCGGCCTTCGACCTGCTCGGCGAGGCCACCGGGGACGAGCGGTGGGCCGAGCTGAACGAAGGGAGCGCCGCGGTGACCACCGAGCTGCTCGACGCCACGGCCCTGCCGCCGGACTGGGCGCAGGTCCACGAGGACGGCCTGGTCGAGGCCATGCCGGGCCCGCTCGGCGGCGGTGACCCGGTGCAGTACGGGTACGACGCGCCCCGGCTGGCGCTGCGCTACGCGGAGTCCTGCACGGCGGGCGACGTGCAGCTCGCCGGCCAGACGTACGCGGCGCTGGAACGCCTCGACGAGCCCGCGGCGCGGCTCGACCTGGGCGGCGGGCCGCTGACCGAGGACCGGTCGCCGCTGAGCCTGACCGCCCGTGCGGCGGCGGCCGCCGCCGTCGGCGAGGAGCAGGCGGGCAGGGACGACCTGGACGGTGCGGCCGCGCTGGCCACGGAGCACCCGACCTACTACGGGCAGGCGTGGGTGGTGCTGGCGTCGGCCATGCTGACGACCGACACGCTGGGCGGCTGCGCCCCGCTGCCGGGAGCGTCGTCGTGACCGCCCGGACGGGCGCGCGTCTCGCCGGAGCGCGGCTCGCGGCCGCGGGCCTGGCGGCCGCGCTGCTGCTCGGCGGCTGCGCGGGCTCGGACCAGCACGCCGGCGGCCACGGGGGCGAGCCGCAGGCGTCGGACGCCCCGGACGACTCGTTCGCCGCCGGGGCGATGCAGGACCCCGCCGCCCCGAAGGCCTCGGACGGCGCCGAGACCGCCGAGCCGGTCCGCATCAGCATCCCGTCCATCGACGTCGACGCCGGCTTCGAGAACCTGGGGATCGGGCAGGACGGCCGACTTGAGGCGCCCGTCGACTACGACCTGGCCGGCTGGTACGCCGACGGCGTGGAGCCCGGCGACGTCGGGCCGGCCATCGTGGCCGGGCACGTGGACTCCCGGACCGCCCCCGCCGTCTTCGTGCGGCTGGACGAGCTCGACCCCGGGGCGGAGGTCCTGGTCGAGATGTCCGACGGCGAGGTGCTCACCTTCGAGACGACCCGGTCGACCCAGTCGGCCAAGTCGGCCTTCCCGACCGCCGACGTGTACAGCAACGTCCCGGCACCCGAGCTGCGGCTGGTCACCTGCGCCGGCGACTTCGACTCCGGCAGCGGCCACTACGTCGACAACCTCGTCGTGTTCGCCGAGCTGCGCGACCGCACGACCTCCTGACGAAAGGACGCACCATGCACGACACCCTGGTCATCATCCCGACGTACAACGAGGTCGAGAACCTCGAGCCTATGGTCGGCCGCATCCTCGCCGCGAACGACGCGGTGGACGTCCTCGTCGTCGACGACGCCTCGCCGGACGGCACGGGTGACCTCGCCGACGAGCTCGCGCTGCGGCACCCCGAGGTGCACGTGCTGCACCGCGCCGTGAAGGACGGTCTCGGCGGGGCCTATCTCGCCGGGTTCGCCTGGGGCCTGGAGCGCGGCTACGAGGCGCTCGTGGAGATGGACGCCGACGGCTCGCACCAGCCGGAACAGCTCCCGCTGCTGCTCGCGCAGCTCGTGGACCACGACCTCGTGCTCGGCTCGCGGTGGGTGCCCGGGGGCAGCGTCGTGAACTGGTCGCGGCGGCGCGAGCTGCTCAGCCGGGGAGGGAACCTCTACACGCGCCTCGCGCTCGGGATCGACGTCCGGGACGCGACCGGCGGCTACCGGGTGTTCAGCGCCGCCGCGCTGCGCCGGGTCGACCTGGCGCACGTCGCGTCGCAGGGCTACTGCTTCCAGGTGGACCTGCTCTGGCGGGCGCTGGAGCGGGAGCTCCGCGTGGTCGAGGTGCCCATCACCTTCGTGGAACGCGTCCACGGCGAGTCGAAGATGAGCGGGTCGATCGTCTCGGAGTCGCTCGCGCTGGTCACCTGGTGGGGCGTGCGACGCCGGGTCGCGGCGGTCGGCGCGGTCGTGCGCCACGGCCGCCGGCTGCCCTCGGTGCGGGCGCTCTCGCACCGCGTCCTGCCGCCGGTGGGGGCAACGGCCGAGCGGTGAGCCGGCCGGCCGTTGGCCGACCGGTCAGAACGACCTGAGGCACCCGCCGGACGGCGGGTGCCTCAGGTCGTTCCTGCTCGACGGCCGGTGGACGACGCCGGTCAGGTGCCGAGGACCACGACGGGCTCCGTCGTCGGCTGTCGCGAACCCGAGTCGGGCTCGACCGACACGGCCAGGCCCACGCCCTCGGACCCGCGCACCAGCGAGGTGGCCTGCCCGTCCCGCAGGGAGAGCATGCCCGCGGAGGAGACGCTGCCGTCGCCGCCGACCACCCAGAGCTGGTAACCCTGGCCGGAGGCGGGCTCCGGCAGGTCGTCGGCGCGGAAGTACATGTCGCCGTCGGCCACCACCATCGACGCCTCGCCCCCGCCCTCGACGGGGCCGTGGAGCACCGAGGCGTCCGGGTCCACGAGCATCTGCGACACGATGTCGCTCTGCTGGCGCAGCTCGTCGCGCTCCGCCGTCACCTGGACCGCCACGGTGGTCGGCACCGCGATGGCCGCGGCGGCAGCGACGGACACGGCGGCGAGGCCCCACTTCCGGCGACGACGTCGGGAGAAGATCTCGATGACGCGGGCGTCGGCCCGGGGGCCGGCGTCGGGCGCGGTGCCGGCGTCGGGCCGAACCGGAGCGCCCTGCTGCGGGGTGCGCCGCACCCGGGCGAGCACGCTCGCGCGCAGCGCGGCGGGCGGCTCGGCCTCGACCACGAACGCGGCGACCACGTCGAAGTACTCGTCGAGCGCCCGGCGCGCTTCGGCGTCCGACACGAGGAGCCGCTCGGCCGCCCGCTGCTCGGGGTCGTCGAGAGCGTCCAGGGCGTACCCGGGCAGCAGGTCCCAGACGTCGGAACGCGTGCTCCCCGGGAAGCTGCTCGTCCGGCCGGTGTTCCCGTCAGACATGGCGCACCCCCAGGCAGTCGCGCAGCCGGTTGAGCCCGTCGCGGATGCGGCTCTTGACCGTGGGCAGGGCCTTGTCGAGCTGCTCGGCGACCTCGCGGTAGGTGAGGCCGCCGTAGTACGCGACCACCACCGCCTCACGCTGCGTCGGCGTGAGCCCCTCGATGCAGCGGCGCACCGCGGAGCCCTCCAGCCGGCGCTCGACGTCCTCGACGACGGTGTCCCGCTGCGCCTCGTTGGTGCGCAGGTCCGTGTCCCGCTGGTCGCGGTCCCGGCGGGACTGCTCCGAGCGGACCCGGTCCACCGCGCGACGGCGCGCCAGCGTCGCCACCCAGGTACGGGCGGAGCCGCGGGAGGGGTCGAACCGCGCGGCGGTCTGCCACACCTCCACCATCACCTCCTGGGTCACCTCGGCCGCGTGGTCGGGATCGCGCAGGACGCCGAGGGAGGCGCCGTAGGCCACCGGGCTCAGCGCGTCGTACACGGGCGTGAATGATGCCGGGTCCCCGTCTGCGCACGCGACGAGGAGTGCGTTGACGGCATTGTGCGAGGAGGTGCGGGTTGGTGGTGAAGCCACTGCCCTAGTCTGCCTCACCCATGCCTTTTGTCTCCTGATGGGCAGGACGAAGCCTCCACTGGGTGCATGCACCGCGATCGCCATCTGGTCCACGTCCTTCCGGGCCCTATACACCTGATCTCCACGCAGCGCGCGTCGAGTCCTGCGCAGGGGGTTCGGTGCCGAACCGATCCCGGATGGGGTCGTGTTTTCGCCAGAAAACACCGGGAAACGGTCATATTAATGGCGAAAAAAGAATTCGCGAAGTGACCAATCCGAAACCATCCGCGCGCCGAACCCACCACGCACCCCTGGGGGTATCGGAAAAATCAAGCTCACAGAAAACACGACAAAGAAGTCACGGGATTTTCTTTGTCGCCGTTTCTCCGGGTGTGTGACGACCCATCCACCACAGTGAAGGGGTACACACGATGTTCGGCAAGAAGATGGTGGCCGAGATGATCGGCCGCAGCACGAAGAGCCAGACCGACCGCCGCAACTTCCTGCGGGCGGCGGGGGTGGGCGGCCTCGGCGTGATCGGCGGCGCCACCCTCCTCGCGCAGAACCCGTCTCGCGCGGCGGCGACCGAGGAAGACCAGATCAGCGACGACGCGATCCTGAACTTCGCACTCCAGCTCGAATACCTGGAGGCACAGTTCTACTCCTTTGCCGCCACGGGCCAGGGCATCAACGGCTCGCTCACCGGAGGACAGGGAACGATCGGCAGGGTCACCGGCGGTTCGAAGGTGCCGTTCAAGTCGAAGCGGATCCGCCAGTACGCCGAGGAGATCGCCGGGGACGAGCTGGCGCACGTCCGGTTCCTGCGGACGGCGCTCGGCAGCTCCAAGACCGCGCAGCCCAACATCGACCTGAAGCACAGCTTCACCGCCGCGGCACAGGCCGCGGGGCTGATCGGCGCCGGCCAGACCTTCGACCCGTTCGCCGACGAGGACAGCTTCCTGCTGGGCGCCTACATCTTCGAGGACGTCGGCGTCACCGCGTACAAGGGCGCCTCGCCCCTGATCACCAACAAGACGTACCTGGAGGCGGCCGCGGGCATCCTGGCCGTCGAGGCGTACCACGCGGGGGTCGTGCGCAGCGCGCTGTTCGAGAAGGGCCTCGCGAAGGAGGCCGAGGCGATCTCGACGGCGCGGGACAGCCTGGACGGCAGGACCGACCTCGACCAGGGGATCGTCAAGCGCGGCGACGCGAACCTCGTACCGGCTGACGTCAACGGCGTCGCCTACAGCCGGACGCCGGGGCAGGTGCTCAACATCGTCTACCTGAACCCGGCCCAGGTGACCGAGGGCGGCTTCTTCCCGGACAGCGTCAACGGCACGCTGCGGGTCAGCGACCGCAACGCCTGAGTCGTTCGCACCTCGGCGGCCGGGTGGGGTCTCCCGCCCGGCCGCCTAGCGGGCGCCCGTCCCTTCGTCCCCCAGCGCGGCGACCTGGTGGGCCATGAGCACGGCGAACCGCCGCTGCTCCAGCGACGGGAAGACCGCGTGCGACACCGCGGAGACCCGGAAGTAGCCGACGACGCCCGTGCTCCGGCGGACCGGGATCGCGACGTACTCGTCGACCGGCAGCCCGACGCGGTCGACGTCGACGGGGCGGCCGTTGCGGGTCAGCACGCCGTCGTGGTCGAGGACGGCGAACCGCACGTCCCCCACCGGCCCCGCGACGTACAGGCAGTCCTCGGCCTCCAGCACCTCGGTGATCTCGCGTGCCACGACGTCGACCACGGTCTTCGCGGGCACGTTGCCGTCGGCCACCGCGCGCGCGGCGCCGAGCACACCGGCGAGGTAGCCCGAGCGCCGCGCCTCCCGGCCCTGCTGCCGGTAGCCCCACAGGGCGAGCTCGGTCACCGCGAGGCTGATCACGACGAGCAGGGCCGTCGCCTCGATGTCCTCGGCGTTCGAGATGACGAAGCGCAGGTACGGCTCGGTGAGGAAGAAGCCGAACCAGACCCCGCCCGAGAAGGCGGCGAGGAGCGCGGCCGGCCGGTCGCCCGTGGCTGCCGCGGCCACCACCGGGAGCACGAGGACCAGCACGGAGGCGGCGGCGGTGACCTGGTCGCGCACCGTGTACAGGATCGCGCAGACGATCAGCGGCGCCAGCACGGCCGCCCATCTCACCGCCGGACGCCACCATGCCGCCGAGGGCCACGCCGAGACGTTTCCGGTCACGCTGATCATCGTTGCGCCGACGGCGGCCCGGCGCGAGCGGTGGCGACTCGCTCCGGTATCGCACCGCCAGACGGTGGGCGGGGACCGCCGTCAGACGGCGGGCGGGACGACCACGACCTTGCCGTGCACCTGCCCGGCGTCGGCCTGCTCGTGGAGCGCGGGCAGCTCGCTCAGCGGGACGCGCCGGGCGATCTCCACGCGCAGGTCGCCGCTGTCGACCAGCGCGACCAGGCCCGCGAGCACGTCGGCGTCGGGGTGGACGTAGACCGTGGCCGCGCGCACGCCGCGCGCCTCGTCGCCGGGGGTCTGCACCCTCGGCGTGGTCGAGACGACGACGCCGCCGTCGCGGACCCGGGTGGCCAGGGCGGCGAAGCCCTCGGCGTCGATCGGGGCGAGGTTGAGCAACACGTCGACGGGCTCGGTCACCGCGTCGAGCACCGGGGTGGTCGTGTGGTCTATGACCTCGTCCGCACCCGCCGCCTTGACGGCCTGCTCGCTGCGGGGGCTCGCCGTCGCGACGACGTACGCGCCGGCACGCTTGGCGAGCTGCACGGCGTAGCCGCCCACCGGGCCGCCCGCCCCGTTGATCAGCACGCGCTGGCCGGCCTGGAGCCCGCCAGCCTCGAACAGCGCCTGCGAGGCGGTGAGGCCGACCGACGGCAGCCCGGCGGCGTCGGCGAGCGGGATGCGCGTCGGGGCAGCCACCAGCGCGTCCGCCGGGGCGATCACGTACTGCGCCGCCGAGCCGTCGGCCGTCATCGGGAGGAACCCAACCACGGCCTGGCCCACGGTGAGGCCGTCCACCCCGTCGCCGAGCGCGTCGACCGTGCCGGAGACGTCGTAGCCCGGGACGTGCGGCAGGGTCACCGGGATCGGCAGGAACCCGCCGCGCATGCCGCCGTCGGCCGGGTTGAACGCCGAGCCGGCGACCTGGACACGCACCTCGCCGGCACCGGGCTCGGGCACCTCGACGCCCTCGTACCGCAGGACCTCGGCGCCGCCCGTCTCGTGGAACCGCACTGCCTTCATCATGTCGCTCTCCTCGTCAAGTGCTTCGGATTCGAAGCAACTGGAGAGGACGCTAACACTGCTTCGAACTGGAAGCAAGTGTTTCGAGTTGGAAGCATCTTGGGGGCTGGCTAGGCTGGCGACGTGACCTCGACTCCCCCGCCCCTGGACGCCACGCAGCTCGGCGCCTACTTCGCCCTGATCGAGGCGAGCAGCCTGCTCAAGCACTCGGTCGAGCAGCAGCTGCGGGACGCCGGGGACCTCAGCTACGTGCAGTTCCAGCTCCTGGCGACCCTCGGGGACTCCCCGACGGGCAGCCGGCGGATGACCGACCTGGCCGACGGCGTCGTCTACAGCCGCAGCGGGCTCACCTACCAGGCCCAGACGCTGGAGAAGCGGGGCCTCGTCACCCGGTCGCAGTCGTCCGACGACGAGCGCGGCGTCACCGTCACCATCACCGACGAGGGGCGGGCCGTCCTCGCGGACGTCTTCCCGGGGCACGTCGCCACGCTCGACGACCTGCTGTTCGCCCCGCTGTCACGCGCCGACGTCGAGACGCTCGCGGACATCCTCGGCCGCGCGCGGGACCACATGCGGCAGACGCCGCCGCGGTCGGCGGGGGCGCGGCGGCGCCGAAAGGCCGCCGCGACGGACTAGAGCCGGAACGTGTCAGACGTACAGGTCACCGGGGTGACCTGTACGTCTGACACGTCAGGCGAGCGCCTCGTCGACCAGCGTCCGCGCGGCGTCCTGCACCTCGTCCGCGGCGTCGGCCGTCGGACAGTACGGGGACGGCAGCGGGGCAGGATGTACGCCGTGGAACGCGTCATCGACCTGGATGTTCTTGCCGACCGGCTGCGGCCGGTCATGAACGAGTGGGGACGCTGGGCGACGGTGAGCCCGCTGACCTGGCGCGACGCAGAGGCGTGGCCCCGACAGATCACGCCGGACCGCTCAAGCATTCAGGTTCCGGAGTCCGTCGGATTCGTCGTGCACAGGCGACAGTCGGACGACGTGCTCGCGATCACGGCCTGGACGGGCGGTTGGACCGACCTCGAATATCAGATCGAAGAAGGGCCGTTTAACTTCTCCCCCTTCTATCGCGACACCGACGAGGCTTGCACGGCGGTGATCAAGGACGTGGAGGAGTTCGGCGAGATTCGGTAGCGCCGCCCGCACGGGTCACATGCCCTCAGGGCGTGGTCACCGGACGCGTGGCCTATCGAGCCTCAAGGACGAAGAAGAGGAACGACACGAAGGCGCTCCGCTCCCCGCTCGCGATGCGCGGCGGGAGGAGCTCGGTCGGCGTGTCCGGGGACGGCGCGGGCTCGGCCATGGACGTGATGCTGAATCCGGTGGCGGCGAAGGCGTCGGACATCGCGTGCAACGGGCGGTGCCAGAACGTCAGCGTCCCGGGCTGGCCCGCGAACTCGAACTCGTCCGTGAACTGCCGGGTGCCGAAGTAGCCCTCGTCCGGGAAGAGGAACGGGCGTGCGAGCGGGTGGTTGACCGACACGATGAGGCGGCCGCCGGGCTTGAGCACTCGGTGCAGCTCGGCCAGCGGCGGCTCCCAGTCCTCGAGGTAGTGCAGCACGAGGGAGGCGACGACGTCGTCGAAGGAGTCGTCCGCGTAGGGCAGCGGCTGGGCGAGGTCCGCGACGACCAGCGGCACGTCGTCTCCGAGCTTGCCGCGGGCGAGCTCAACCATCGCGGGGCTGCCGTCGAACCCGCTCATGTGGGCACCGCGGTCACGCAGCTCGACGGACAGCGGCCCGGAGCCGCAGCCGGCGTCCAGGATCTTGCGGCCGCGCACGTCGCCCGCGAGCCGGAGCATGGCCGGCCGTTCGTACCAGGCGTTGAGCAGGCTGCCGGAGTTCTCGGTGTCGTAGCTCGCCGCGAACTCGTCGTAGTGGTCGGCCTTCATCGGATCCCTTTCGCCGGACGGTCCATGTCCCGCGTGACGCTAGCGGGCCGTCTGGCTGCGAGGGCCGCGTAGTCAGAGCTCTTTCACAAGAGCGCCGGGTACCTGCCGACCACGTTCACGCAGGTAGGCGGCAGATCGGCAAACCTCCACATCTGCGGTGTCAGTCGTCGGCCAGCCAGGTCCGGCGAGTCCTGGGAGACACCGACGGGACCTCGCTCAACGGCACTCGTTCGAAGGGCAGTGGTGCCGGCGCCGTCTCGACCGGTGCGGACGACACCTCGTCGAGAAGTTCGCGAAGCCGACCCGTCCGAATCCAGTCCAGGAGCCGCGCGAGGCCCTCTTCCGCGGCATGTGCTTCCGCCGTCGAGATGACGCCGGCCGACGACGCCTGCGCGAACTCGTCCTCGTCGACGACCCTGTAGGTACCGTCCAGGGAGACCAGCACATCGAGGAAGAGGTCGACCGCCGAGACGTCGTCCCCGACACGAACCATCGGAGTCGAGATATCGCAGTTGAGCGCGAACGAAACTCCGTCGGGCGACGTTGTCTCCATCAGATTGCCGGAGAGGTCATAGGTCGCGTTGATCTTGAACCACTCGTCGGCGAAAGCGAAGTGTCGAAGAACGAGCATCTCGTCCGTGTCTCCGAAGGTCGCTGGCTCCAGGCTCTGGCGCACGTAGCTGCTGGAGTCGTTCACGAGGAGACCGGCGTCCGGCACGCGATAGCACCGGACGTCGTTCTCGTCGGGATGGAAGTCGAGGTCCCGGACGGTCATTGCCCGTGTCACAAGCTCTCCCCGCCGATGACGACCTTGTCGTCGATCGCGGGACCGCGGATCGTCAGCCCCCGCGCGGGGTACTGCACAGCGACCAGAGCATGGGGGACGCCCGCGCCCACGGTGGCGGCCTCACCCGCCGCCACCGTGATCCGCGACCCGTCGACGTCCAGGTCGATGGCGCCCTCCAGGACGACGTAGACCTCGTCGCTCGCCCGGTGGAGGTGGATTCCGTCGTCACCGAAAGGTTCGTCGACGCGCCAGTGCAGCACCTGGAGCCGGTCCGAGCAGAAGCCGTCGTCCGACGGCGGGCGCGGGCTGGCGATCACCGTCAGCCGGCCCTCCAGCGAGATCTTGCTGAACGACATCACGGCAGTCTGGCAGGCGCCGTCGTCGGACATGCCTCGTCCGCACGTGCACGCGCCGCGCGGACCGTGGCGTCACGCCGCCAGTAGTGAACGTAGGTGTAGTCGCACTCTGAGCGCTCAGAGTGCGACTACACCTACGTTCACTACTGGCGGCGTCAATCGGAGCGGCGTCAGCCGGAGCGGTTCGCGTCACGCCGCCGTGAACTCCCAGTGCCACGGCTCGTACGGGCCGACGCCGCCGGCCAGCGCCCATTGCGGGTTGTCCCAGCCGTACTGCGGACCGTTCGCCTTGAGCCAGTCCCAGCGCTCGCCGGCGTAGCCGTCGGCGCAGATGTCCACTGCGACGCCCCAGCCGTGGTTCGACTTGCCCGGTGTGGCCGTCAGCGTCGGCTTCTGCGCCTTCGCGGTGACCTGCTGCTCGTAGCTGCGGTAGCCGTCGGTGAGGCAGAGCGCTTCGCCGAACTGCTCGGTGTAGGCCTGGTTCAGGCGGGCGAGGGCGACGGCGGCGTCGGCCCGGATCGGCGGGTAGCCGTCCCAGAGGTCGCACAGCTCGTCGGCGGGCAGGTTGCCGTTGACCCCCGCACCGGTGGCCTCGCCGTCGCAGCCCGGGAGGACGGGCGGCGCCTCGACGTCGACGGCCTCGCTCTCCCCGCCGGACATCGTCGCGTCCTGGGGAACGGTGATGCCGGCGTCGGCCGTTCCACGGGGTGCACGCTCCTGGCTGCGGGATGCGGCGCCGTCCCGGTCGCGCGCCGCGTCGACCGCGCCGGACGACGGGCCGGTGAGCGCGACGGCGGCGCCCGCCAGGTCGCCCGCGTCGTCTCCTGGCCCGCCCGCGGTCGCCACCGTGACCGACATCGTGGCGACGAGAGCGACCCCCACCCCGAGCTTGAACGGCCACCGCCCCGTGACCACGGACAGCGCGCTGCCCGACGACGGCGCGGAGTGCCGGCCCTTGCTGTGCCGGCCCCGCCCGGGGCGTGCTCGCGTGGGTGTTGCCATGGGTGTTGCTCCTGGGGATAAGCGGGGTCGAAGGCGGGGGTGTGAGGGGCGGGCCTGAGCCCGCCCCTCACGCGGAGCGCGTCAGAGCACGCGGATGAACGTCGGGTTGGACTGCCAGATCTCCGTGTAGCGGACCGTCTTGCCCGGCACCGGCGCCTCGATCTGCATGCCGTCGCCGGCGTAGATCGCGATGTGCCCGGGTGTCCAGATCAGGTCACCCGGCTGCGCCTCGGACCAGGAGACCTCCGGGCCCGCGTACCGCTGCTCGGACGAGGTGCGGGGCAGGTTCACGCCGACCTGGGCGTACACGTAGGACGTGAACCCGGAACAGTCCATCCCGGCGGGCGTCGAGCCGCCCCACAGGTAGGGCACGCCGAGGTACCGCATCCCGACGGACACCACGGCGGAGCCGGACGCCGAGGCCGGGATGTCGAGCGCGGCCTGGGCCTCCTCGGCAGCCTCTGCCGCGGCGGCCTCGGCTTCGGCGGCTGCCTCAGCCTCCGCCTCGGCGGCGAGCTCCGCCTGGTACTCGTCGTTCTCCGCCGCTGAGACCACCGAGACGGCGGCCTTCTCGACCGTCAGCTCGGCGTCGTTGGCCACGGTCACGACCGGCGCGGCGGCGACGGACTCCTTGGCCTGGGCCGCGAGGGCGTTGAGGTCGGCCGTGTTGAGGGCACCCTGGACGGACGAGCCGGCCACGGACCCGCTGACGGACGCGGGCGCGGGTGCCGCCTGGGCGGGGGCTGCGACCAGCGAGAACAGCACGCCGGAACCGGCCGCGGCCGCGACGGCGGTGCGTCCGGCGAGCGAGGTGACCTGCTCGGTGGCGGCTCGGGCGACGTCGGCCAGGTCGGGGCGGACCGCCCGGTGACGGCCACGACCGCGAACAGTGGATTCGGGGGTGAAGCTGGGCTCCATGAAAGCTGGGACCTTTCGGATCGGAGTAGAACCACACGCGTCCCGGGTTCGGGGCGCGCAGAACCGGCCGACACCCCTGAGGGGTGGTGTCGACGGGATGTGGTGGTCTACGTCCGGGAGATCCCGAGCGCGTGCAGGCACGGCGCGGCCGCTTCGGCCACGTCGGTGGAGACCGTGGGCTGGGCGTGCGCGACGTCGGGCACCAGCCACTGCTCGGCGAGCTCCGGCGCGGTGGCCAGCTCCGCGGAGGGCGACACGGTCCGGTCGTACCGGGCCGTCGCCGTCCGGTTGTCGGAGCAGTGGGCGCCGGTCTCGCCGTGGTGGTCGCTCGCCCCTTCGCCTTCGGCAGTCAGCACGGCAGAGGCCGCGTACTGCCCGACGGCGGTCGCCGGGTGGGCGTGTCCGGCCTCGTCGAGGTGGACGCCGCACAGCAGCTGTACACCGAGGGTGGTGAGCAGCAGGAACATGACCGTCAGGACACGCTTGGTCTCTCGCCGGGGTTCGGCGAGGAGCGAGCGGGCGGCACGTGTCAGGGTCATGGCGAGCCCAAGAGTAACGGAATGGACACGGAGCCAGGCAACACGACGTGATGACGCGACCTGCTGACACGGCGCCTCGCTCGCTAGCCTGAGCGCATGAATGGTGGCTATCAGCTGTTCCGCCCGAGGTCAGAGGACGTCTACGACTGGTCCGGCGGGCAGCTGCACCCCGAGATCCGGCAGCTCGTCACGGTGGGCAACGTCGTCCGGGTCCAGGTCTCCGAGAACGGGAGCGCCGAGACAGGCTGGTCCGACACGCCCTACCTGCGCGTCACCCTGCAGGACGGCGACCGGCTGACCGGTGTCGTGGACGACCCCTACCGGTCGCAGTACAGCGCCCTGGACAACGGCACGGTCATCGAGTTCGACCGCGCGGACGTGACGGAGATCCCGCTCGACTGGACCGAGAACGAGGCGCTGGCGCCGAGCGCGACCCACACCGGGCGTGGCCGGGAGATCACCGGGTACATCGCGCCCGACTGACCGCCCCCCACCGCAGAACTGGAGCGATCGCTATGAAGTACACCGTCTCGATGGAGATCGCCCTGCCGCGCGAGCGGGCGGTCGAGCTGCTCGCCGACCCCGCTCACCTGCAGAAGTGGCTGCGCGGCGTCGTGCTGCACGAGCCCCTGAACGGGATGCACGGAGAGGTCGGGGCCCGGTCGCGCGTCGTGATGCAGATGGGGCAGCAGACGATGGAGGCCGTCGAGACCATCACCCGCCGGGAGCCGGCGGACCTGCACGGAATCCCGCGGGACGCCGTCGTGCACTACGAGCGCGAGATCGTCGCCGAGGGCATGTGGAACGCCGCGCGGGAGCGGCTCACGGAGGCAGGTCCGGGGACGACGCTCTGGGTGAGCGAGAACGAGTACCGGTTCGACTCGGTGCTGATGCGGTTGGTGGGGCCTTTGATGCGCGGGGCCTTCCGCAAGCAGTCGGTGCAGCACATGCGGGACTTCAAGGCCTTCGCCGAGCTCGGGACCGACGTCCGCGACGCGAAGGGCTGACCACCGGTCTGGGCCACACCCACTTCTTGAACCTGTCCCCGATCCTGGTCATCGGCGGCTCATCCGCTCGGGCGTTCCCTCTGGCCGTCCTGGAGCAGACGAACGACCTCTGCGATCCGCACCGGGCGCTGCTCGGGGCGTCGCTTGGTGGCCTCGATCCAGCGCAGGTAGGCCTTGCGGTAGAACTGGGCGAGCGAGTCGAAGAAGGCACCCGCGTCGGGGGCTGCGTCCAGGGCGGCTGCGACATCCGCGGGCAGGTCAGCGCGCTGGGGCCCCTCGGGGGTCAGGACCATCTCGACCTGATCGCCCGTCGCCAGTCGCCCGTCCTGGCACCATGCGGGCCCCAGGACGAGCATCGCGCCGTCCGGCGTCCGCTCGACGACGCCGCGCAGACCCACCCCGTTCAAGGTGCCCGTGACGTGGTGGCGCGGCTTGGTACCCCAGGTCTTGTCCGGCTCGAACGGCACAGGCACATGGGTGCGACCGCGCCCGTCGATCCGGACGACGGCGCTGAAGCGCTCCGCTCGCGCTGTACTCATCGCGCCACCGTACCCAGGACCTGGGGCCACTCCCCGTCGACGCGAGCTCTTGGGCGAGGACGCTAGATGTCACGCCACTCGTGCGACTCCTGGTAGGCGTGCTCGCCTCGGAAGAACCAGTCCGCCAGGTCCCGAAGCCGTTCCAGGCAGTCCTGGTAGTACGCGGCAGATCCTCATGCCCCTCGTACTGCTCACAGGCCATCCGCATCGCCTGCTCCAAACGACTGAACGCCGCTCGGTTCCAGACGAGGTCGACTCGCAGGCGCAGTAGGAGGCCAACACGTCATCCACGGCAGCATCCTGGCAGCCGAGGACGGCAGAAGTCAGCCGGCGGGCTCCACCGTACTAACTAGGGCTCCGTCTATCCACGGGAGTAGGTACGCGAGCGTGGAGCATCGCGACGTATCAGTCGTCGCGGCGTTCGATCTTCGCGACTTCTGACCGCCAAATCTCTCGTACGGGATGACCGTCGCTGTCGAAAAAGGTGTACGAAGTACCGTCCCCGGACCTCTCGTACCTCGCGGCTGAAATCTCAATCTTGTCCCCGCCCCACGTGCTGGACTTGACCCTCGGATTCGCCAGGGAGCCAGATGTCGAAGTGATGGAGCTTGTGCGCGTCGTAACGACATATGTGCTCATCTTGGGCCGCGCGAGTCGGGCGAGGACAGCTGGGTAAAAGGCACCCACGAGCAGCAATGATGCGCCGAAGAAGGCGAGCGTGACCCGGACCCAGACGGTCTCGATGACGGGCAGTTCCCAACCCGCCGCCTTCACGCCGCCGGAGACGATGGCCGCCAGGACGCACAAGATGCCACTGGTGGCGTAGATCGCTCGCAAGCTGTCAGTCACGACACAAATCTCCCGCACGAAGTGGACCCGAGCAATGAATCAGGATGGATTGGGACTCCCGCTAGACCTACGCTGCTGGCGGGACGCTACGCGTTACCCCCCTGGTTGAGCACCGGCGGTCTGTCGGATACCCGGGGATTCACTTGGGTCGCACGACGACCACAGCCCGACGGCCGATATGCCAGACAGCCGAAGAGGCGAGGCCACTTCATGAAGGCATCCCCGAATGGACGGGACACCCGCCCTGGCAGTGGATCCGCCGCCAGATCGTCGATCGCTCGGACAGTTGGGCTGCCTAACCTCTCGGCGCCACGGGGATGATTCTGGAAGCTGTGTGCTGCAGGAAATCCTCGGCCGCGGCAAGGGCACGCAGCCGGAACGGACTCCTCTTGGTCGCGCGCTCGTGGACGACCGTGCGCCAGTCTTCACGATGCTCAGCGATCGGGGTGCGGGCGTCGCCGGAGGCTGTCGCGTTCTCGTAAGGACAGTGCAGGCCGGACTTCGCGCTGGAGTGCTCGAGAGAGTGAGTGGACAGGATGTAGCGCAGTGGTGCCGGGATGCCACGGCCGCCCGGGTGGGCGGTCAGGCTCACAAACTGCGCCAGCAAGGCGCCGCTGACGCTCGCGGAGAGCGCGGCGACGTTCTGCCGGGAAGGCGCATCTCGATGAGCTCCAGCGATGTACTCCGGGTCGTCGAGCAGCCCTCCCTTATCCAAGGAAATGTCGCCCATGACTAGCTGTCCAAGGCAGACCATGCAAGGGCTGCCGGGCACCAGGGTGTGTGCGCGCCAGATCCCGTTGCGCATCCGCCCGTCGGGGAAAGTATCGAGTGCGATCCCACCATCGATGACCGGGATGAGATCCGCATAGGCGATCGCGTTAAGCACTGCGCGCGGCCAGGGTCCATCAACGCAAGAGAAGATGACGTCGTAGTCGAGTGCAGCGCTTAGCCCGACGGGGTCGGTGATGCTGAGCTCGTGGAGTCGAACCTGAAACGACTCCGCAGTCGCGGACGACTTCATAAGACGCGCAGCGACTTTGACCTTGGACCGTCCGAGTGCGGCGTCGAGACGGGTCGCGCCGATCATGCGATCCAGATTCACCGTCTCTACCGCGTCGTAGTCCATCACGCCTACCGTCGCTAGGCCCGTTGCGGCGAGGCGCTGCGCGACGTCGAGACCGACGCTGCCGCTGCCGACGACCAGGACACGCAGGCGAGAGATCGAAGCCTGCGTGCGCTCGCCCCACGATGAGACCGTGCGCTGCTGTGAACGTGTCACCCGGGGGATGCGACGAAGCTCGTCATTCCAGGTGACGGCGAGCTTCGGCGAGACCGATCGCACTGACTCCGCCCATGTGGGTCCACTTCGGTCAAACCAGAAGCGGGCCGACCAGGAGATGTCACGTCCGCCAAGCGTCATGCCGAGGAGGGGCATCTTCGTGATCCCGCGTGCGACGCGCTCGTACTCAGACTCAGTTTCCTTGTCCATGTTGCTGAGCTGTTGCCAGCCGCGGCCTCGTGGGTGGGAATGAAGGAGCACGACTCCGTGGCCAAGCGCACGCGCCTGCGTCGATGCGCGTAGAACGTATCCGCTGGTGAAGGACGCGTTGCCGTGCACGTGCCGCTCGCCCTCTCGGGGGAAGATCACCGACTTGATGAGGGCCGTCGTACGCTCATTGCCGGTAGAACGGGCGTAGGTTGCGATGAGCACGTCTTCCTGCCCGTCGTCGCGGAGGAGGTGATCCCGCATGGTCGCTTCGACCTCGCCCGTCATGGCCACGGAGTACCGCATGTCAGGCTGCCGTCGGGATCGCCGTGGAGACAAAACCCCGCACGTGCCTCAGCCACGCGAGGGCCGGCGGCACAGACGTGTCGGTGTAGTTGAACTCGCGGGAGTGTCGCTTCCATCCGGGCGGGCAGTCAGTGTCGTCCATGTTCGTCAGGGTGAACGTGACCGAATCAGGTAGGTGGATCCAGTGCGGCGGGACGGCAGGCCAGCTCTGCACCTCGGACACGCTCACACCGGTGGTCACAACCTGCCCCGCAAGCGCGCCGTGGACAGCCATCACATCGTAGAGAATCCGGTGGCCGTCGGCCCGCGCCGGGGCGCCCACAGCAGTCATGTCATCGACGAACTGCTGGGCCGCCCCGGTCAGGACGACAGTGCCGCTCAAGCGACACCGCCAACGTGCTTGGCGGTGACGAACTCGTCACCGGACTTGATCTTGACGAGCTGATCGTCGCGGAACAGTTCGGTGTCGCCAGATGGCCGGATGCGTGCGAGGTCGTAGCTGGCGGGGTCCACGCCTGCGAGACGAAGTAGGGCGGCCGCGCTCTGGTCGTCGTCATATGAGCTATGGGATTCGCCATCGATGGTGAATCGGACCTTCTCGCGAGAGGCGAACCGCGCGCCGTCCTTGAGGTTGACGATCTGACCGTCACCGATCCGGTCCTCGACACCGTTCTTCTTCACGAGGAAGAGGTCGAAGGTCTTCGGGTCTCGGCCAGCGAGTCGCAGGAGCGCAGAAGCTTCCTGGTCCTCGTCGTGCACGGTGAACGTCTTGTCATCGATGACGACCTGCAGGGGCGTCGGAGTTGAGGGGGCCATCTGGCCCTCCTTCCTTGTAGCGTGTCGCTCCCGCATCCCAGATCGGACGCAGGTAGCATGTACCTGTCGGGTAAAGCCCACCGTACCACAAGTACCATTTACCAAAGAGGTAAAGTCTTGCAGCTAGGGTGGTCAGACCCTCGGCTCGAGGGCTGGTGTCTCACCGGAGCGCGCCTCAGCGCTACCCTCGGCGCGCACGCCGACGCAGCAGAGGACCTGCTACACGTCGTCTCCCAGGCCCCCCGGCTCGAGCACCTAGCCACATTCCAAAGCGTCCAAATCGACGTCGACGCCGGAAACCTGACCCTTTCGATCGAGGAGGTTGACATGCACGCACGACCGCTCAGCCCCGATGGTGCGCCGTACGTCCTTGCGAACCGGGCGTCGTTGCCAGATCACGCCCTGTCCCAAGCGCTCCTTGTCCAAGATCTCCTCATTCAGGGCCAGTCGATCCTCCGACTCAAGGGCTGATCGAGACCTCATGACTACGTACACCGCCACCGATGCCCACTTCGATTTCCCGCCTCGCCCTGGTCGCTTGCTGCAACGAGAGCTCGACGCACGCTCTATCAGCCAAGCGCAACTAGCTGCGCGCACTGGGTTGAGCCCGAAGCACATCAATCTCGTCATCAAGGGAACGGCCCCGGTTTCGCCCGATGTTGCAGTCACCCTCGAGCAGGTACTTGGAACATCTGCCGAAACCTGGCTGCGGCTAGAAGCGGCGCATCAGGCACAAGAAGCACGACACGAAAAGCGCAACGCTCTCGAAGGTTTCGCCGACTGGGCGAAGGCTTTTCCTCGCCGAGTTCTCATCGACCGAAACGTGATTGATCCTGAAGACTCAGGCGCTGAACTCGTAGCAAAACTTCTCGCCTTCTTCTCAGTCGCGTCGCCGAGCGCGTACACGAAAACCTGGCTCGAGCCACAAGCGTCCTACAAGAGAAGCCAAGTCCATGCCATCGATCCGAACTTAACAGCGCTCTGGCTGCGGCTGTCCGAGCTGCACGCGGCTGACCTGATTGCCGACACGCAAATGTATGATCCGGCAAGGCTGCGAGCCGCTGCTGCAACGATTCCCCGGCTCACTGTCCATGACGCAGGAAAAGCATTCAAAGAAACGCAGAGCCTTCTGCTTGACGCGGGTGTGGTTCTCGTGTTTGTGCCAGAGATCCCGAACACGCGGATCAGCGGCGTTTCACGATGGATACACGGAACGCCAATGATCGCGGTAACCAGTCGATACAAGTCTTTCGACGGGCTCTGGTTTACGATTCTGCACGAAATTGCTCACGTACTTCTTCACCCCAAGAGAAGCACTTTTATAGATGACGGCTTCAAGGCAAACGACGATGCGGACTCGCAGGAGACCGCCGCAAACGCGTTTGCTGAAGACCACCTGATTCCACCGGACTACCAGGCCATCCTCTCCGCGGCAACGACGGCAGAGGCGATCCGCTCGCTCGCCGACACACTCGGCGTGTCTCCCAGCGTGGTCGCAGGGCAGTGGGCCTTCCGGACCAGCACCTGGGGCGGGCCGATCGCCAAGCTACGCAAGAAGGTTGACCTCGCTGAGGTACTCACGTAGGGATGGCGCTACACCGAGAATGATTGCCGGTCCGTGTGCCTGTACCGGAACTGTCATCGCGCCCATCCCCTCCCTGGACTCGTCAGAGAGTTGACCTGGATCTCGTGCTCATGCGCCGACACCAGCCGCTCATAGTCGGGAACACCCTTGATGAGCACCGACCCGCCGGCCGTGTGCAGGAACGCGGCGAAGGTCGAGTTACGCCCCGCCGACGGAGCCTCAGCACGCAGCACTGGCCCGCGCTCCGCTTCGACGGCATAGCGGAGCGCGGTGGCAGTTCCTCCCATGAGTGGCGGTGCGTCATCCGTGCGACTCGGTCCCTCTGTGGTCGGTCAGGTTGCGGTAACTCCGACACGCCACCGAGATCGTCGGCGGCCTGTCACAGCTCGACGGCCGGGGTGGCGTCGCGCAGGTCGAGGCGGTCCAGCATGCGGTTGTACTGAGCGAAGGCCGCATCGGCCTCGGCGCGGTCGACGTAGCGGGACAGGTCGTACTGGTGGGACGGGGCACCCTTCGGCTTGGCGATCACCTCGGCCAGGTGTTCCTGGTCGTGGGTGGTCCACCGTGCCCCGATCGCCGCGTACACCTGGGGTACCACCGTGACCGGGTCGGCGGACAGGTTGTGGTACGGCACGTCCACGATCGAGGACAGCGGCATATTCGTCCGCGCAGCCAGGCCACGCTCGACCTGGGCGACCAGGTGATCCAGCGCGGCTCGTCCGATCTCTGCGGGGTCGGTCTCGCGCTGACACATGGCCTGCAGGGTCTCCAGGAGACTGGCGAACGAACCGATGACCGTGACCGGGTCGCGGTGGGTCCACACGAACGTCGCGTCGGGGAACACCTGCCGGATGGTGTCCATGTCGCCCAGGTGCCCCGGGTACTTCAGCACCCACCGCTTGGGCTCCCGGCCGTGCTGGAGCACCTGCAGCCCGAGCTTCAGGTACTCGTACTGTGACCGCACGTCGTGCTTGTCGGCGAGCCAGGCGCTGTAGGACGACATCGGTCCGCGCTGCAGCGGCCACTGGGGCCCGTGCGCGAAGAACAGCACCGACTCCTCCGGCCGGTCGATGTAGGTCGGGTGCTTCTGCTGCAGGCCGGGAGCGACCAGCTCCATCAGGGACAGGGCCTGCTCGAGCTGCTTGATCACCCGCTGTGCCGTGTGCGGGTCGTGCAGGGTCGTGTGGTGCAGCTCCCAGGTCAGCGGGCCGCGATGGTCCGGCGACTGTGCCAGGACCCGGTGGGCCAGCGTGGTGGCGGTGCGCGGCAGTCCGCACACGAACACCGGCGCGGTGATCTGCTCGTCGGCGACCTGCGGGTGCTCGGACAGCGCCCGGTTGACCCGCAGCCGGTTGACGTACTTGCCCTTGACCTCGTTGAAGATCAGGAACCAGCCCAGCGGCGACAGCCGCGGTATCTCGGCGGCCCCCTGCAGGATCTGGCCGAGGTCGTCAGCGAACGCGTGGTCCTGGGTACCGGCGGTCTTCTCGACCTGCGCGACCGCCTTCGCCCAGGACGCTTCTGGGTCGCGATAACCCGTGGCGAAAGGGCCCAGCGCGGTGTTCAGGACTCGGGTGGTACGTGGGGCACGGCTCACGACTCTCCTTGCTGGTAGCTGGACTCCTATCTGCACATAACGGACTATCGGGGCAGGGTGTAGTGGTCAAGGGGTGTTGCGCCATGCGGTGCACCTTCACCCCTCCTGCGGGCGCGGGCCAGCGCTACTGCAGCCTGCCTTCGCCCTCCGGCGAGTACCGCCAGGCCCACCGCTCGTCATCGGACTCCCGCTGCGGCAGGTGCAGCGTGCGCAGAGCCGGCGAGTGGACGTTCCCCATGACGCCACCGAGGCAGTACCGCCCGCCGTCCACAGGGTCGCCGACCGCCGCCCAGTAGAACCAGCCCGACTCGGCCCTCTCCAGGGTTACGGGCTCGCGGCAGAACACACAGAACTTCTTCGTCCCTGGCTCCGGCATCGGGGAGTACAGACCCGAAAGCGGCTTGCTGGCGTCCACGAGATGCATCCTCCCTGAATGGCGTCCGCGGGGTCACATCACGCGCTGCAGCGGCCGGCGTCCGTTATCGAACCGGGACACGCAACCGCCGAGATCTCGCCCGGGCGGTAAATCACCCGTACCACCCGGCAATGCGGTCGACGATGTGTGCCAGGCTGCACAGCCATGGACGTCGATCTGGAAGCGCCGACGAGCGCTGACAGCCCCCACGCCACGGCGTTGATCTGGATTAACCGCGTGGTCGAATCAGACGACTCGCAGTCGTGGTACGAGTTGAACATGACGCTACGGCGCTGGTTCGTCCAGCGCTGGATTTCCTCCAACCTGGACGTTCTGAACGAGCCGGTGGCGAATTCATCGGCGCGGGACAAGCTGGTCGACTTGCTCGTCGGCCCTTTTGGAGACGACCACGCTCTGTTCCCCCACATGTGGAGCGTGACGCGTGGTTTCGTCTTCGAGTCGCTTGGTGCCCTCCTCGGGGAACAACTCTTGGCCGGGTCTCGGCCGCGCACCGTCGCGCCAGGCATTGAGGCCGTACCCATCTTCGGAGCCACCGGCCTCCAGGACGATGGCGGCCTCCGCCTGTTCGGTCCCGGCGCGGACGGCGGCTCGCTCGTCCTGTTGCTCAGCCACGAGCAAGAGATGTGGTTCATTGCTTCTGTCGGATCGTGGCTGCCAGTCCTCGGGTGGCCACCACAGGTGCAGGAGCTGCCGGCACCAGCGATCGACTAGTCGCCAGATGTATCCCGGCGACGGCGGGTGAAGGACGAGAACTGGGCGCACTGGGGTCAGGGCGCGAGATGGTCGCGGATCAGCCTCTCCGCGTACTGGCCGATGGGGGCGGCGATCTCGGGGTGTTCGCCGCCTTCGACGAGGCGCAGGTACTTGGTCGCGACGATGAGCTGGGCGATGGCGCCGGAGTAGGTGTTGAGCACGTCGGCGAACTGAGCCCGGACTTTGGCTTCGATCTCGGGTTGCAGGACTGCGGAACAGGCGAGGTGCGCGGCGTCATAGCCGACGGGGGCCCAGCCCCAGTTCTCCCAGTCCAGGATGTGCAGGTCAGGGGCGGTCAGGTTGCCGAAGTGGAGATCGCCGTGGACGACTTCCCACTGGACGCGGTCCCGGTCGATCTCGACGCCGAACCACTCCAGGAGCTGGGCCTGGAAGCGGCGGGGGTTGATGGCCATCCGCTTGGTTACCTCGATACGCCGCAGCGGGTTCAGTCCAGCGTGCAGGCTCGCCCACCAGGTGTCGGTCAGCTCGGGCTGGTGCTCCAGGACGAGCCCGGTGCCGATCGTGGGCTGCGAGATGTAGGTGAGCAGGTCCGCGCGGACGTTCAGGTCCCGGTCGGTCCACTCGACGGACCGCAGCACGCGAGGCATGGGGACGTCGTCGAACGGGTCACCGGTCGCGGTGGCGATGCCGTTCCACATGTCGTCCTTGGCCCAGCTGGTACTCAGGACCGCTACCCGCAGCCACGCCGGACCCGAGACCCGGACACCGGCCGTGCCGTTGTGGTGCCCTGTCACGACGGCCCCTTCGACGGTCACGCCGAACCTTGCGGCAGCCTCAGCCAGGTATCGCGCGGCAGGGTCGCTGCTGGTCTGCATCCTGGCCCCGTTCGCCGGTTCTGATGCTTGGGATGGTGATCACGTGTCGCGATCCTGGGGTCGTGGTCGGTACGGCACGATGTTGGCATGACACGCACCCGTACCGCTGGCGGACCGTACGTGCGTGAAGCCCGCGCGGACCGCCTCCCGTCGGAGGGCTGGCCGTTCACCATCCCCGCGGTCCGAGCGCTGGCCGACGGTGATGTGCTCGACCTGGACCACCCGGTCACGTTGCTGTGCGGGGACAACGGAAGCGGCAAGTCCACCCTCGTCGAGGCCATCGCCGCCGCTGCCGGTTTGAACGTCGAGGGCGGGTCGCGGAACTTCCAGTTCAGCACCCGCACGACGGAGGTGCCCCTTGCTGAGCACCTCCGTCTGGTGCGGCATCCGGGCCGCCGGCCTCGGGACGGGTTCTTCCTGCGGGCAGAGTCGTACTTCAATGTCGCGTCCGAAATCGAACGCCTCGACCAAGAGCCCGACACTCCACCACTTCTGCCCACCTACGGCGGCGTCTCGCCCCACGAGCGGTCTCATGGTGAGTCGTTCCTGGACCTGGTGACGCACCGGTTCGGAACCGACGGGCTCTATGTGCTGGACGAGCCCGAGGCGGCACTGTCGGTGACTGGTTGCATGGCGCTGCTGGCCCAGGTGATGGAGCTGTCCGAAGGCGGGTCGCAGTTCATCATCGCCACGCACTCACCGATCCTGCTGGCCATCCCCGGCGCAGTCATCCATCAACTGGACGAGCATGGCTTCGAGCGCCTGGAGTACGACGACACACTCCCGGTGGTCACGATGCGCGCGTTCCTGGCTGACCCCGCCCGGTTCGTGCACCGCCTCCGGGCCGACTGAGCTGGCGGTGCCAACCGGTCACTGGAAGTAGGGCCAGCACCGACCGTCCGGCGCGCAGGGCGAACAACTCGGGCCGCACTTGGGTGAGCACGTCGGGTTGCAGCTTGCGGGTGCGCACGACGGCGCGCACGTCGGCTCACACCGGTGCGGGCCACACGTCGGGTTGCAGTCAGGGTTGCACTTCTCGCCCCACCCCTGCGGCTCGGCACGGGCGTTGAACTCAGCCCGCAGCTCTGCCGTAGCGGCAGCGTGCGCCTGTCCGTCGAGGATGTCGGTCAGGAGTGCGTCCTGGACGTTCCCGACCGGCATCCACCTGGTGAAGACACACGGCCACACCGCGCCGTCGGGGCCGACCGCGACGACGCCGTCACCGCACCCGCCGCACAGTTCGGCGACCGTGGCGTCCCGGTCGCGGATTCCGCGACCGACCTGCCGAAGATGATCCACACCGACCTCCGCCACACCTAGCGCCTCCAGCTCTGCGGTCGCCGCGGCGACGTTCTGGTCGTCGAGCATGCCGATGATCCCGGCCCGCAGCGGGACGCCATGGGCGAGGGCCTTGGTGATGTTCGCCTTCGTGCGGGCGTGCGTGTTCCGCTTCGTGATCAGCAGGTGCTGCTTCGGGTCGGTCGAGTACCAGGAGCACGCCAGCCGCACACCGGGGCGGGTGAACGCGTCCCACGTGCGTGTCGAGACGTGGACGAGGTTGGAGAAGACCTCGACCTCCAGGCCACGCTCCAGGGCGTACTCGACCAGGACAGCCAGGTCGGGGTGCAGGGTGGGTTCACCGCCGATGAACTGCACCATGCGCACTCCGAGGTCGGCGCACTGGTCGATCACTCCGAGCCAGTCGGTGCGCTGCATGGCGCCGTGGGTTCCGGTGGGCCCGGACTCCGCGTAGCAGTGGATGCACTCCAGCTGGCACTTGCCGGTGATCTCCAACCAGACGAAGTCCAGGCCAGCCGCGCGGGTGACGGTGGTTGGTTCGGTCGTTGCGGTCATCTGTTCCTCCAGGTGATGTCGGTGGTGCCTGGGGGTGCAGGCCGAGACCAGGGCGATGGTCCCGGCCTGCGTTGGGGTACCCGCCCCGGGGAGGCGGGCCTACGGCGGACAGTCCGCGCGAGACGGGACAGGGGTGCGCCCAGCCGCAAGATCAAGTGGTCTCGGTCAGAGGGCGCTCAACGGGAGTTCGAACCCGGCCGGCCCGTCGCCGGTGACGCTGCGCCACTGCGCCCGACGTCGTCCCTCGTCCCCGCGCGGATAGGGCAGCCCGGCCTCCAACGCGGCGGTCTCGATGGCGCGCATGGTGGTCCCGACTCCGGACGGGATCGGCGCATGCCGAACCCAACGACCGCCCTGCAAGGCCCAGGCCTCACATCGGGCCAGATCCGGGCCGCTGCCGTGCCACACCCGCAGCGCCACGGGACCGCGCGCGGTGCGCTCTGCGGTCGCGATCTGCGCTGCAAGCGGCGACAACGCACCGTCGATCGCAGGGACCAGCGAGGCCAACACGGAGAGGGCACCGGCCTCCTCGATGGAGCCGGTCGTCTGATCCGCAGTGCTCCGCACGATCTCTGGCGCCTGCCCCATCGCGACGGAGCGAGCGGCCCAGGCCAGCATGTCGAGATCGTTGATGCCGTCCCCGACCGCGACCGTGCGATCCGCCGGGATACCCAGGTGGGCCCGGACGACGTCGAGCGCGACGGCTTTGTTGACACCCGGTGCCGTGATGTCGAGCCAGTCACGCCGCTGTGGGGCGACGGTGACTCCTGTCGCGCGCAGGTCACTCATGCAACGGCGGATCTCAGGCGCGTGGAGCGCGAGCCGGCTTGCGGGCCATGCCTTCAGCTCGGCCATCTGGACCGTCTTCTGTTGGCCGTTCAGCTCGTCGGGTTCGAATGCGCTGCTGGTGCGCCACCCCCATCCCACTTCCTCAACCGCGACACGCACGCCCGGTGCGACGTCCAGGGCTCGGCCGATGACGGGTGCGGGGTCGAAGGTGCGTGCCTCGACGACGTCGTAGCCCGACGGCGCGCTCCGATCCAGGTGGACTGTCAGGGCGCCGTTGGAGCACACAGCCCAGCCTCGCGTGAGCCCAGCCTGGTGGCGATCGGCAGCAGCCCGGCCAGCGATCGGCCTGTGGCGAGCACGACCTCATGGCCTGCCGCTCGGACCAGGTCCAGGGCCTCGACCGTGCCGGCCGGAACCCGTCGATCGCCGTCGATGAGCGTGCCGTCGATGTCGAGGGCAACGAGAACACGAGCCGAGGTGACGGTCGCGGCGCTCATCGGGCGACTACCTGCCGCAGCGCTGACCGGACCTGGACCTCCAGGCCGTCGCGCTCACCGGTCCACAGCGTGTGACCGGGCACGAACATGCGGTGGTCCAGAGGGGACTCGCATCCCAGAGTCCGCGCGAGCTGCTCACCTCGGTTGAGTTCTGCCGGCTGCAGACAGATCCGGCCGCGAGTCAGCGTCACGATCTCGACGCGATCTGGCCCGACCAACCGAAGGCTGTCGGCCGCGATGCCCATCGCCAACATGAGCGGATCCAAAGCGCTTGACGCCTCGTCCTGACGGTGAAGTTGAAGGCCCATCGTTGCTCCCCCTACGCACCCGCGGTCAGCAGTGCCGGTCATCGGCCCGAGGGATCACGGGCCGCCCAGGATCTACTGTCGGCGTGCTGGAAGACCCGGAAGTGACACACTCGCGTGTCACCCGGTGCTCATCTCTCGGCTGGGTCGGTCCCGAGGTCTAGGCTCGCGAACGTCACGCTCCCGAAGCAGGGATCAAACGATGAACGACCACGAGGCGATCGGCCGGCGCATCGCGCACTTCCGCAAGGCACGCGGAATGACGCAGGTTGCCCTGGCGCAACAGGCATCGATCAGCCTGTCTCTGCTGCGCAAGGTGGAACAGGAGTCGCGAGAAGCGACCCCTGTCCTAATCGCTGCTGTGGCGAAACCTCTTGCGGTGGACGTGACGACGTTGACCGGGCAGCCCTACGACCTCAGCGGGCCGCACCGCGACGCGATCCACGAACTGATCCCGTCGGTCCGGCGCGTACTCAACTACTGGGACGTGCCCCCTGACCTGGAGACACCGCCCCGCTCTGCAGCGGAGATCCTTGCGGACGCCCGTGCCGTGGCCCATCTGCGCCAAGCAGACCGCAACGTGCAGGCGCTCGCGCAGGTGCCGGCTCTGCTCATGGAGATGACCGCTGCGATCCACGCGACGGCAACAGCCTCGGAGAAAGAGCGGTTGTTCGACGCAGTCGCCACGGTGCTGCACCCGACCATGTCGATCCTGCACGCCACCGGATACGACGACCTGGCCACGATCGTGGCCGACCGCATCGCCTGGACGTCAGCCCAGTGGGGCAGCCCTCTGGCAGTCGGTCTCGCCGCCCATACCCGCACGTCGTCGATGCTTCGCCAGGGGACCTACGACGTCGGACTGCGGCTGATCGACAGCGCCAGAACCGTGCTCGACGCGGAGCCCACACGAGACGTCCCAACGCTGCGGATGATCGGGTCCCTACATCTGCGGTCCGCGGACCTGTCCGCACGCGCCGGCAGTGCCGCGGGCGCGAGCGCTCATATCTCCGAGGCTCGGGGTATCGCCGAACATCTTCGGGTCGAGACGGATCACCTCTGGCGCAATCTCGCGTTCGGTCCCACAAACACCGGGTTCCACGACGTGGCAACGGCCATCGAGCTCGGTGACGGACCTCGGGCTCTGACGCTCGCTCGTGATCTACGGATACCCGACGGGTTCCCGCCCACTCGGACCGGGCATCACTTCATGGACATTGCCCGGGCCTATCTCTGGCAGGGCCGCCATGACCAGGCGCTGGCGAGCCTCCAGCGAGCCCGGGAGCTCGCCCCACAGCAGACTCGCCATCACCCCACGACCCGCGAGGTCCTGCGCATGCTCGTACGCGCGCACCGGCACGCGAACAAGCCGCTGGCGCGTTTCAACGCCTGGATCGGTGCGGGCGGCTGACGCCCGTGAGGCAGGAGGAGCGGCCGCTAAGTGTTCGCAGGCGCGAGCGTGTCCAGGATCTCCTCCCAAGGAAAGTCATCCGCAGCGCCCACGCCCGACTCGTGCGGCTCGCTCGGGCCGATCACGACGTTCACGCCCCACTCCTTGAGCGTTGCCAGGCTGCCCTGGTAGGTCGGGTGGTCCGCGAACTTCACGTTGATATACGGCCCGGCGGTGATCGGGATGTCACGGCCGATCTGTTCCGCTAGCCGGGTCAGCACGTAGGTGTCGGCGATGCCCAGCGCCCACTTGGTAAGCGTGTTGTAGGTCGCCGGGGCGACGATCACGGCGTCCGGGTCGGGCAGGGAGTACCCGACAGTGGTGTGGAAGTCCGTCCGCACCGGACGTCCCAGGGCTTCCTCGATCTGCAGCATTGTCTCCGGGAAGCTGCTCATCGCTTGAACGGTCGCAAGAACGTAGACGTCCCAGCCCCGCTCTGCGGCCAAGGGCAGCAACCGCGACGGAACTTGTCGGGTCGCGCCAGCACCGGTCACAACGACGTACAGCACACCCAAGCTCATGGTCCCGAGGCTACTGCTTCGCTTCTCGCGGTCGGTGCGACTGCCGCTCCCCGGCTACCCGCGGTAGGTTGCAACGCACGATCTCCCAAGTACAACTCTCAAGTTGCACAACAAACGAGGCTGGGTGGCTGAGCGCCCCAGGCGGCCGACTTCGCGGAAATCGACTGCTCCGGAAGCTCACCAATCCTCCGTCGGGATCGAAGTTGGCCTATCGCATGCAGACGAACTACGACGACCAGTCCCCTTCGAGACCGCAACGTGCCTCCAGGCCCGCGATCCGCTGCGGCAGATCGTCGGCAGGCTCTCCTCAGGAGAGGCCGATCGCGGCGACGAACTCGCCCTTGCCCTGCTGGCTGACGACGAATCCTTCCGCCTTGAGGATCTTGATCGCGTCTCGGACGACTGCGCTCGAAACCCCGTACTCGACTTGCAGCTGGGCCGATGACGGGAACTGGTCGCCCTCAGACAACTCGTCAACGATGCGGCGACGTAGTGCTCTGGCGAGCCGCTGGCCGGCGGGCTCGCCAGTGGTCTTTGCGGGCATGTGGGCATCCCCTTCCTTCATTCCGTGTGCATGTGGTGCGTCCGGCCCGCCCGGGTGCGGCGGCGGCCGCCGGGGGCCGCGCTATGCGACTGGCGCTAGTCCCTCGTGGATGGCTCCAATAGGTCCAGGATCCCCGCGTGGTCCATCGTCCACGAGTTCCCAGCGAGGTCGCGGAAGAACCACAGCGGGTTTACTCCGTCGTCGCTCCCGAAGTAGATCCTGCCCAGATTGAATCTCCGAGTCTCGCCCGGTCGAAGTATCCGCTGCATCACACCAATCGAACTTGGTCCCTGATGCGAAGGGTCCAGGTAGTCGCCCGGGCCAACATCAAAGACCGGATGACTGCTGTAGTTGGCAATGTTGAGGAACGATTCGGGAACCTCCGGCCCTTCTTCCGCGCATGACTCCCAAGCAAGCGGCTCATCGTCGTCGACCCAAACAGCGACCTGCCGGGCCTGTCGCTCGCGCTCCCGCCGAACTTCCGCCTGTTCTGCAGTTCGCTGCTTCTCCTGAGCCGTGTCACGCTCAGCCTCAGCGATCTTGCGGTCAGTTCGCTCGCGAGACGCGAGCACTACCGCGATTACCGCAGCCGCCGCACCGCCAAGGGCACCGATGATCTCAAAGGCGTCGTGCACCCATGCCCAATTTCCAGTCACCCCCAGAGGGTTCCACCGACCGCCGGGCGGCGCACTCAAGTGGCGGGTGAACCTATTCGTTCCAGCCCACGGGTAGCGCGGCAGCCATCCCGTGCCACCTACCCGACCAGCACGCTCGGTTGCGCACGTAGCGGAGAGCCCCGCTACTGGCAGCGGGGGCGCTACCGAACTCCGCTACCCCCGGGAGTCGCTACATTGCAGCGATTCTCTCCAGGGGTAGCGGAGTAGCGGCCTTCGAGCGAGGCCCTTGTTTTGGCCCGAAACCCGGGTTCTGGCGGTCGGCTGATGGACGCAGACTGCGCGCTACCGCTACCTGTTAGGCCAGCGTCACCGCGAGGTAGTCCTGCACCGCTGGCGCGAAGCCGTAGGGCACGTAGTCGACGAACTTGTCCGGTGTCGCCCACACGATGTCTGCGAGCTCGTCGGCGTCGGCGACGTATGCCTCGCCGCTGATGACGTCGCACGCAACGTAGCCCATCAGGCGGGCGGTGTTCGGTTGCACGCGCTCCCCTAGCACCTTGACGACCTGCACGGTGAGCCCAGCCTCCTCGGCGGTCTCACGGACCGCCGCCTGCTCGAACGTCTCCCCCGGCTCGACTGCGCCGGCGGGGAACTGCCACGAGAGCGAGCCCTCGGGGACGCGCCGCTGGACCAGGAGCAGCTTCCTGTCCTGGACGATGATCGCCGCCGCGACGGCAGGAAGTGCTCCCGTCACCGGTCCCTCTCTGGCATGAAGAACCGGCCTGACCATTTGTCGGCACGCGCGGCGTCAGGGGCGTGCGAGATAGACGTCGTCCTCAGGTCCGTACTCGCCACCGGCGTGCACCTCGACACCCGATCCGAGCGTCGCATGTACGTCTGGCACGACGTCGGGCGCCATGATGAGCTCATCTGCGAGCGGCCCGGTGAGCTCGGGTGGATGTCCTGCGGCGCCGAGGGCCTGAGCGATGGCCGCCGCTGCGACGGTGGCACCACCGGCGCTGCGGTAGAGCACCTCCTGGTGCTGCCGTTCGAGCCCCGGTGCGGCCTGGTCGGGTTGTGCGCCTCCCGCATCGGGCCCGGCCGCACCGATCTCGTGCCCGGCGAGGAAGACCTGACGCAGGCCGCCCGGGTCGACCAGCACTTCCAGGCCGGCCAACAACACGCTGCCGAGCGGCCCGAAGTTGAGGGTGATGCTCAGCGGGCTGCCGTAGGACATGCTCCGCACGGCGATCGCGTAGTCCGCCATGTACTGGACGGCATCCGCCGCTGGCACGATGATCGGCAGGCTGGCCGCCTCGGCGATCCGTTGCGGATAGGCGACGTCGAACCCAGAACCGCCCAGAGGCCGTCGGGTGAACGCTCCGCGGCGATGTGTCGCCGCCCTGTCGACCAGGCCGGTCATCATCGAAGAAGGTCCCAGGACGATCCCGCCGCGTGCAGCGGGCCGGCCCTCGAAGGTCAGTGCGACTTCCGAGGAGAGCGCCAGATGACCGGCAATGATCGCAGCCGCAGATCGAACCCACGCCTTGGGCAGGTAGGTCACTGTGGAACCTGACAAGCCACGCACGGCGCCAGGCATCGTGAGTATGACATCAGCCGACATACTCGGATGCTAAAACCGAGGGCTGTGATCGGCACCCGACCCTCGCGGATGAACTTGCCCTCCTGACCAGCTCTTCGGCCACCGCGACCCCGATCAAGAAAGATGGACGTACAGGCTCGGCATCCGGGGTCAGCAGTCCTATGCTCAGGGGACCAAAACCCGAGGTGGGGCTCATGCACCGGCTGTCAGCGCACGATCTGCTCGCGCTCGCCTATGACGTCGCATTCCCCGCAGCGCCCGACCGGACGAGCCTCCTGAAGGTGCAGAACAGTTCGGGGACCCGCGGCGCGGTCCTGGAGATCTGTCCCTACAGCTTGCGGATGGTCGATCGGGTCGATCCGGATGCCTCCTACGAGTGGCAGCTCAGTGGCCCGGACGGTCTCCAGTCCGCGACACGATGCGGAACCGAGGAGCAAGCACACCGAATCGCCAGAGACTGGATCGCCGAGACCGTGACACGGGGCACGAAACCCTCGCCAGCGCAGCTGGACGAGATGCGGGCCAGGAAGCAGAGCGGACTCGCAGCAAGCTAACCGGACCCGTCGGTCGCCCCACGACGGCGATCCGCGGCTCAGCCGGCGAGCTGTGCCTGGATCAACTGGTTGTCGATCAAGGACCAGACGTGCGCGATGCGTCCGTGATCGAACCGATAGAAGCCATGCTCGGCGAACTCGACGCGGCGACCGGTAGGCGCCAACCCGAACATCGGTTCTGCGGGTGCGCAGTCGCACCAGAGCCGGACAGCAACGGCGTCCTCACTGTTGACGAGCAGTTGCACCTCGAAGTGCAGGTCTGGCACAGCCTTGGCGTCCGCCGCGAGCAGGTCCGCGAACTCCTGACGAATCACCGTCGTGTCGTTGTAGGTGATCTCGTCATGGACGAACTCGGCCAGATCACCGAACCGTCGCTCGTTCACCGCGTCGAGATACGCCAGGTACGTTGCTCTGAGGCTCGGGTACGGCACGGAACTCCATCCCATTGCGTCCGGCCCCCTTCGCGAAGGCTACGCCGACACTTGTACTTTCGATCCCGACATGCCGCACGGCGGCGTTGCCGGTTGTGCTTGGTCGGCAGGTACCCGATCGAGAGAACGCAGTGGCCACGACGTAGATGCGCTGGTCAGCTCTGGGCCAGCGGAGCACGCCACTCCAGACGGGTGCCACTCGCTCCAGCCGACTGAACGCTGAACGCACCACCGAGATCTGCTGCCCGCCGGGCGAGATTACGCAGCCCGCTGAGAGGAACGCCGGTCGGGATGCCGACCCCGTCGTCGGCCACGGTCAGGACGACGCCGTCCGACACCACCAGGTGTACCGAAACCGCATGCGCGTGCGCATGCCTGGCGACGTTCGACAGCCCCTCTCGCAGTACAGCGATGATGTGCTCCGCGACGTCTTGTGGAACAGCTGCGTCAACAGGCCCGTCGAACCGCAACCGAGGCGGGTAGCCCAACCGGGTGGTGGCCGCATCGATCTCCGAGTAGACCCGTGATCGCAGTCCCACTCGCCGCGAGCTCGCATCTTCAGGTTCCAGGCGGTGCACTGTCGTGCGGATCAGCGCGATCGTCTCGTCGATCTCGTCGACCGCGCGGCCGATCCGCTGCGCGTGACCCTCGTCGAGGTCACGGCCGGCAGCCAGCAGCGACAAGCCGGTCGCGTACAGGCGCTGGATGGCGAGGTCGTGCAGGTCGCGCGCGATGCGTCCCCGGTCACGCTGCACGGCGAACCGCTCGACGTCGGCGCGATGTTCCGCCAGCTCGAGCGCAACGGCCGCCTGAGCCGCGAAGCCCTGTAACGCCTCGACGACGAGTGGCGCGAACGGAACCGCGCCGCCGTACCTCCCGACGGCCAGCACCCCACGCGTACTGCTTGGCTCACCCAGTGGAAACGCCAGGAGCGAGCCGATCTCACGGCCCAGATCGAAGGAGAGCTGTGCGCGTTCGTCCACCGTGGCGTCAGGACTGGAATGCAGGACATCAGGCTCGAACGCGTTGCCCGAGAGAGTGCTACCTGGCGGGAGCATGACGCCGACCAGTCGATTGGCCTCGGCCCCCGACGCAGATCGCACGACCAGGCGCTTCGACTCAGGCTCCGGCAGGGCGATGACCGCCAGGTCCGCGTCGGCGACCTGCAGGGCGCGATCCGCGATCAGAGCGTGCAGTTGCCCCTGTGAGTGACCGGCAAGGACCCGGCGGGAGATCTCGTCGTTCGCCCGTGCCGACTGTTCCCGCAGGCGCGACTCCTCATAAAGATGAGCATTCTCGATGGCGACGCTCGCACCAGCGGCCAGCGCTTCCAGCAGCCGCTCGTCCTCATCGGTGAAGTCGCCACCGCCCTTCTTCTGCGTGAGATAGAGATTGCCGAACGCCGTGCCGTGCACACGTAGCGGCACCCCGAGGAAGGACCGCATCGGTGGATGTCTGGCCGGGAACCCCACGGATGCCGGGTGCGCCGAGAGGTCATGCAACCGCAACGGCACCTGGCGCCGGATCAGTTCGCCCAAGATCCCGCGCCCTGTCGGGTAGGAGCCGATGGCTCGCACCTGCGCGGCTGAGAGCCCGACCGTCAGCAATCGGTCGATGCGCCCGTCGTCGCCCAGAATGCCCAGTGCTACATACCGCGCACCGACCAATTGAGCCGCGATCGCACTGATCTGGTTCAAGACGGCTTCAAGATCTAGACCGCGCCCGAGATTCGCCATGGCGTCGAGCAGGAGTTTGGCTCGCTCGCGGGCATGCTCCGCCACAGCGTCCTCCTGTGTGAATGCCCCCTACCTCTTCCACAGTAGTCACAACGGGGCCTGCAGGCGCGCTTCTTTCAAACACCTCGTGGAAGCCTGCTGCCAAGCCCTAGGGCGTGCCGATGCGGGACGCATCAGCCTGGTCGTCGACGCTGACTGCAGGATTCGACGAGTCGGTGAACCAGCTCATCAGCCAGGTGGCGAGGTCTCGCACCGGGATGGACCGGGTTGGCTCTACAGCCCGAGCCAGCAATGAGCCGCCCCCGTTTTTTGAGGGCGACCCATCACTCCGATCTTCGGTGTGTAGGCGCCCACTCGCACATTTACCCACTTGAAGAATTTCGTACAGACGGAACCGCTCACGGCTTGCGCATGAGGTGTACGGCCTTCGTCGTGGCGGTCCGCGGGGCCGCTGTCCGCTGCACGCCGACCCGCTGCACGCAGCCGCGCGCGTAGTCGCCACCCGCGCGACTCCGAAAATCGAGTGACGCACGTCACGATTGAACTTGACCTGAGGTCAAGGTGGACGGTTTCTCGCATCGGCAGGGCGCCGAAGGGAATCGAGCGCTTCGAAGGAGCGAACCACCATGACCACCACCGTTTCCAACCAGACCGCCGACCGTCTCCAGCGGGCGATCGAGGCGATCGTCGACCCCGGCATCATCGGGCTGTCGGTCCGCGTCAACGACGAGCAGGGCGAGTGGGTCGGCACCGCCGGCGCGGCAGAGGTCGGCGGGGACGTGAAGCCGCCTGCCGACGGTCACATCCGGATCGGCAGCAACACCAAGACCTTCACCGCGACCCTGATGCTTCAGCTCGTGGCCGAGGACAGGATCGGCCTGGACGACACGGTCGCGGACCACCTGCCCGAGTTCGGGATCGACCAGCGGATCACGGTGCGGATGCTGCTCCAGCAGACCAGCGGCCTGTTCAACTTCACCGGCGAGGTCTACGAGGACGGCTCGATGGTGTTCGGCATCCCCATCCCTTACGGCCCCAACGGCAAGGAGTGGCTGGACAACCGGTTCAAGACCTACCGGCCACAGGAGCTGGTCGAGCTCGCGTTGTCCAAGCCTGCGCGGTTCGAGCCCGGAGCGGGCTGGAGCTATTCCAACACCAACTACGTCCTGGCTCGCCTGCTCATCGAGAAGGTCACCGGCCGTACCGTTACCGAGGAGATGCAGCGGCTGATCCTGACCCCGCTCGGCATGTCGCACACCGTGGTCCCGGAGGACGCGGAGATCGCCGAGCCGCACGCCCACGCCTACTACCGGTACGACGAGGACGGCGGGCCGCGCACGGTCGACATCACCCGCCAGAACCCCTCCTGGGTCTCCGCGGGCGGTGACATGATCTCGACCACCGAGGACCTTCACACGTTCATCGCCGCGCTCACCGGCGGCAAGCTCCTCCCGGACGAGCTGCGCGAGGAGATGTTCACCCCGCGTGCGACGGGCATCCCGAACATGGACTACGGGCTGGGGGTGTTCGTGCTGACCACGGACGACGGTGCCACCGTGATCTCTCACAACGGCGCCGCGGTGGGCCACGCGGCGCTCATGTACGCCACCCCCGACGGGTCCAAGACCTTGACCGCCGCGCTGAACTGCGTGGACGACGCGAACCTCACCGTTGCCGCGGCGTTCCAGGGCGCCCAGCAGCGCCTCCTCAACGAGGTATTCGGCAGCGGGCCCGCGTAGACCAGGAGAACCGTCGCCGCGCCGAGCTCGCCGAGCCCGGCACGGCCGGTCCCCGCACCCCGCAGCGGCACACGCGATCAGCGCCCCCGGACACTCGGCAGGATGAGCAGATGCACAACGGAGTCACGATCGGCCAGGCGGCCGCGTTCGTCGGCATCACGATCAAGACGGTGCGGCACTACCACAAGCTCGGCCTGGTCACCGAACCCCGACGCGACGGCTCTGGATACCGGCGGTACGGATCGGACGACCTGCTCAGGCTGGTGCAAGTCCGGACCCTGGCCGCCGCCGGGGTACCGCTGGCCGAGATCGGACCCCTGCTCGACGCTGACGCCGCGCTGTTCGCCTCCGCGCTCGTCCAGGTCGAACGACAGCTCGACGAACACATCGCGGAGCTGACCGCGCGGCGCGCCATGCTGCACCGCCTCGCCGACGGCGACCGGGCGCTGCTGCCCGACCGTGCCGTGGCCCTGCTGGAGCGGATGCTCGGCCTCGGATACTCAGAGGACGAGGTCGCGGCCACCAGGGAGGGCTGGGTGCTGGCGCGAGCCCTGGTCCCCGAAGGCTTCGACGACTACCTCGCCCAGTTCGAGCACGCCCTGCAAGACACCAGGCTCATCGCCCTGACCAGGCGCATCGCCGAAGCCGCGACCTGGGAGGCGGACGACCCCCGCATCGACCGTCTCGCCGCCGATGCGGCCGACCACTACCTGGCCGACCCCGTGCTGCTCAAGACCGTCACCAGCATGCAGGCACGGACCGACACCGCGCCCCGGTACGCGATGATCGCCCGCCACGGTGACAAGCCGACACCGGCCATGGCACGACTGTCCGCGCTCTTCGAGTCCAGACTCCGCGCCGCCGGCGTTCGCATCCCGAGGTCCGACCCCCGTTGACCACGAAGCGAACCGGCCCCTTCCACGTCGATGCTTGCAATGCAGAGGAGACGTCGCCACCTCATGCGTGGCACGATGCGTGGCATTTTCATGGGCCGCCCTTCGTCGTGGCGGTCCGGCGAGAAACAAGAAAGCCGCTGACCTGGTGTCATACCAGTTCAGCGGCCCTCTGTCGGTGGAGCTAGGGGGATTCGAACCCCCGACCTTCTCATTGCGAAGACGGCCCGGGGCCCCGTACGGCGAATTTGCCGCGTCATTCCGCGTGCATGCGGTGCGTCCAGCCCGCCCCCGTGCGGCGGCGGGGGCCGCCGGGGGGCCGCACGCAGCTCGCTCATCCCGTAGGTGACGAAGTGCAAGTGCGGCACGGGATCCCTCATGCGACCTGTGCTCTCCCAGTCGAACAGGCCCGCTCACAGGCCGTTCTCGTCCCCCCACTTCTTCAATGCAGAGAGACGTCCTCGCCCGATAGTACGTGCCCGTTCGCGCAAAAGGTCCACAGCACTCGGCATTGCTGCAGATAGGAGAACGGCGTTGGCGTCTCTCATCTGCTCACTCAGTTCTTCATCGATAAGATTCACACCGACTCTAAATCCTATCCGAGACGCGTTGTTCGTCGCCTCCTCAGCAATCCCTGGAAGCCCGGAAGGAAACATCGATCGAGCAAAGTTCAAGCACGAGTGCATCAGCGCGCCAGCGCTGAACGCATAAGAATATGCGCCGCCGCGCTCGTGCCCATCCACCAGATCCGATGTGCCCTCGATCCGCTCCACAAGACGATCCCACTCGCCCTCTTTCGCGACTCCCGACCAGAGTTTATCTAGTATCTGGCCGTATAGATCAGCATCCGCCATTCGGTCATCAAGCGATGCCGCCCAAAATAGAACGCCAGCAGACCGCTCAGCGCAAGCCGCTGCGAATTGCAGCTTCTGCGACGTCGCGCCCTGCCTGATCAGGCGGTCAACAAACGGATTTGCGGCCAATGAGATGTCCTTACTCCTGTTACGAGCAGAGGCCCGGTGGGGCGGGAAGATCGACGCCACTGTGGTTGACCTTGACGACGAACCCGGGCAACAGAAGGTCGATCGGGTCGGCGGCCAGGAGAGGACAGCTGGGCTGTCTACGGCAAGCAAGCAGGACCGTAGCCGACTCCGCTCAGCGCGACGAGCGGGGTAGCGCAGGTAGCGGAGCCCCCCGCTACCGGTAGCGGGGGCGCTACCGCACCCGCCACCCCGGGAGCCGCTAGATTTCAACGATTCTCGCCGAAGGTAGCGGAGTAGCGGCCTTCGAGCTAGACCCCTGATTTGGCCCGAAACCCGGGTTCTGGCACTCGACGGATAGTCCGCGACTCCGCTACCGCTACCGCGTCAGGCCAGCGTCGTCGTGAGGTAGTCCTGCACCGCTGGCGCGAAGCCGTAGGGCACGTAGTCGGTGAACGTGTCCGGTGTCGCCCACACGATGTCTGCGAGTTCTTCGGCGTCCGCGACGTACGCCGCGCCGCTGATGACGTCGCACGCGACATAGCCCATCAGGCGACCCGTGTTCGGGTGCACCCGCTCCCCCAGCACCTTCACAGCCTCGACGGTGAGCCCGGCCTCTTCGGCAGTCTCACGGACCGCCGCCTGCTCGAACGTCTCCCCCGGCTCGACTGCGCCGGCGGGGAACTGCCACGAGAGCGAGCCCTCGGAAACGCGCCGCTGGACCAGGAGCAGCTTCCCGTCCTGGACGATGATTGCCGCTGCGATGGCGGGCTTCTCTTCGGTCACTGCCTCAGACATGCGTGCCTCCCAGCACTTCGAGAATGGGCGGGTAGATAGTGCTCTCCGGGATGAACCTTCCCAGGTCCGCCACGGCGACCCATGCGACACTGGCGTTCTCCACGACGTCGCGATTCTCCGCCTCACCGGCGAGGTAGTCACAGTGGAAATACTCGATGTACACGCCCGTGTGCGGGTGCACACGGGCTCCGATCTGCTCGCTGACGGAGCAGTGGACGGCGGTCTCGACGTAGGTCTCACGGACGGCGGCATCGGCAGGTGAGCCGCCGGGCTTCACGATGCCAGCCGGGAACTGCCAGCGGAGCGCGCCGTCGTCGCGGCGCTGAACCAGGAGGACGGAATCGTCCCGCTGGACCACGGACAGGGCGACCATCAGCCGCTGAGGCCCGCTGTCGTCCCGTTCTGGTTCAGCAGCTCGCATCGCATGCGCGAACCGCTGACGGGCGCCGTCGTCGGCTCGCTGCACGGCTGCGTCGAGCATTCGCTGGACGTCGGGACGCGGTCGAGTACCCGGGTTCTGGTGCCAGCCCGCCACTGTGCGTGGTGCGAGCCCTAGATGCTCCGCGAACTCTTCGTTGGACATGCGTAGCGCGGCCTGGAGCCTCCCTGCTCGCTCGCCGTTCCACGCGTCGATCACAGTCACTGCAATCACCCCCTGCATCGGTTGCACGTGCACTGCATCGGGACTGCACCGGGGCGTCATCGATCGCCCGCCCGAACAGCGATTCGCTGGTCACATGCGAAACGACCTACTCCGCCCGAGCCTCTTCCAGGGCCTTGACCCGCGCTTCGAGCGCGGCGACGCGCTCGACCAGGCTCTCAGCGTCGCCCGTCGCGCTCCGCTGGTCAGCAGAGGCAACGAAGACTCCCTTGCCCTGCTGCCCGACGACGTAGCCCTCCGCCTTAAGCGCGCTGATGGCGTCACGGACGACCGTGCTGGAGACGCCGTGCTCCGCCTGGAGCGACGACGAGGAGGGCAGTTGAGCGCCCTCGGGAAGGTCACCGCTGACGATGCGGCGTCGAAGTTCTCCGGCCAGCCGTCGACCGGCGGGTTCGCTCGTGAGGTTCGTGTTCATCAGGGCACCGCCTCCTTCGTGCACTAAGTACAGCACACCCCACCTGCGAGTTCACGGAAGTTCACTCGTGACGCTTGACGCACTAGGTGCACTAAGTGCATTGTGGAACCACTCGCCAATGACACAGGGTCATCGGCCAGGACAACGAACATCGGAGGTCATCATGTCTGTGACGACGACGGAGAAGACAGCGCTCGGGGCGATGGAGCCGCGGAGCCTGGTGGACGTCATGATCGACACCGCGGCGCTGGTGGGCCGCATCGGCCGTGACCGCGTCGTGGAGGCGCACGTCCACGTTCACGACGTGATCATCACGCTCGCAAGCGGTGTGGACGCATGGGCCGTGGCCGACGAGCTGGGCCTGTCGGGTCGGGACCTGACCGAGGACAGCGCCATGGGCGAACTGAGCCGGACGGCCTGGGGCTACGACGCCGCGCCCGGCGTCTCTTACGTCGCGCTGATGGGCGAGGAGATGCCCGGCGACGTCGAGACGTACGCCAAGCAGACCGGTCGCCGCGACGCTGGCGCTGGGCTCCGTGCGGTCGGACCGAACGCGTGACGCGGCCCGGCTTCTACTCGGGCCGCTCTCGCCGTCCGGCTCCTGTCCGTCCGCCAGCACGCGCGGACCGGTCCGCCTGGCGCGGACGACCGGACCGGTCCGGACCGCCGGACACGCGCCCCGGACATCCGGACCAGCGGACCGGTCCGGACATGAACGTCATCCGGCCGGACAGCACGAATGCCGCCCGGCCGGAAACGCGGACAGGACACCCGGCCAGGGGTGACCAGTCCAGTCAGACCGCACACGAATCCAACCGCCAGGAAGGGTCACGATGAACAGCCCAAACCCAGTGAACACCACGGGTGACAGCCACGTCACGCCGGACATGTCCGCCCGGACAGACGGCGACGCGGCACCCGCCGCGCCCGCCCCGGACACCTCCGGTCCGAAGGAACGCAAGTCCGCCGCCGCCGTCCTGGTCGAACTCGCCCAGGACCGGTACGGGTTCGGCTGCACCACGGACGGCGAGCCTTTCGCCGTACCGAAGACCGGCGGCAACATCGTGCGCATGCTGCGCGGCGGACGTTCATCGCTCCGCGCGGAACTCGCCCAGAACTACCAGCGCCAGACCGGCCTCATCGCCGGACAGCAAGCCCTGGCTGACGCGCTGCTCGTGATCGAGGGCACCGCCCGCCAGTCGGAACCGAGAGCGGTGCACCTGCGGGTCGCGGAGCACGCCGGCGCAACCTGGATCGACCTCGGCGACGCCGCCGAGAGCGTCGTACGGGTCGACTCGCGCGGCTGGACCATGGCGGGCGAGGTGCCCGTCCTGTTCCGCCGCACCGCCCTGACCGACGCGTTCCCCGCCCCAGAGCCGGGCGGGACGCTCGATGACCTGTGGGCGCTCCTCAACGTCACCCCGGCTGACCGACCGCTCGTGCTCGGCTGGCTCGTGGCCGCTCTGGGATGGGAACAGATCCCGCACCCGATGCTGGCACTGCTGGGTGAGCAGGGCACCGGGAAGTCATCAGCGACCAAGAACCTGGTGCAGCTCGTTGACCCGTCCGGCGTCCCGCTGCGCAAGCCACCCCGAGACGCCACAGGCTGGATCACCGCTGCGGCCGGATCGTGGGTCGTCGGGCTGGACAACATGTCCGTCATCCCCGGCTGGCTGTCCGACTCGCTGTGCAGAGCCGTGACCGGTGACGGCGATGTCGTGCGCCGCCTCTACACCGATGACGACCTGGCCGTGGTCTCCTTCCGCCGTGCCATCGTCATGAACGGCATCGACGTCGGCGCCATGGCTCCCGACCTCGCGGACCGATCCATCGTGGTCAACCTGGACCGGATCACCGAGGACCGCCGCCGCCCCGAGTCGCAGTTGGTCCAGGCGTGGGAGACGGCATGGCCGCGCGTCTTCGGTGCGCTGCTCTCCCAGGTCCAGGCGTGCAAGGCCCAGGTGCCCGGCGTGCGGCTCGACTCACTGCCGCGCATGGCCGACTTCGCCGTCGTGCTCGCGGCGCTGGACCAGGTGAACGGGACGGCCGGGCTGGCTGCGTACCGGGACCAGGCGAGCACGCTCGCGCTCGACGCCGTGACCTCTGACCCGTTCCTGGCCGCGCTGTCCGTCCACGTGACCGAGGCGTGGCAGGGCACGGCCGGTGCGCTGCTCGACCTGGTCCAGCCGGAGGGCAACCCGCCGCGCACCTGGCCCAAGAGCGCCCGAGGCGTGACCGGGATCTTGAAGCGCACCGCGCCCGCTCTGCGCTCCGCCGGATGGGGCGTGGAGGACCTCGGAGCCGCGAACAAGAACGGCGTCACCGTCTGGCGGCTCACCCCGCCCGGAGATGTCTCGGAATCATCCCCGCTTATCCCCGCTTCCCCGTCGTCGCAGGTCACAGCCCTGCCCACGACGGGAAGCGGCGGGGAAGGGCGGGTTAGCGACCCGAGCAGGCGGGGTAACGGCGGGGAACGATACCCCGCCCTGAGAGTCGTTAACCCGCCTATCCCCGCCACCCCCGACGCTCTGACCAGCAGAAACGGGGAAGCGGGGAAGGCGGGGAACGAATCCGGGACATCTCAGGTCGGGACCTGCCCCGACTGCGGAGAGTCCCTGACTGGACCCGGATACACCGCCCGCTGCCGACCGAACCACCACACCGACGACGCCCAGGAGAGCACCCATGTCTCGTGAGACCACCGTCGCCATCGCGACGACACCCATCCCCGCTGACGCGTTCCTGACGACCGAGGAAGTAGCTGCGTGGCTCAAGGTCGCTCCCTCGACGGTGTGCCGCTGGCGGCTCGCTGGCAAGGGTCCGCGCGTCGTGTGGCTCTCGCCCTCGCTCCCCCGCTACCGCCGGGACGACGTCATGGTCTGGCTCGACAAGGTGGCCGCCTGATGAGCATCGTCAAGGAGAACGGCCGGTTCCGCGCCCGCCTGAAGTCCGGCCGTCAGAACATCGCCTCCAAGACGTTCGACACCAAGCGTGAGGCCAAGGCGTGGCTCGACCGGGAACGGGCCGCCCTCGCGGGCGGCCTGGACCCCCGGGCGGGCAAGGAGCCGGTGAAGTCGGCCCTGGACCGCTGGCTGTCGATCCGCAGGACGACGGTCGCGAAGAAGACCTACACGGCGGACCTGGACCTGCGCCGGCTAACCCCCACGAGCATGCTGAACGTGCACCTGTCGGCGGTCTCAGAGCGCGAGGTCGCGCGCTCCTTCGAGAAGTTGCTCGCCGCCGGTCTGGCCGAGTCGTCGGTAGTGCGGTACCGCGCCAGCCTGTCGGTGTTCTTCTCCTGGTGCGTCCGTGAGAAGTTGCTTGCGCGGAACCCCGTCGCCGGGGTCAAGGTCCCCAAGGGCTCCGACGAGGTGGACGAGATGCACCCGTTCACGGAGAACGAGCTCGAAGCCGCGTACCTGGTCTGGAAGATGAAGGACGAGCGGCTCGCGGACATCCTGCTCGTGCTGGGCTGGACCGGGCTCCGCTGGGGCGAGGCCCGCGCGATGCAGGTCGCGTCCGTGATGGAGGTCCCGACGCCCGCGCTCATGGTCCGCCGTAGCCAGCCCGAGGGCTCCCCGATCAAGGCAACCAAGGGCCGGAGCATGCGCCGCGTGCCCCTGGGCAACCGAGTGCTGCCGATCGTCCGCGAACTGGCACGCGACAAGGCACCGCACGATCTGCTGTTCACGACGTCAGGCGGGGCGCAACTGTGGCGGTCGTCGTCGCTGCGGCTGCTCGACTGGACGAGGCTCGACGATGCCAGGAACAACGTCGGGACAGGTCGGGGCCGTCGCCTCCACGACCTGCGGCACACGGCCGCGTGCCTCTGGCTGGCACGGCGCATCGACCCCGGAACAGTGCAGGCCTGGTGCGGCCACGAGTCCATCGCGACCACGAACCGATACCTGCACTACCTCGGTACTGGAGCCGACAAGGCGGGCCTGGATCGCCTCAACGAAGGGGTCTCTGACGACTCGGGGGCCGCCGGGGGGCCGCAATCCGAGGAGGACGCCTCCTAGGCAACGAAGAAACCCCGCTTGACCGGAGCGTTTGCCCTGGTCAAGCGGGGTTTCCGTCTGTGGAGCTAGGGGGATTCGAACCCCCGACCTTCTCATTGCGAACGAGACGCGCTACCAACTGCGCCATAGCCCCTCGGACTGCAGAAGACTAGCACTTCACCGCCGGTGCTCCGCAACTTGATGCGGTGTCGCGCGGGTCACGAGCACGTGACTCGCGCGACACCCGACCAGCCACGACGCCGCGCGGCGGGGTGCGGCAGGTCACCCCGCCGCGCGGCGTCGGGCCAGGATCTCCTCGAGCGGCTGGCCCAGCGTCTCCGACTTCATGCGGGGCGGCTCGCCCCGCAGCAGCTCGTCCTCGGCGACGGCGTCGGCCCCCGACCCGGCAGCCCCGGACGTGGCGGCACCAGCGGCGCCGGCCGCCGTCGTCGGACCGGAAGCCGAGGAAGCCGAACCAGAACCCCCAGCGCGCCCAGAACCGCCCGCAGACGCCCCCTTGGCCGACGAAGCCGACGAAGGCCCCAGAGCAGCCGGCAGCGCCGCAGGCGTCCGCTGGGGCGCCTTCGGCTTGGTCACGTACGTGGGCAGCGGCACCGGGACCGGGTCCCAGGCCCGCCCGCTCTGCGGCTCGGCGACCTTCGTCGGCGCGCCACCAGCAACACCAGCAGCACCCGCACCACCAGCAGGCGACTCCTCGACAACCTCCGCCGAGACCTCGATGACCTGCGGCTTCTCCGGCCCGTCGAGGATCTCGTCGAGCACGTTCTTGCCGCCGACCCGCGGGATCGCCTGCGTCTGCGTGTCCGAGCCGCGCGTCGCCAGGCCCACGACCTGCGCGCGGTTGCGCGGCGCGTACGGGCCGCCGTTGGCGAGGGCACGGGCCTGCGTCGCGCGCTGGCGCGCCGCCCGGACCGTGGCCTGCCATCGGGCGTCCGCCCGGCGGGCCGCACGGGCCGCGCGACGGCCCAGGAACAGCACGAACAGCAGCATCGCCGACGTCGCGACGGCGGCGCCCCAGTGCAGCTGACCGAAGCCGACGAGCGCCCACGCGACGACACTGGACACCAGCAGGAAGATCGAGACGATGAAACGACGGCGCGCACGGGCGGCCCGGCGCGCACGGCGCTCGACCCGGCGGATGCGCTCCGCGGTCAGCGGGCGGCCGCGCACCATGATCTGGAGGGGCAGGCCCTGTCGCGGGGTCGGGTGGGCGACGCGCGGCACGCCCTGGCCGCTACCTCGCCGGTTGCCGTCGTTGACCATCGCCCCTCCTCTCCTGGCCGAGCCGCTCATGGCGACGATGCGCAGTCCACCTGAGAACCGGTCCGGCACCCGTGCGTCGGCGAGCTCCGCCCGTCGACGCACCATGCTCGGCATCCAGTAGCCCAGCCACAGGACGAACAGCGCTACGGCTGTGAGTCCCGCGGTCGATTCCACGACACGACGTTAGGCGAGCATCGCCACACCCGGCCGCAGCACGCACGGCGTGTCCCACCGTTACAGGGCCTCGCGCAGGCGCTGCCAGCGCGCGAGCAGCCCCTCGGGAACCTCCTCGCGGGTGACCGCGAAGGTGCGGTGGTCGCGCCACTGGCCCTGGATGTGCAGGAACCGCTCGCGCACGCCCTCGTCCCGCAGGCCCAGCTTCTCGACGACGCGGAGGCTCGGCTTGTTCTCGGGCCGGATGTTGATCTCGATGCGGTGCAGCCCCAGGAAGAAGGCGTAGTCCGTGGCCATCGCGACGCCGGTCGGGATCACGCCGCGCCCGGCGACGCTCTGGCTGACCCAGTAGCCGATGCTCGCGGAGCACATGGAGCCCCAGGTGATCGAGGCGACCGTCAGCTGGCCCACGAGCGCGCCGTCGAGCTCCACCCCGAAGGGGAGCGACGTGCCGGCACGGGCCTGCGCCGAGAGGGACCGCACGTACTCGCCGAACGTCGAGGCGATGTAGCGGTTCGCACCGGGCGACGTCGCCTCCCAGCGCTCCAGCCAGGCCGCGTTCTCCGCCCGGAGCCGCGACCAGTCGGTAGCGTCCCGGCGCCGGAGCGGACGCAGCACGACCGTCCCCGTCGGTGTGTCCTCACGCAGCGTCACCGGCCATGGCTTGGCCACCGTCCACCCCTTCACAAACTTTCCCGTGGTGCCTTCCGGCACGTCCGACTTACTCGACGGCAACATCGTTCGCCCCCTGCCACGTCCCATGACGTATCCCTCGCTGGAGGAGGGTCTACCACGCTCGGTGGCCTGGGACCCGTCGAGCAGCCGCTCGGTCATGTTCTCGCCTTCTTGTTGCGCTGTTCGTAACAATCCAGTCTCGGAGTCTTGGCACAATAGCGGTCATGAGCGGCATCTCTGTTCCGACGCCACAGCCGTACCCCGTCCACCCCGGCATGGAGACAGGTGACGCCAAGGAGGAGCTCCGTCGCGCGATCCGCGCCCAGCGTGGCCTGCGGTCCGCCCGACGGCGGGCAGAGGCGGCCTCGGCCCTCGCCGACGTCATCGAGTCCATTCCCGAGGTGCGCGACGCCGGGTGCGTCGCGGCGTACGCGGCCCGCAGCGCGGAGCCCGACATGCTGCCGCTCCTGGACCGGCTGGCGGACCGCGGCGTCCGCGCGCTGCTCCCGGTGCTCGGCGCCGGCCTCGCGCGCGACTGGGCGGACTACACCGGCCCCGACGACCTGCTGGAGCGCGCTCCGGGCCGGCCGCCCGAGCCGGGCGGCCCCGCGCTGGGCACCGACGCCGTCAAGCTGGCCGACGTCGTCCTCGCGCCCGCCCTCGCCGTCGACTCCCGTGGGGTGCGGCTCGGGCAGGGCGGCGGCTGGTACGACCGCGCCCTGACCCACCTGCGGCCGGGCGCCAAGGTCGTCGCCGTCGTCTTCCCCGAAGAGGTGTACGACGCCGCGGACCACCCGCTGCCGCGCGAGGACCACGACATCCCGGTCCACGCCGTCGCGACCCCGGCCGACTGGCGCTGGCTGGGCTGACGCCGGGCTGGTCGAGCAGGTCCGCCGGCCGAGCCAAACCGCCGGTCGAGCCAAACCGCTGGTCGAGCTTGTCGAGACCTGGTGAGGTCTCGACAAGCTCGACCGGCGAAGGCGCTCGACCGGCGAACGAGCCCGACGTCGCTACGGCGTCAGGGTCTGCTCGTCCTCCGACGCGCCCTCGACGGCCTCGGGGCTGAACGGCCACGGGAAGGTCTCCCCTGCCGCCCAGGCGCTGAGCTGGTCGTCGTAGTGCGGTGACGCCGGGTGCGCGGACGCGCCGGTCACGACCACCCAGGTGGAGGCGTCCAGGTCCGCGAGGTCCACGACCATGCGCATCGACGGGCCGGCGGTCACCTCGAAGCTGCCGCTGGCCGCGTCCCACGAGGTGGCGTTCACGATCGACGAGCCGCCGCCCACCTTGACCGGCGCCGGGTTCATGTAGGTCGCGATCGGCGCCGGGATTCCGGGGCCGCCGAGCACGAGGTGCCGCAGCCGGAGCTGGTGCAGCGTGCCCCACTGCCAGTCGCTGGTGTCCTTGCCGAGCTCGACCGTGAGGTCCTGGCGGGCGCTGACCAGCGCCTGCGTGAGGACCTGGTCACGGCTCTCGACGACGGCCACCGTGGACTGGTCGTCCCAGAAGGCGTCGTTCGGGTCGTCGAGCATGCCCTGGATGACGGCGAGCCAGCGGCTGCCGCCGTCGGGCCACATGGACTCCGGGAGCTCGTCGTTGAACGTGGTGCGCAGCAGGTTGCGCCACACGGCCGCGAAGTAGGCCGCGGCGGCGGAGTCGGCGTCCATCGACTTGTCCCAGTCGGCCAGGAGCGCCTGGCCGTCCGAGTCGTAGCCGGCGGGGAGGTCCACCTCGAGCAGCACGGGCACCAGGGTGTCCGCGAACACGCTCCACTGGTCCATCTGGAACTCGGACATGTCGGCGGCCGTGAGCTTGCGGCCCTCCGCGATCCGGTCCGAGATCAGGGTGCGGATGCGCTCGGAGCGGTACCCGTAGTCCCAGTCGCGGCTGATGAACGGCCCGTTGTCGCCCGGCAGCACGGCCTGGTTCGCCGCGACGATGAAGCCCTCCTTCGGGTCCACGACGCCCGGCATCTGCGCCGGGTCCACGTAGCCGGTCCAGTCGTACCGGGGGTCCCAGCCGGGCCGCGGCCAGGTGCCGTCCGACTCGACGGCGCCGGGCACGACCGCGCGCACCGGGATCTTGCCCGGCGCCTGGTAGCCGATGTGCCCGTCCGTCGTCGCGTACACGATGTTCTGCGCCGGGACCTCGAACTTGGCGGCCGCCGCCTTCATGTCCGCGGGGGTCTTCGCCTTGTTCATGTCGAACACGGCGTCGGCGGTGTGGCCCGGCTCGAGCGCCGTCCACTGCAGCGAGATCTCGTACTGGCCCAGCTCGGTGCCGGTCTCGGTGGGCGAGCCGGCCACGGCGTCCATCTGCGCCTCGTCCATGACGGTCGACACGATCGGACCGTGCACGGTGCGCCGGACCTCCAGGTCGATGGGGCTGCCGCCGTCGACCCGGATCACCTCGGTCTCCTTCTCCATCGGGACCCACTTGTCCGCGCCACGCAGGTACGTGTCGTTGCGGACGCGCTCGATGAAGAAGTCGGTGACGTCGGCGCCCATGTTGGTCAGGCCCCAGGAGATGTCGGCGTTGTGGCCGATGATCACGCCCGGGAAGCCGGAGAAGGAGAAGCCCGACACGTCGAACGGGCACTCCGGGCCCACCTGGTTGCAGTGCAGGCCGACCTGCGCCCAGATGCCCGGGGCGGCGAGGTCGAGGTGCGGGTCGTTGGCCAGCAGCGGCTTGCCCGACTCCGTGTACTGCCCCGACACCACCCACGAGTTCGAGCCGGTGCCCTCACCGCGCGCGATCTGCACCGGCACGGCGTCGAGCGCCTTCTGCGCGGACTCCAGGGCGTCGGCCAGGCCGGCACTCTGGTACACCTCCTTGGTGGCGGACGCCGTCCCGGCGCCGGCCGGGGCGTTCGCCTGCGCGCCCGCCTCGGCGGGGTCGAGGATCGGCGCGTTGCCGGTGCCGGAGTACGCCGGGAACAGCTCCGCCACGCGCGACGCGTCGCCGAGGGTGCTGTACGCCAGGGCGCGGTCGAGCTCCTCGTCGTAGTTGCCGCGCAGGTCCCAGGCCATGGCCTTGAGCCAGGCGAGCGAGTCGATCGGGTCCCACGGCTCGGGCTCGTTCACCTCGACGCTGACGTCGAGCACCGTGTACTCCACGGCCGTCTCGCCGGGGCTGCGGTCCGCGAGGTAGGCGTTCACGCCGTCCGCGTAGGCCTGGAGGTACTGGCGGGTCGTGTCGTCGAGGATGTTGAACTCCTCCTCCGCGACGTGCCGCCAGCCGAAGGTGCGCGTGACCATGTCGGCCTGGATCGCGTCCTCGTTGTTGCCGACGAGCTCGGCCAGCCGGCCCGCGGTCACGTGACGGCGGTAGTCCATCTCGAAGAAGCGGTCCTGCGCGTGCACGTAGCCCTGGGCGCGGAACAGGTCCTCGGCGTTGTCCGCGTAGATCTGCGGCACGCCCTGGGCGTCGCGACTCACGCGGACGTCCGAGCTCAGCCCCTCGACCTGCACCTCCCCCGAGTACTCCGGGAGCGGACGGCGCCCGGTGAGCCAGCCGAAGGTCGTCACGGCGACCAGCGCCAGTACGACGACGATGGTCGTACCGACCAGGAACTGACGGACTCGTGTGGTGCGAGTCCGACGGCGCTTGGCGGGTCGCGCACCGGCGGAGGAAGCAGTTTCGGCGGGCTCGAGTGGCTCGGCGGGAGTGGTCGCGGACACGCAGTGGAGACTACCGTCCGCCCCAGGGCTTGGGTGAACGCGCTTGGGTGAACAGGCTCGAAAGATCCTGGGACTATCCCCCGCCGCTCGACCGTTACTATTGGCACTCGGAAACCCCGAGTGCCAGGCCCCGGACCTATGAGCGCGCGACGCCCCGGCCGCCTGCGACGTCCCAGAGGAGTGCACGTGCCCACCTACGCGTACCGGTGTGCCGACTGCGGCCACGCGTTCGACATCCACCAGGAGTTCAAGGACGAGTCGCTGACCGTCTGCCCCGAGTGCCAGGGCAGGTTGCGCAAGGTGTTCAGCTCCGTGGGCGTCACCTTCAAGGGCTCCGGCTTCTACCGCACCGACTCGCGTAGCACGTCGACCAGCAGCACGGTGAAGGCGGGCAAGTCGGAGTCTTCGGGCTCGGGCTCGGACTCTTCGTCCTCGGGCTCGTCGTCGAGCGACTCCGGTTCGTCCTCGTCCTCGTCGGGCTCCTCGTCTTCGTCGGGCTCGTCCTCGTCGTCGTCCAGCGGGTCGGGTTCGTCGAAGGCCGCCTCGTCCTGATCGGGTCCCTCGACCGGCACGCCTGACGCCGTTCCAGGGGTTCGAGCGCGACCACAGGGGCCGTTTTCGAGCCTCTGTGCACAGATTGCCCGACGGCGGCCCCGCGACCCCGCACCGGCTGCCTAACGTCGGCGGCATGGGACTTCTCGACACGCTCGCCGCACCGCCCGCGCAGGCCGCGCCCGCCGCGGGGTTCGCACCAGCGGCACGCCACGAGGCGCCGCGCGGCTCCGGCTCGCGGATGCCGTCGCGGATGCCGCGGACCCGGGAGGCGCGGTCGGTGCCGTCGCCGGCGTTCCGGCGGGCGCGGCGCATCCTGTGGCGCTGGCGGTTCGCGCTCGCCGCGCTGCTGTTCGGGCTGGCCGCCACCCTGACGGTGCACCTCCTGCGCCCGCCGCCGCCCCCGACGGTCGACGTCGCCGTGACAACCCGCTCCATAGCGCCCGGAACCCTGCTGAGCAGGGAAGACATCGAGATACGGGCCGTCGACGCCGACCTCGCCCCGCCCGGCGTGCTGCTCTCCTGGCGTGACCTGCTGGGCCGCGCCGCCGTCGTCGGGCTGCCGGCAGGCGCCCCGCTGCACGCCACGCTCGTGTCCGACGACGGCGTCTCCGCCGCGGCCCCGCACGGCACGGTGGTGGTCCCGGTCCGTCTGTCCGACGACGCCGTGGCCGACCTCTTGCGACCCGGCGACCGGGTGGACCTGCTCGCCGGGACGACGTCGAGCAGCGAGCCGGTCGGCGAGACCCGCTACCTCGCCCGCGGTGCGCTGGTGCTGCCGGTCCCCGCCGCGCGCGAGCCGAAGGACGCCGGCGGGCTGCTCGGCGCGGCCCCGGACGGCGAGGGGCCCGTGACGCTCGTCGCGGTGAGCCCCGACGACGCCCCGGAGCTCTCGGCGGTGTCTGGCTGGGGCTCGGTGACGGCGGTGCTGGTGCCGTGATCGAAGCGGTCAATGGCCGACTGCGCGTGCGTTGAACGGGATTTTCCACCACAATCCCCATCGAGGTTCCGGCCCACGCCGACCCACACCAACGTGAGAGAGATCCAGGGGAATCAATGCGTAACCTGCTCAACGGCTTCAAGGAATTCATCACCCGCGGCAACGTGCTCGACCTCGCGGTCGCCGTCGTCATCGGCGCGGCTTTCTCCGGAGTCATCAGCGGCCTCGTCGACGGCTTCATCATGCCGTTCATCGGGTGGCTCTTCGGCGCCCCCGACTTCACCGAGATCGCGTTCTACGTCCCGAACTGGCAGGGCGAGGAGACCAAGTTCCAGATCGGCCTGTTCATCCAGGGCCTGATCATGTTCCTGCTGATCGCGTCGGCGATCTACTTCTTCGTGATCATCCCGGTCAAGAAGCTGAGCGAGCTGCGCAAGAAGCCCGTCGAGGAAGAGGTCGTCGAGGAGGCCCTCGACGAGCAGACCGTTCTCCTCACCGAGATCCGCGACCTGCTCCGGGTCCAGGCCGGCGTGCAGTCGAGCCCGGCGTCGGACGCACGACCCAACTGAGCCACCGGCTCTCTGAGGCAGCAGAGTGGTCGGTAGATGGTCAGGTGATCGGTAGTTCGAACTACCGATCACCTGACCATCTACCGACCACCCGGAACTACCGATCACCTGGCGCCGCCGATCACCCGTCGCCGGCGTCAGCCCCAGTGGGGCGGGACGTCGCGGCGGAGCTGCTCGTCGTTGGAGCCGTGACCGCCGTCCGCCGAGCTGCCCGGGCCGCCGTCGGCGCCCTCGCCCCAGCCGGACGGGCGCTCGTCCGCGCTCACTCCGAGCACCGCCTCCCGCTCGGTCCCCCGTCGCACGGCACGCCGCGGACCCCGCCGCCGGGCCGCCGACCCTGACGCCGCGGGATCGGCCGGAAGTTTCTCGGACTCACTCACGACACCATTGTCGCCCGGCCGCCCACCGCCCTCGTTGAGTGCTGGATATTTGTCCTCTCGAAACGTTCCGAGAGGACAAATATCCAGCACTCAACGAGGGGTGGGGCGGGGGGCGGGTCAGTCGTCCAGGACCTGGGGGACGATCAGGTCCGCCGCCGGCGGGACGCCCCCGGACAGGCCGACACGGGCGTCCCGCACGGCCAGGACCACGCGGCGCACGCGCTCCGCCTCGGCGTCGGGGTCCAGGAACGCGGCCGCGGACCACACCTGCGCCACGACCCAGCCGAGCCGTTCGAGCCGCTCGGCGAGCTGCCGGTCGCGCACCCGGATGGAGGGCTCGGCCACGTACGCGGCGTCGTCGGTCAGCACGCCCACGAGCAGCTCCCCCGGCAGGTCCGGGTGCCCGACCGCGAGCGGGATGCGGTCGCCGCCGGGCAGCCCGTAGTCGGTCTCGACCACGAGGCCCGACCGCCACAGCCGCTCCCCCAGGTCCACGACGAGCCGGTCCACGGACCGCGCCACGTCCACGCCGTTGCCGATCTCGACCTGGTCCGCGAGCCCCGAGCGCTCCTCCGCGAAGGACAGCACCCGTGCCAGCATCTTCGGCCCGGGCCCGCGCAGCCTCTCGGGGTCCAGGTCGGACGCCGGGAAGCAGGACACGACGTGCAGCCGCTTGCGCGCCGCCCCCAGCGAGCCGAGCAGCATCGCGTCGCCGCCGCCCTCGCCGAGCACGCCGAACCGGTGCAGCACGCGGCCGTGCGGCGTCCGCCCGAAGCCGAGGGTGAGCACGATCGTGTCGCGCGCCAGGCCGGCCACGCCGGTCACGTCGGCGACCACCACGGGCTCGGGGCGTGAGCCCGCGAAGAACGGCGCCAGCGCCGGGTTCGCACGAACCTCGGCGAGCAGCCGCTCGCGGATGCGGTCGGCGTGCGCGGCCGTGACGGTCACGATGCCGAAGGTCTCCTCGGGCCGGGTCATCGCGTGCTCGATCGCGAGGTCCACGACCCGCTCCACCTCGGCACTCGTCGACTCGACGGTGCCGGAGACCGGGTCGGGCATGCCGGTCCCGTCCACGAGCGAGAAGTGCACCAGGGCCTCGGTGCGCGGCAGGGGCGCGGGGCGCATGATGCCCTCGTACCCGTGCTCGGCCAGCAGGCCCGTCAGTCGCGGGTCGCGCCGGGCGGGCTCGGGCTGGAGCGTCACGCGGGGCAGCAGCCGCGCGAGGTCGCGCACCGCGGTGCCCGACGCCGACCGCGGGTCGCCGACCACGACGATCTGCCGGCCGCGCGCCAGCGCGGGCACGACCACCTCGACCGGCACGTGCTGCACGGCGTCGAGGATCACCAGGTCGGCGCTCTTCTCGGCGGGCAGCAGGTGCGGCACCATCGTCGGCGTGGAGACCCAGGTGGGCCGCAGCCGGCGCACGGTCGAGCCGTGGCCCTTGACCAGGTCGCGCATCGAGGTCAGGCCACCGCCGACCAGCGTCGCGTAGAGCGCCTCGGCGTCCTCCCGCTCGTCCCGCATGGCCGCGCCGAGGTGCGCGCGCACCGCCGCCCGGACGGGCGCGGACAGCGATCCGACGTGCCGCCGGTCGAGCTCGCGGAACCGGCCCGAGAGGGCGTCCAGCCCGGCGCCGTCCTGCCCGGCGAGGTCCGGCTCGACGGCCAGGATCTGCTCGAACACCGACGACCACCATGACAGCTCCAGCTCGGGGCCCACGAGGTCGACCTCGACCCGGCGCTCACCGAGGTCATCGACCAGCTCGCCGAGCCCGGCCGCACGCAGGCGCCGCAGCACCGCCGTCCGCTCGGGGAGCGGGACCAGGGCCTCCTGCGTCTCGGACAGCGCGGCGAGCCGCTGGACCAGCGCGAACAGGTCGAGATCGAGCAGGTCGCCGCCCGCCTGCGAGGAGCGCAGCACGGGTTCGAGCGCCTCGAGGTCGATGCGCACCGCCTCGTACGTCTCCTCCACGCCCGCGAGGCCCTCGGGGAGCGTGGGCCAGCCGCCGCGCGGGCACTGCGCCTGCCAGACCTCGCGCTGCCGCTGCACCTCGACCAGGGCCGCGTGCATGTCGGGCACGCGGACGCCGGGCCGCACCATCTCGCGGGCGCGCCGCTTCAGCCGGCGTCGCTCCAGCCAGCCCATCTCGGTGCCCTGGTCGGCGCGCTGCTTGCGCGACGCCGTGGCCTGGACCATGTCGGCCGCGGTTCGCTCGAAGACCATCGGCTGGAACACGTCGAGCGTGCCCCGCATGCCGCCGAGCATCGCGAGCTGCTCGCCCCACTGCCGCGCCGTCGACGCCTCGACCAGGCCCGTCACCTTCGATACGTATTCGATCTGCTTGCGCAGCTCCGGCAGCGTGTGCTCGCCCAGGCGGGTCACGCGGGCGAGGGCCGAGCGCGCGTCGTCGTCCGTGAGGATGTGCGCGCCGAACCACGGGCTCGACGACGACTTAAGCGTGAACGCCCCGAGCTCGGCCGCGCGTTCGAGGTCGGCCGCGAGCTCCGCCCGGCGCTCGGCGGGCAGGGCGAGCACCGAGTCCGAGCCGAGCCGCACGCGCGTGGCCGGCGCGGGCCGCTCCGACGTCAGCCGGGCCAGCGCCTGGAGCGCGTCGTACGCGGAGACCCGCCACGGCTCGCGCACCCGGTGCAGCGCCCCGATGTAGCCGGCGAGCTGCGCCCGCGAGCCGATGAGCGCGTCCCGGACCCGGGCGACCTCGTCGGCGTCGATGCGCTCCTGCGCGGGGGC